>JBEKQS010000110.1:0-16437 GCA_049519475.1 Bryobacteraceae bacterium | reverse complement strand
CACCGTTCCGAACTACAACCGTAAAACCGATCGGCTTCAGTTCGGAACACTGATCGGCATCACTTCGGAATCGTGATCGACATCAGTTCGGAACGCTGATCGACATCCCTCGGAATCCGCATTAGTCGGAGTACCGTGGAGGCATGCGCGAAGAGAGTGATGCTGTTTCTCTTTCCAGGCGCGACCGCGAGTTGGCCTACTGTGCCTAGGAGCAAAACGGGATTCACAGAAGCGGCGGGCAGGTGCCGGCCGGGCTAATCACGAACTTGGCCGCAACCTGCTGGCTATTGTGTGTTCCAAGCAATTGCGGCAAAACGCACTCAGATTGTTCCATTAGCGGCGAGGCCAGACGGGCAACGCCAAGTCGTTGAGGGCGGGATAAGTGTCAGAGCGGCGGCCGCATTACGTCCTGCTCCACCGGTGGGGAATTCGGACAGCCTTCGGCCTCTTACTTGCGCAATGTTGTTGCAAGCAAAGGGTGCAACAGCGAGGTAAAAGCTACGCTGCCCTGGATGCGGTCAGTACCGCGAGCCGGTGCGTTACCTGCTCCGGCACCTTATTAATATTATCCCACACTATTATCCGATTTCGGCGAACGGTCTCATATCCCAGTCAGAATGCGGCTTAAATCAAGTAACATCACTACTTAACTTGAGACGCGAAAAAGCTTTCAAAACCTTTCAATTCCTTTCATCGTCCGAGGTTCCGTGGAAGCTGTGCTCCGAGTCCGAGATCGTGAGTTGGATCGCGACCGGCAGATCGTGACGGGCAGACTGCGCTGCTAGAATAGGTAGAGTTGCCTATGAGCAGTCGGGTCCGCTGGACTTACGTCTTGATTTCTGACCCCCTGGCGCGCGTGTCGCCGGGCACCCCATGACCTATTTGCCCTGGGGCCTGTGTGGCCTGATTTTCCTTCTGGTCATGAGAGAACTCTTACGGAGGCGCTTCCGCTGGGGACGCTATATATACGAGTACAACAGGCGCCGTCGCCCAGCCGGCCCTTTTGGATTGTGGTTCCGGTGGCCGAGGGTTCGAATCCCTCCGCCCACCCCATAGAAACTAAAAGACTTATTGGGCTTTGCTTCGTGGACACTGTAGTGCGACGACAAGAAGCGATCACCAAAGCAATCTGCCTGCTGCTTCTGGCGCTGGCCCTGCTCGGTTGCGGCGCTCGCGAGACGGTCAAACGCTATCCCATGCAAGGCGATGTCAGAGCGCTCGATCCTGTCTCCAAGACCGCTACAATCTCCGCCGGCAAGATTGGCGACTGGATGGAGCCGATGACCATGGAGTATCCCGTGAAGCCGGATTCCGAATTGACGAAACTCCACGTGGGCGAACATATTGAGGCCGTCGTCGTGGTACAAGGCGAGAAGTATTACGTCACCGACGTAAAGGCGGTGCCGAAAGAGCCGCGACCGTAAGGGGGCGTTCGGTAAGGTTATTTCGGAACGAGCCCTTAGTGTCTTCCACGGTGCAGTCGCGCGCAACCGGCACTTCCGATAAAGGAGCCCGTTTCAGTGATCTTAGGAGCGTGATGGCGACAGCGGCCCCGCCCCGGCTTCATCGAAACTGCGGCTAAAGCGGGCCGAGAACTCTTCGCCGGTATAGGAGCAGGTCCCTGGTAGGTGTACGATAGGCAGCGTGGGCGAGGAAAACGTCAATCTTCACCGGGAACTCACCGGGCTCGACGAGCAGATCCAGTCAGCCACCGAGCTTGCCACGCTGAAGAAGATTTTTGTCCGGCTGAACGAAATCGTCCAGGGCTTCCCTAACGATTTCGACATACAACTCACGGGAAACGAAATCAAGCAGCGCCTGATGGCGCGCGGGTCGCTCCTCAAACAACAAGCGCTGCCGGCCGCACAACCGTCTGCACTGACAACTTCTTTCCTGGATACCGTGGCGCCGGCGCCGGTCGCCCCATCCGAACCGCCGTTGCAGTTGCCATTCCCATTGTCCCCTTTATCCGACACCGCTCCGCCGGAACCGCCTCCGCCCGCGCCCGCTGTGACGCCTGAGAATCCGCCCCAGCCGCCCACGGAGAGTCCGGTTCGCCCTCCGCTGCCGCAACGCCCCACGCCCAATTGGAACCGCGCCGTGCTGATCGGACTGATTGCCGGTGTGTTGGTTGCAATGATTTGCATTTTTTGGGCGGTGCGTGAAACCCGCAAACGCTACGCGAACAACGCGGCGCGCAACCGAGCGGCCGTCGAAGTCGACATTGCGACCACTCCGGCGGGTGCGTCCGTAAGGGTACGTGCGGAACAGTCCGCGGCCGGCGTCAACGCGGCCACCTGTACATCCAACTGCAAGCTGGCGCTGGCGCCGGGCACTTACCAGGTTTCCGCGTCTCTGGACGGCTTCGAGCCGGCCGCAGGCGCTGTCACCGTGAAGGCCCGGCAGCCGGCCGCGGTCAGCCTGACGCTTCAGCCGCAGGCCCAATCGTTTCGCCTGCTGACTGATCTGGGCCAGGGCAAGGTTGCGGTGGACGACCGGCCTTCGGTCGATCTGCAGGAAGGCCAGTTGGTAATCGACAAGGTGGCTCCTGGCGCCCACACCGTGAAAGTCACCGCGCAAAACGGCGACGCCTCGTTCTCGTTTGAGATCGCGAATGCGCGGCTGCCGGCCGTGGCCGGCCCGGTAAACGCGCGGAACATGATCGCGGTGCTGGTGGCGAGCTTCGGAAAGCAGGCGCGCGTCGTGACCAACCAGGGCCCCTGGAAGCTTGCGGTCAACGGCCAGCCGCAAAGCGATGCCGGCCCGGCTGGGGCGGACCTCACGAGTTTTCAGCCCGGTGTGAATGAGATCGTAGTGGGCGAGGGCCGGGATCAGCGCAATATGAGCGAAAGCTTCGGCGCGGCGCCCATGCTCACCGCGTTTCTGAAAACGGACGTCAATGCGGGCACGCTGATTGTCTCGGCCGGCCAGGATGACGTGCGCGTATTTCTCAACGACAAGGAGTATCGCCGGCCCACCCAGCGCGGCCAGTTGCGCATCCAGACCCTCGGAAAGGTCACGGTGAGGGTGGCCAAGAGCGGCTTTCAGGACGAGCCCGCGCAAACCGTCGAAGTGAAGAAAGGTGCGGAAGTGCGCCTTCAGTTCGACCTGAAACCGCAGCCGCAATTCGCCTCGCTCGAAATCCACGGTGCGCTGGCCGGCGCCGAGGTTTTGCTCGATCAGAAAAGCGCCGGCACGGTGCAACCGGACGGCGAGTTCAGCCTCGGCGCCATCCAACCGGGCGACCACGCCATCGAACTGCGGCGCGATCGGTATCTGCCCAGGCGGCTGCAGCGGTCCTTCCGGGCGGGCCAGGCTGTAGTGCTGGCGGCCGCGGATGTAGTGTTGTCTGCCGCCAACGGCGCCATCCGGCTCACACGCAACCCTGCAACGGCAACCATTACGTACCGCCGCGGTGACGACACGGAGTTGCACGAAGCCCGGGGAAACCAGATCGAGTTGCCCCCGGGGAGCTACGCATTTTCGGCGAGCGCGCCGGGATTCACCGAATCGGCAACACGCGTGCAACTGGCCGCTGGCGAAAACCGGGAAGTGGACTTCACCCTGGCTCGTGAGGGGCCGGCCGCGCCGCCACCGCCAGTGACAAGCGGAATGGCGGAGTTTGAGGACGCCCAGAGCTGGAAGAAGGACGGCGACAATTGGGTCCACAAGGGTGGCGGATTCGTGCCTTATAAGCTGCCGCCCAAGGGCGTCTTCACCTTCACGGTGGAACTGGTCAAAGGCGGCGGCGTATTCCGGGCGGGCCAGATCCGCTGGTGCCTTCAGTATCTCGACTCCAGGAATTACCTGCTCTATGAGATGGATCGGAAGAGCTTCTGGGCCGGGGTGATCCAAAAGGGCAAGCGGCTCGAGCGGGTCAAGGCGCCGCTCAATCTCGGCACTCAGAAGGCGTTCACCATTCAGATCGAGGTGACGCCGGATCGCGTGGTGCAAAAGGTGCGCGTGGGCGACGAGTGGAAAGTGCTGGATACTTTTGCCGAGCCGGGCCGCGATTACACCCAGGGCAAGTTCGGATTTCTGATCCAGGGGAACGACGAGATCGCGATCTCCGATTTCAAGTTCGTGCCGCAGTGAGCAAACGTTACTGCGCATTTCTCACGCGCGGCCCATGCGACAATCTGAGTTAGCACTTCACCATAAAGAGAACCCGACTGAAAAATGTGGATCGTCCGGATAGCGCTGGAACGGCCGTACACCTTTATTGTCTTGGCGCTGATGATTCTGATCCTCAGCCCGGTCATCATCCTGCGTACCCCCACCGACATCTTCCCCAATATCGATATCCCGGTGATTGCCGCGGCCTTCAACTACACCGGGCTGAACGCCGTAGAGATGGAGGAACGGATCACTTCCGGGTACGAGCGCTCGCTCACCACCACGGTCGGCGACATCGAGCACCTCGAGTCGCAATCCATCAACGGCCGCGCCATCATCAAGGTGTTCTTTCAACCCACCGCGAACATCAATTCGGCGATTGCCCAGGTGACCGCAATTTCCCAGGCGGTGCTGCGGCAGATGCCCCCCGGCATCAACCCGCCGTTCCTGCTGGTCTACAACGCCTCCAGCGTGCCCATCCTCCAGTTGGGCCTTTCCGGCAGCGGCCTCTCCGAGCAGCAACTCTTCGACTATGGCGTAAATTTCATTCGCACCCGGCTGATCACCGTTCCGGGGTGTGCCATTCCGTACCCCTACGGGGGCAAGCAGCGCCAGATCATGGTCGACCTCAACCCCACGGAACTGCAGTCCAAAGGCCTCTCGCCCAGCGATGTGGTAAACGCGGTGAACGCGCAAAACCTGATTCTTCCCGCCGGGTCCTCAAAGATCGGACAGTTCGAATACGATGTCGACTTGAACGGCAGCCCGCCCACCGTCGAGGCGTTCAACAATTTTCCGGTCAAGGTGGTGAACGGAGCGCCCATCTATATTCGCGACGTGGCCCACGTGCGCGACGGCTTCGCGCCGCAGACCAATATCGTGCGCCAGGAAGGCAACCGCGCCGTGCTGCTGACGGTCCTCAAAGCCGGCAACGCCTCCACGCTGGCGGTGGTGGAGGGAGTGCGCAAACTGCTCCCGGCGGTGGCCGCCACGCTGCCGCCGTCGCTGAAGATACAGCCTTTGGGCGATCAGTCGATTTTCGTCCGCGCGTCCATCGACGGAGTCGTCCGCGAAGCGGTCATGGCCGCCTGCCTCACCGGCATCATGATCCTGGTCTTTCTGGGAAGCTGGCGCAGCACGCTGATCATCGCCGTGTCCATTCCGCTCTCCATTCTGACCTCGGTGATCGTGCTGAGCTTTCTGCACCAGACCATCAACATCATGACCCTCGGCGGGCTGGCCCTGGCGGTGGGCATCCTGGTGGACGACGCCACCGTCACCATCGAGAACATCGAGCGCTTTTTGGAGGAAGGCCACGCGCTGCGCGAAGCCATTCTGGGTGGCGCCGCGCAGATTGCCGTTCCGGCGCTGGTTTCCACGCTGTGTATCTGCATCGTTTTTCTGCCCATGTTCCTGCTCAGCGGCGTGGCGCGTTACCTCTTCGTGCCGCTGGCGGAGGCGGTGATGTTCGCCATGCTGGCTTCGTACGTCCTCTCGCGAACGCTGGTGCCCACCCTGGCCATGTACCTGCTGCGGGTGAAGTTCCGGGGCCGCAGCCGCAACCCCTTCGTGCTTCTCCAGCGGGCCTTCGACCGCGGCTTCAATCGCGTGCGCGCCACCTACGTGACCCTGCTGGGTGTGCTGGTTGGCTGGCGGGTCGTTTTCGTGCCGCTGTTTCTGCTGACCTGTCTTTCGGCGTTCCTGCTCTTCCCGTGGCTGGGCCAGGATTTTTTTCCCAGCTCCGACACCGGCCAGTTCAAGCTGCACCTGCGCGCCAAGACGGGCACGCGGATCGAAGAGACGGCCCGGCTGTGCGACCTGGTGGAACAGGCCATCCGCCGCCACATCCCGCGGGAGCAACTGGTCAGCGTTCTGGACGAGATCGGACTGCCCTACAGCAGCATCAACATGATCTACAGCAACTCCGCCCCGGTGGGTACGGCCGACGCCGATGTTTTTGTGTCGCTCACCCGGGAGCATCGCCCCACCCAGGAATACGTGCGCGCCCTGCGGGCGGCGCTGCCCCACGAATTCCCGGGCACGTCGTTCTACTTTCTGCCCGACGACATCGTCAGCCAGATCCTGAATTTCGGCCTGCCGGCGCCCATCGATGTGCAGGTGATCGGCAACAAAGTGGAGGCCAACCGCGACTTGGCGGACCGCCTCATGAACCAGATGCGGCAGATTCCGGGGATGGTCGATCTGCGCATTCAACAACTGTTCGACCAGCCCAAGCTGCACATCGTCACCGACCGCACCAAGGTCGCGCAGAGCGGTTTCACACAGGCCGATGTCGCCGGCAGCCTGCTCATTTCACTCAGCGGCAGCTTCCAGACCCAACCCGCCTTCTGGCTCAGCCCGGACAACGGCGTCAGCTACAACGTGGTCACGCAAACCCCGCAATACGCCGTGCAATCTCTGCAGGATCTGCGCAACATTCCGCTCACCGCGCCGCGCGTTCGTTCGGCCGAAATCCTGAACGACGTGAGCTCCATCCAGCGTGGCGGCGGCATGGCGGTGGTCAATCATTACGACATTCAGCGCGTGGTGGACATCTACGGCGCGGTGGACGGCCGCGACCTGGGCAGCGTGGGAGCCGAAGTGGAGCGGATTGTGGACCAGCATCGCGGCGAAGTGCCGCGCGGGTCGCAGGTGATCGTTCGCGGCCAGGTGGAGACCATGCGCACTTCATTCCGGGGCCTGGCGGGCGGCCTGGTTTTTGCCATCCTGTTGGTGTACCTCTTGATCGTGGTGAATTTTCAATCGTGGCTGGATCCGTTCATCATCATCTCGGCGCTGCCGGCGGCGCTGGCCGGTATCGTCCTGATGCTGTTCGTGAGCCATACCACCCTGAGCGTGCCGGCCATGATGGGGGCCATCATGTGCATGGGGGTAGCCACCGCCAACAGTATCCTGGTGATCAGTTTTGCCAAAGACATGTTGCTCGAAACCGGCGACCCGGTGCGCGCCGCCCTGGCCGCCGGAGAAACGCGATTCCGCCCCGTGCTGATGACCGCGCTGGCCATGATCATCGGCATGATTCCGATGGCGTTGGGCATGGGTGAAGGTGGAGAACAAAACGCGCCCCTGGGCCGGGCGGTGATTGGAGGATTGATGGTGGCAACGGTGGCCACGCTCACGATCGTACCGGCGGTTTTCAGCCTGTTGCACGGCCGCAGGAGTCCGCAATGAGCGGCGCGGCCGATCCGCAATCGCCGCGCCTGTCGATAGGCGTTCGCCTGGTAATGATCGTCCTGGTGGTGGCCGGCGCGGTCGGGCTGGGCATGGTGATCCGCGCCGGGCTGGCATCCAGAGTGCGCGCCGATGCCGGCTTGAAGCGCCAGACACACGATGCGGCGGTGGCCAGCGTCACCGTGGTGCATCCGAAATCCACTACCGCCGCCGAGGAACTGGTGCTGCCCGGCAATATACAGGCATTCGTCGCCACGCCGATTTTTGCGCGCACCAGCGGCTACTTGAACAAGTGGTATTTCGATATCGGGTCGCACGTCAAATCCGGTGAGCTGCTGGCGGAGATCGAAACACCGGAGATCGACCGGCAACTGGACCAGGCCCGCGCCGACCTGGCCACCGCGCAGGCCAACCTCCACCTGGCGGAGACCACCGCCGAGCGGTACCAGTCGCTTCTCAAAACCGAGTCGGTGGCCAGGCAGGATGTGGAAGACAAGGTGGGCGACCGGCAAGCCAAACGGGCCATCGTGGACTCGGCCACCTATAACGTGCGGCGCCTGGAGGAGACGCAGCGATTCCAGAAGGTGTACGCCCCGTTTGACGGAGTGATCACCGCGCGCAACATCGATACCGGAGCCTTGATCGACGCGGGCGCCAACTCGCCGGGCAAGGAGCTTTTCGACCTGGCAGCCACCGGCCGCCTGCGCGTCTACGTCAATGTGCCGCAAACCTACTCGCGCGCCGCGACGCCGGGCCGGCCCGCCGACCTGACCCTGGCGGAGTTCCCCGGCCGCCATTTCCGCGGCAGCATCGCGCGCACTTCCGATTCCATCGATCCCGTGTCGCGCACGCTGCTGACCGAAGTGGATGTGGACAACATCACCGGCCAACTGCTGCCCGGAGCATATGTTTCGGTCCATTTCCAACTCGGCGCGCAGGTGCCGGCGGTCATCCTGCCGGTCAACACGCTGATCTTCCGCTCCGAAGGCTTGCGCGTCGCGGTGGTCCGCGACGGCCGGGCGGAACTGGTGCCGATAACCCCGGGGCGGGATTTTGGAAACGAGATCGAAGTGGTCTCCGGCGTCACGCCGCAAGACGCGGTGATCGAGAATCCCTCCGATTCGTTGACCTCGGGTACCCCGGTGAAGGTGGCTGAGGCGCAACCGGCCAGGGACGGTTCCAAATGACGCGCGCGGCGGCGACCCTGTGCTTGCTAACGGCGGTTCTGGCGCTCGCCGGATGCATGGTCGGGCCGAAGTACTCCAAGCCCGCGGTACCCACAGCTCCCGCCGACCAGGGGCAACTGCCGTCGGAGTTCAAAGAAGCCAGCGGCTGGAAGCAGGCCCAGCCGGATCAAGGGACGCTGCCCCAGGGCTGGTGGCAGGTTTTTGGTAACCCGGAGCTGAACGACCTGGAAGCGCAGGTCGACGTCTCCAACCAGACCATCCAGGCAGCCGAAGCGCAATTCCGCCAGGCGCGGGCGCTGGTCGGCCTGAGCCGCGCCGGCCTCTATCCCACCATCTCCGCCAACCCCGGCATCGCCACCAACCGCAACTCCAGCACCGTCGCGACGGCCACGCCGGGGCTTGGGGAATACAGCAGCTTTGTCCTGCCCTTCGATGTGTCCTATGAACTGGACGCGTGGGGCCGCATCCGCCGGTCCATCGCGGCGGCGCGTGCGGAGATGCAGGCGACCGCCGCCGATCTGGCCACGGTGCGGCTCAGTCTGCATGCGGAACTGGCTATCGACTACTTCGAACTGCGCAGCCTGGACGCGCAGAAGCAACTGCTGGAACGTACCCTGGTGGCCTACCAGAAGGCCCTCGACCTGAACCAAAACCGCTTCCAGGGCGGACTTTCCTCGGGTTCCGAAGTGGCCCAGGCGCGCACGCAACTGGAGACCGCGCGGGCGCAAAGCATCGACGTGGACGCGGCGCGCGCGCAGTTCGCCCACGCCATCGCCATACTCGCCGGAAGGACTCCGGAATCGCTCAGCCTGGCGGTGGCGCCGCTGGCATCCACGCCCCCGGTAATCCCCACGGGGATTCCTTCGCAACTGCTGGAACGGCGTCCCGACATCGCCGCCGCCGAACGGCGCATGGCGGAAGCCAACGAACGAATCGGCATCGCCCGCGCCGCCTTCTACCCAACCTTGCAGATCACCGCGGCGGGCGGATTCCAGGGCGGCTCCATCGTCGACTGGTTCACTTGGCCGAGCCGCTTCTGGGCGCTCGGCCCGAGCGCGCTGCAGACTCTGTTCGATGCCGGGCGGCGCCGTGCGGCAAACGAGGCAGCCACGGCCGGCTACGACGCCACCGTGGCCGACTATCGCCAATCCGCTCTCAACGCCTTCCGCGATGTCGAGGATACCCTCGCCACCTTGCGCGTTTTGGAACAGGAATCCGCGGCGCAGCGCGTCGCCGTGGAGGCGGCGCAACATTCGCTGGAGTTGTCCATGAACCGTTACGCGGGCGGATTGGTCACCTACCTGGAAGTAGTTACTGCACAAAGCACGGCGCTGGCCAATGAGAGGGTCGAAGTCGATCTGCTGCGGCGGCGGATGGACGCCTGCGTCCTGCTGATCAAAGCGCTGGGCGGCGGATGGGATGTTTCCAAGCTGCCGTCGTGAGCGGGCGCACGGGGAGACCAAGAGGGATGTTTGATCGCTTTCAAATCGGATCGCGGTGCAACCGGGGCCTCATCTTGGGTGGCTTGCTCGTCACTTATCTCCTGTGTATTTGGGGAGGCCCGGCGCCCGATTCCTTCTGCTTTGCGATTCTGGGCGACCGCACCGGAGAGGCCCAACCGGGCGTCTACGAACAGGTGTGGAAGGAAGTCGCAGCCGAAAGCCCCGCATTCGTGGTCAGTGTGGGCGACACCATTGAGGGCATGAACGACGAAACCGCGGAAACCGAGTGGCGCCAGGTCGGTCGGATTCTCGAACTGTACCGGCGCCTTCCACTCTATCTCGCGCCCGGCAACCACGACATCTGGTCTACGGCATCGGAGCGGCTATTCCGGCAGTACTCGGCGCACGCCCTGCACTACAGTTTCGATTACGGGCAGGCGCATTTCACCATCCTGGACAATAGCCGCTCTGAGGAACTGCCGGCTGAGGAACTGGCCTTCCTGGAAGCGGACTTGAAAGCCCATGCCGGGCAGCCGTTGAAAATCATCGTCTCGCACCGGCCATCCTGGTTACTCAACGTGGCTCTTCAGAATCCAAACTTCGCGCTGCACCAGCTTGCCCGGCGGTACGGCGTTCAATATGTGGTCGCCGGACATGTTCACCAGATGTTGCGGCTCGAACTCGAAGGCGTCACATATGTCTCAATGCCGAGTTCGGGCGGCCACCTCCGGTTGTCCGGAGTCTACCAGGACGGTTGGTTCTTCGGACACGCGCTGGTCCAGGTACATGCTGGGAGCATCGACTTTCAAATCGGCGAAGTGGGTCGCCCGCGCGGCGAGGGCCGGATAACCAAGCTGACGGACTGGGGCATGGCCGGTCTGGTCGGGAAAGACCACCGCGAGTCCCCGCCGGTGAAGTAAGCGTGGGAAGGCCCGCGGGTCACCGCGACGCCGGAGGTTCTTGGTCTGTCGGAATGCCTGCCAGGTGCCGGTAGAAGGCCACTGCGCGGTTGATCGCGGATGCCTCATGACCCGCCATCAATCCACCCGCTTTTCCGCTGGTGCGCGCCATGCCGTAGTACCGCCAGAGACCCGCAGCCTCCTGTTCGAGGTAATAAATCGACTGAACTTCACCCGGTTCAAACACGGGGATCAAAAGGTATCGGATGGTGGTGGCGTTCTCGACGTCGAACACAAGGCGCCCCGCCGAAGCACTTCGAATGCGCATTCGGTAGATCACCTTGCCGAACAGGTTGTCCTCCTGCTGAAAGAAGAGTCTCCGCCCTTCCACCACCTCATCTACGGAGAAGTCCGGGCGATGCTGATTGCTGTCCGGCCCCGGCGTAGCATATGCTTCGAGAATCAACTTCTGCCATCGTTTCTGCGTGACCGACCAATAGAGCATTCCCTTGGTTTCGGATACCGCGCCGATCCGTTGGCGCAGTCCATCGGTGCCCGCGGTAAACCGAAAGCGCGCGGCCACCGCGACGATAGTTGGGAAGTCGGACGCGCCCCAGCCGGTACAAGCCGGAGGTTTCCAATCCGGCTGGAGATCGGACGGGTTCCATACTCTCACCGTCGGAGAAGCATCCAGCGTGGGAAACGGCGGGAGCGGCTCCGCCCCGCAAGGAGGCTGCGGTCCGGACTCGGCACCGATCGGGTTCCCCCACCAGAGGACCGTCGTGAACAAAGCCATGCCAGCCAGGCGGGGCAGCCTCCAACGAAGAAGCGAGTTGGACATCTTCTGAAAAACCTTCCTTCCGCTCGTATTTTAGCCGACGCCCGTTCTTCCCCTTGTCCACCAGCAGCGGGCATTCGGCTTCGCGGGCGCCGCAAGTCGTGCAAGACCGGATTTCAACGCGCGAGTTGGTTGAGGCCGTCGATGTACGCCTTCGCACTGGCTTCGATCACGTCCGTCGAAGCTCCCCGCCCCACCACCTTGTGGCCGCTTTCCTCCAGTTGCACGGTCACCTCTCCCATGGCCTCCGTGCCGCTCGTGACGGCGCGGATCTCGTACCTTTCCAGGCGCGCCGCGGCGCCGGTCACCTGCGAGATGGCCCGGCAAACCGCGTCCACCGGTCCGTCTCCCACCGCTGCGCCCTGGCGCATTTCGCCGTTCGCTCGCACCCGCACCGTCGCCGTCGGGATCGCCGACGTGCCGCTGTAAATGTGCAGGTATTCGAGTTGATACACCTCCGGGATTTCGTGAATCTCGTCCTGCAGGATGGCGATCAGGTCCTCGTCGAATACTTCCTGCTTCTTGTCCGCGACCGCCAGAAATCGCTGGTACGCCTGGTTCAGCTCCTCCTCCGAAAGCGGGTATCCGAGCTTTTGGAAGCGGTCGCTCAGACCGTGCCGCCCGGTCCGCGCCGTCAGCACCACGCGGCTTTCCGCCAGGCCGACGTCCTCCGGCCGCATGATCTCGTAGGTCTCGCGTTGCTTGAGAAAACCGTCCACGTGGATCCCCGAGCTGTGCGAAAACGCATTGCCGCCCACCACCGCTTTATTGGGTGGGACCGGGATGCCCAGCAGGTCGGACACCAGGCGGCTGGTGCGATGCAGCTCGCGCGTGTCGATATCGGTGTGCACCCCGAAGTACGGGGCGCGGGTTTTGAGCGCCATCACAATCTCTTCCAGCGCCGCGTTGCCCGCGCGCTCGCCGATCCCGTTGATGGTGCCCTCCACCTGGCGCGCGCCGCCCAGCACGCCGTAGAG
Organism: Bryobacteraceae bacterium; assembly: GCA_049519475.1. Classification (GTDB taxonomy): domain Bacteria; phylum Acidobacteriota; class Terriglobia; order Bryobacterales; family Bryobacteraceae; genus PALSA-129. The sequence continues at coordinate 3,786 of JBEKQS010000110.1, read as the reverse complement.
TGTATTGGCCACGGCCAGTCCCAAATCGTCGTGGCAGTGCACGCTGACGGTGACCCGCCCGATGCCCTTCACTTTCTCCCGGATGTCCCGGATCAGGCCGCCGTACTGCGCCGGCACGGCGTAGCCGGTGGTATCGGGAATGTTGACCACGGTGGCGCCGGCGGCGATCGCCGCCGCGATCATCTCGAACAGGTAGCCCGGCTCGGAGCGCCCCGCGTCTTCCGCGTAGAACTCGACATCGTCCGCGAATTGCCGGGCCAGCTTGACGGCGTCGCCCGCCATCTCGAGGATCGTCGCCTTCTTCTCCGCCAGCGTCTTGCCGTACCGCTCATCCCGGAACTTGCCGGCGATGTGGATGTCCGAGGCGCCGATGCCGGTGTGAATCCGCGGCCGTTTCCCCGCCGCCAACGCTTTGCCGCAGGCTTCGATGTCGCTCGGGACCGCCCGCGAAAGCGCGCAGATCGCCGGCCCCTGAATCTCGCGCGCGATGAGTTCGACGGCCGTGAAATCCTCGGGCGACGATGCGGGATAGCCCGCCTCGATCACGTCCACCCCCAACTGTGCCAACTGGCGGGCGATGATGAGCTTCTTACGGCTTCCCAGGCGCGTTCCGGCGGCCTGTTCGCCGTCTCTCAAAGTGGTATCGAATACCGCTACTTTTTCAGACATCACTTTTTCGGGCGTGCTTTTTTCAGGCATGCTTTTTTCAGAATTGACTTTATCGGACATGGCCTCGCTCGCTTACCCCGGCAGCGTGGAGAATCCTGCGCACCTTTTTAGGGGAGATGGAAAGCTTTTCCGCCACCCGCGAAACCTTGCGGCCCTCGCGCTCCCATACTTTGGGAATCACGATGCGTGCGAACTCCTCGGTCATCTCCTGAAACGTCTTGTTCTCGACGATCCCGGCGCTCCAGGCGCGCAGCACCCCCTCCACCGGCCGCGCGTCCAGCACGCGGGCCTTCAGCGCTTCCAGATCGTCCCAAACGTACTGGCGCTCGGAACCCTCCGGCCCCAGCAGCGCCATCGCCTGTTCGTAGCAGCGCCGCGCCGCTTCCAGGTCGCCGTGCGGGCCGGCCGCGAACGTGAGGCCCTGCCAGACGTGAGCCCGCGCCAGCAGCCGGCGGTTTTGCGTGTGGCCGGCGAAGCTGACGGCATCGCGCGCCAGCGCCTCCGCGGCTTCCTGATGATGAGCGGCATCGCCCACCTGCTCGTCCGCGGCGGCGTTCTCCACGATGCACTCGAGCGTGCGCGCGCGCGCCATGATGATGTAATCGGATTTTTCGCTTCCATGCGCGAAGGCCTCGCCGCCTTCGGCCGCGGCGCAATCCAGCTCGCCCGAATCCAAATAGAGGAACCCGCGGTTGATATGCACTCCCGCTATGCCGCGGTGGTTGTGATGGCTCGTGAACATCGCCATGGCTTCCTCCAGGTACGCGCGCGCCTGGGTCCGCGTCTGTTCGATGTCGAGGCGCCGTTCGCGGCTTCCGTCGGCGCCCGGCGGCGCGCCCTCTTTGGAGGAGCGGCGCAAGGCCGCTCCGCGGTCCAGTTCTTTTTGCGTCTCGAGCGCCAGCAGGCGCTTCACGAAGGCCAGGTTGAGCAGGGTGCGCGCCAGTTGCAGCGTGGCTTCGCCCGCCTGGCGGTAGTCGGCGATGGCGCGCTCGAAGCACTCGACGGCGCGCCCGTACTTCCCCTGGCGGCGCGCTATGCGGCCGTAGGCCGACTGGATGTTGCCGCGGTGCGGGAAATCGTCAGTGCGGTTGAGGGCTTCCTCGGCGCGGTGTAGCAGTTCGACCGCCTCGTGCAGCTTCCCCTTCTGAAACTCGAGCCAACTCCGCGTGGTCTGCATGATCGCCGCCATCTGCGGATAGCCGCACTCCAGCGCCAGTTCTTCGCCGCGCTCGGCGTACTGCAGGGCGTCGTCGTAGCGGCCCATTTTGCGCAGGCAGCGGGCGGTCCAGAAATTGGCAATCGCCAGAAGCTCCCGGTCTTCCATCTCCGCATCGAACCGCTGCACCAGCAGGAACTCGCCGGCGGCACGGTCAAAATCCTCGTCCGCCATCGCCAGCACGCCCTCGGCCATCCGCAGATGCAGATAGTCGGGCAGCGGCAGCGCCGATCGGACGCTTTTCGGGAATTTCTCCAACAGCCGGGTGAGCAGCGCGGGATCGTCGAACCCCGCGTCCACCCATTGCGCGATCAGGCCCACCAGCACGCCGGAGCCTGGCTTCGGTTCCAGCCGTTCGATGATGGGCCGGGCGCGTTCGAGCCTGTCATAGCCTTGCGCGATGCGGCGGTATCCCAGATCGTCCCGCAGATCCGCCAGCAGCGTTGCGGGCTCCACTTGGGGGTCCATGTCTGGAGTATGCAGTCTTGGCGCGGGCAATGTCCAGGGGGGTAGACAGCCGCGGCAGCGATCCGGCGTCCCGGAGTTTCAGGGTTGCGTTGCTGCCGGCGATACTCACGGAGACTCCCCGGTAGCACATACAATGGTATGGGCTATGCACCGATAAGGAGAACTTTGCTGTTTCACCCCAAAAAGCAAAGTGCGCAGGGGCATGCCCGGTTGGGAGGTCTTCGCTGATGCTCTCCGTTTTCCTGTCTGCAGGCAACCCCTTACCGGATCGCCATCCAAAGTACCTGGAGACAGCGGACGTTGCAGCCATCCGCGACAGTATCCGCGCTGTGGTCAGTGTTGTTGTGCCGGGCGGCCAGATTGTGTTTGGTGGTCATCCTGCCACTACCCCGCTGATCCGGCTGCTCGTGCGTGCAATGACGCCGAACGTGCGAAAGCACGTCATCCTGTATCAGAGCCTTTTCTTCAACTCCCGGTTCCCCCCCGAGGTGTCCGAATTCGAGGAAGTTCGTTTCATTGATGCCGTGGATGGCGATCTTGACGCGAGTTTGGCCAAAATGCGCGGGGCCATGATCGGTGCTCGCAACTTCGACGCAGCGGTTTTCCTTGGCGGCATGGAAGGCGTAGAGATTGAGTACGATATCTTCCGGCGTTTGCATCCTGACAAACCGGCTTACCCCGTCGCCTCTACCGGAGCCGCGGCACGGATTCTTTCTGAGAAGTATGGCCCCGACCGCCTTGAATTGAGGCTCTTCCGGGTTCTGGGTGGGATGCCGGAGTAGGAAGGAAGAGGTCCGAAGCGGCATAATCCGAATCGAGACGAATGGAGTATTGTGGAACCTATTTCGCCGCGCGCAACGCGTCTGCCCGCTTGCCTGCGGCTTCTATCTCTTTCCGAAAACGATCCACATCCTTATCCCAGTCGTAAGCGGGAAAATCTACGCCTTGTGGCACCGCCGGCTTGGCTCCACGAGGGGAAGGAAGTTTGTTGGGATCTTTCAGGCGATGGATGTAAATACCTAACAGCCCGTTCTTGCGCGCTATTGATTGCCCGATTTCATATTTCACCCACCGGCGGCTTGCCGTCTTTGTGCCAATCAACACCACTGTGACCGTCGTCTCCTTAAGATGACTGAGAATCATCCGCTCGATGCCATCTTTGCCCGTTTTTTTGGATGCTTCGTATTCTGAGTGGTCAAAAAAACCGGCAAGGTGAGATCCCGCAACCACATTCACATTCCGAACTTGGTTTGCTCGCCAGATGTCATCTTCGTGATGGAAGCTGAAGAACACTCGTCGTGCCATTTTGAAGTCTCTCCCGTAAAGCGGATTCACCGAAATCACGGCAACACTCAACCAATAGTAAATCCATCCGGGGGGAAACCAGGGACGTTTTGTGTTGGTTCAGCCTGAAGTGGAGAGCTGGCACTCCC
>JBEKQS010000109.1:0-16545 GCA_049519475.1 Bryobacteraceae bacterium | reverse complement strand
CGGCGTCATCGGCATCCTGATGACCCTATGGTGCGTGCTCTGCTGGTCCCTGTTTCGCTCGAATGCCCTCGTGATCTCAGTCACGGTTGGAACGGGAATCCTGCTCTGGGCCGCCTCCGTCTCCGCGTTGTTTCGCGCCCGCACAATCATGCACTCCCTGCAATGATCGTCAGCTTTCGGTAACTTGCTGGCGCGCCATGGTGGACAACCCCAGATCGAGAACGGATCCGGACGCCTTCGAGATCCATCTCTAGGCTGTTACCTCTCTGCCAGCTTCCTCCCCGCTCCCAGGTTGTCGAAATTCAGGATCGCGTTGAAGACCAGGAAATAACTGCCTTTCGTTTCGGCACGCCAGAAGGGGTTGTTCGAAAACAAGAGCACGTGGCCTTGGCCTAACGGCGAATCGATGACGGCGGCGTGCTGGGCTAGCTCGGAGCCGTTGTCTAACAGGCCGGAGACCAATAACTCATTGGCGTTTGAATAACGCAGGATCACTCTGGGGCGCTGGGCGGGCGGGATTACGGTTATCGGGTTGCGAAGCTGCTCGTCGGTCAACGGCGTGGCTTGCCAGATCTCGGCGTGGGGCTCGTCGGGGATGTCGACTTGTGGGCGGCCTTGGGGGATGTCGGGATCGTCGGCGGTCCCGCGGCCGGTGGGGCGCTCGCGATCGGTGGGGGCACCGCGGCCACCACCTCCGCCGCCAGCCAGGTTCGAAACAGAGAAGAGCGGCGGGTTCGAGGCAAAGATCGCCAGGTTGTCGCTATAACCATAGGCGATGGGGCTGGTGGCGTCGACCATTTTGGAACGTAGCGCGGAGCCGGTGACCTTGAGGCGCTGGGCGGTGGAAATGCTGACGCCGGGGGTGAAGCCGAAAGTGACAGCGAAGTTGGTGGTGTCGTTGGCGGTGATGAGCAGGCCTCCCTGGCGGACAAATTCCTGCAGGCGATCGAGGCCCGTCCAGCCGAGGCCGGGACGCATGTCGTCGGTTTCGTCGGTGTGGGCCAGGTTGGGGGTCTCGGGGGTGACTTTCCAGGGCAGCGGATTGCCGTACATGGGCCGGCCGTTGACGATGGTCTGGGGATTGCCGCCGGCGCCGGGGCCGAAGACGATTACGTCGTACCGGGAGCGAAGGTCGGCGATCTTGGAGATGGCCTGGGTGCTGATGTAGCTGTAGGGAATTTGCAGGCGGTCGAACTCCAGGCGCCACCAGCCTTCGGCCTGGGTGTTGAGCCAGGTGTGCATGATGGCGATCCGGGCGGCGCGCAGCGGATGGGTTTTGACGGTGGGCGCGGCGGCGACGGCATAGGCCTGGACGCCGAGCTCGGTGAGCGAGGCGGCAAGGCCGGCATTCGGAATGCCGCGGATGACGAAAGAACCGCGGTTGAACTTGTGGCCAGCGCCTTCAAAGGGATCTTCGGCAGCTTCGAAAGAAGCCTCGGGAAAGTGGTAACGCAGCGTGGCGAGGGCGCTATCGGCATTGTGATTGATGAGGTAGACGTCGCCCGTGCCTTCGATGCCACCGAGAGAGCGTACGGCGCCGGTGACGCGAGTCATGGCGGCATCCAGCACTTTCACGTCAGCGACGCGCGAGACCTGCACGTTGCCGAGCTCGCCGAACGTCCAACCGGTGTCGTCATAGATGCTCTTCTGCGGATCATTGGCGGCCCAGTATTGGTAATCGAGCAGGGTATCGGCGATGCGGCTATAGGGCTGGTCCATGCGCAGGACGTAGGTTCCGGCGGGAAAGGTGCGGGCGACGGGCTTAGGTTTCTCTTCGGGCTTGGGCGTTTCGCTATCGGTTGAGGGTTCGGTGCTCGTGCCAGCGCGGCCGGGGCGCGCCTTCTTGCCGGGCATCATGACGGTGAAGGGTGCGCTGGCGCGGGAGATTTCGCAGCCTTGATCCTGCAGCATGCGGAGGAGGTCGGCCTGCGCGCCGGGACGCGGATCGTCGGCGGGGAAGACGTAGGCGGCGGGGCCTTCGGTGTGGGGCTTCTCGATGGAGCGCCGGGCCTTGAGATAGAAGTTGTGGAGGAAGAGCTTGTTGTTGGCGGCGAAAAAGGCCAGCGCGGTCATGAGGCCGGTCTCTTCATAATTATTGTTGTTGCGCTGGGACCACTTGGCTTTGGGCAGCGGCGGATTCTGCTTGAACCAGGTGCGGGCGTATTCGTTGGGGCGGAGGGTGCGCTCTTCGGTATCGGCGCCGCCGTTGCCGAAGGTTTCGTAGAGGCGGCTGATGCCGTTGTGCATGGCGGCGATGAACATCAGGTAACTGGGGGACCAGGTGTCGAAGGTGCCGTGGGTGAAGACGCCGGGCATGCCGAATTTGGTCATCTCGGAGACGTTGTTCCAGCCCATCATCTGCCACTCGTCGGCGAGCATGGGGTCGATCCAGGCGTTGTAGGGGCCGTCGCCGACGGTGTTGTCGTAGAGGTAGGGCACGGATTCGTGGAGGTCGTGGAGCACCTGCGCCTTCCATCCGGTGAAGGTGTTGAGGACGTTGCGGGTGAGCTGCAGGGTGAGGCCCATGGAATCGCGGTTGTTGTCGTGGGCGACGTAGTGGCCCCAGTAAATGAGATTGGGCCACTGCTTGCCAGGGTTGGCGAGGTGCCACTTGTAGATATCGACCATGCGGTCGCGGCCGTCCACTTCCACGATGGGAGTGATCAGGGTGATGACGTTTTCGCGGATGAATTTGACGTAGGGGCTCTCATCGACGGCGAGGCGGTAGGCCAGCTCCATGAGGGCCGTGGGCGCGCCGGTTTCGGTGGAGTGGATGGTGCCGGTGATGTAGTAAATGGGCGTGGAGGCGGCGACCAGCTTGTCGGCTTCGGCATCGTTGAGGGCGATGGTGCGGGGGTCGGCGAGTTTGGCGAGGCGGTCATGGTTCTGGTCGAGCTGGGCGATCAACTTTTCGGATGCGACGGCCACGGCGATCATCTCGCGGCCTTCTTCGGTTTTGCCGATGGTGAAGACTTTGACGCGCGGGCTGGCAGCCTGGAGCATGCGCATGTAGCGATAGACTTCGGTCGAGTAGGGCAGAATGCCGGGTGCGCCGGCGATGTCACCGAGGACGGCCTTGGGAGTGGGGACGGTTTTGGAGGCCGGCAGGTAATCGGTGAGGGGCGAGTTGAAGAAGGGCTCGGTGGTGTACTCGCGGATTTTTTTGGTGTATTCCTCGTCAACGGGCTGGGCGGCATCGCGGCCGGGCTTGACGGGGACGGTGGCGCTGGGTTGCGCGAACAGAGGAATCGCCAGGAGGGCCGGAACGAGGCACCAAAAAGTTTTCATGGAGAAAAATATAGCGCATAGCGAGGGGGCGGCGCTTTCGCTCCTGGTGGGGCTTCGCTTCGTGGCGGCTGGAACTGCGGGGCGGCGGGTGACAGACGACGAAAGGCGATCGTCTGTCCCACGGCTTGGCACAGGAGCTAGAATCAGGACTTATGGTCCGAATGAGTCTGTTTTTCCTTTTGCCTGCCCTGGCGCTGGCACAGCGTCCGGCCGCTTCGACGGTTTCGGGCGTCGATAAAGCGTCGATGGATACGAGCGTTGACCCGTGCGTCGACTTTCACAAGTATGCCTGCGGGAACTGGATGGCGAGTCATCCGCTGCCGGCCGACCGGGCGCGCTTCGGACGGTTCAACGAACTGCAGGATCACAACGAGCGAGTGGAGCTGGACATTCTGCAGGGAGCGGCGGCGAGCACGGCGAAGCGTTCGGAGATCGACCAGAAGATCGGCGATTTCTACACGAGCTGCATGGACACGGCAACGATCAACAAGAAGGGGATCGAGCCGATCAAGCCGGAACTGGAGCGGATTGCGGGGCTGACGGACGCGGCGGGGATTGTGGCGGAGGTGGCGCGGCTGCACCGCATGAGCGTGCCGGTGGTTTTCGGATTTGGCGCGCAGCCGGATCCGAAGGACTCCAACAAGACCATCGCCGGGCTGCGGCAGGGAGGCCTGGCGCTGCCAGACCGCGACTACTATCTGAAGCAGGACGCGAAGAGCGTGGAGATCCGCCAGCATTACGTGCAGCACGTCGCGAACATGTTCAAGCTGGCGGGCGACACGGAACAGGCGGCCTTGCTGAAGGCCGCGATGGTGAAGGATTTCGAAATGGTGCTGGCAAAGGACGCGCTGGACCGCGTGTCGATGCGCGATCCCAACAAGACGTACCACATGCTGACGCGCGTGGAGCTGGCGGCACTGGCGCCGAACTTCGATTGGGAAGCCTATTTCAAGGGCGTGGGCGCGCCGGCTTTCGATTCGCTCAACGTGGCGTACCCGGATGGCGCGAAGCAGTTGTCGGAGGATTTGCCGTCGCAACCGATCGATGCGTGGAAGGCGTACTTGTCTTACCATTTGCTGCGCGCGACGGCGTCGGAGATGGCGGAAGCCTTTGAGAACGAGTCCTTCAATTTCTGGCAGGGGTATCTGGCGGGGGTGAAGGAACAGCGGCCGCGGAACATCCGCTGCGTAGGGGCGACGGACCGCGCGCTGGGCGATCTGCTGGGGCAGAAGTACGTGCAACTGGCGTTCAGCGGGGACGCCAAGGCGCAGATCACGAAGCTGGTGGAAGGCCTGGAGAAATCGATGGGCGACGATATCGCCAACTTGTCGTGGATGACGGACGCGACGAAGGCCGCGGCCGAGAAGAAGCTCAAGGCGATCACCAATAATGTGGGGTATCCGAAGAAGTGGCGGGACTACAGCAAGGTGATGGTGGCGCCGAACGATTATCTGGGCAACGCGAAACGCGTGTCGGAAGCGATGTACGACCAGCGTATCGAGAAGATCGGGCATCCCACGGACAAGACGGAATGGAGCATGACGACGCCCACGGTGAACGCCTTCTACAGCCCGCAGAACAACAGCATAAATTTCCCGGCGGGGATTCTGCAGCCGCCGTTTTTCGATCCGAAGCGGGATATGGCGGTGAACTACGGCGGGGTGGGAAGCGTAATCGGGCACGAGATGACGCACGGCTTCGACGATCAGGGCCGCAAATTCGACGGCGACGGGAACCTGCGCGACTGGTGGACGGCTAAGGACGGCGAAGAGTTCGAGAAGCGGGTTAGCTGCGTGGCGAACGAATACTCCGGGTTCACGTCGGTGGACGATGTGAAGCTGAACGGGCGGCTGACGCTGGGCGAGAACACCGCGGATAACGGCGGCTTGCGCGTGGCTTACATGGCGCTGGAGGATGCGCTGAAGGGCAAGCAGGAGAAGATCGACGGGTTCACGCCGGAGCAGCGGCTGTTCTTGGGATTCGCGCAGGTGTGGTGCGAGAACATGTCGCCGCAGGAATTAAGGCAGCGGGCGATGACGGATCCGCACTCGCCGGGCCACTTCCGAGTGAACGGCACGGTGCAGAATATGCCGGAGTTCCAGAAGGCGTTTTCGTGCAAAGCGGGGCAGCCGATGGTGAGCGAGAACGCTTGCCACGTGTGGTAGAAGGCTAGGCGAGCGGGCTGTGCAGGGCTAGCGCGGAACGCGGGCGTCCGGCGCGAACCGGCGGCAAGACCGCCGGCGCTACCAGTTGGTTTTAGCGCTTGTGGTGCGGGCGCTTCGCGGCGGGGCGGGTCTTGGCATGCGGGGGCGGTGCGGCAGTGGAGTGTACAACGGGCGCGGGAGCGCCGCCGAGTTTGGCCAGGATCCGGTCCTTGATCCAGTGCTCGTCCCACCACTCGCGAGGGTTGATCTGCACGCCGTCGATCTGCATGCTGAAATGCACGTGCACGCCGCCGGCCAAGCCGGTCTGGCCGGCGATCCCCAACTTCTGATCTTTCTGCACCATGTCGCCGACTTTCACATCGATCTCGCGCATGTGGCCGTAGATGGACTGCAGCGAGTAGCCGTGGTCGAGCACGACGCAGTTGCCGTAGATTCCCATGTCGGCGGCCCAGACCACACGGCCATCGTTGGCGGCATGGACGGGAGCGGTCTGGGTGTCGGAAAGATCGAAGCCGAGGTGCACCTGCTGGTCGACTTTGTTGCCGTGATAGATGTAATTGCGGACGTCGGCGAAATTGGCCTCTTCCTTGCCCCAGTGAATGAAGGGGCCGCTCCACAGAATCTTTTCTTCAGTCTTGAGGCGCAGGTCGGCGAGTTGCTGGTTGTTGACGCGGCGGAGGTCGCCGTTGATCTTGAGGAAGCGGGCCAGCAGGTCGGCGCCGGGCGCGATGGCGCCGTTGGGGTCGACGGAATTGACCAGCTTGGCCATGAGGGCGTCGTCGACGGGAAAATCGCGCACGCGAAATTTCTTGGGGAAGAGTTTGAACCAGAACTTGGCGGTGGCTTCGGCGCCGGCGAGATTGCGGGCGTAGACGGTGGGCACGACATCCGGCGGGAGGTCCCAGGGATAAGCGAACATGGAGAACCGCTGATCGGGGTGATTGGGGACGGGGAAGCTGCGGAAGGTGTACTTGCCGACTCGGACGCCGGCTTCGTTCCAGGAGCCGCCGGGAGTGAAGGTGACGAGCTCCATGCCGCCCTGGTTGATGTAGTGCTGAGCGTCGTCGGCGGCGACGCGCGGCGCGGCGAGGACCACGGTGACATCGGCGGCGGCGGAATTCGTGCGGCCGCGCAAATCGTTCGAGACGGTTTCCACCACCAGCCGCGCCTTGCCTTCTTTCAGCGTGGGGGCCTTGCTCTTGCCGGCTTCAAAGGTGAGAGTGCGCGCGGGCTCATGGCGCTTCCAGAAGAAACGGCGCGCGGGAGTGTCTTCTTCGAACAGCGGAAGCTGCTGCCCGTTCTGTTCGATATAGGCGGCGACATGGCGCACGCCATGCGGGTTTGACAACTGAACCACGACCGGAGTGGAGATCCCGACGACTTTCACCGGAGTTATGGACACGGCCGTATGTGCAGACAGGAAAAACAGTGCGGCAATTACGATGACTATGAGTAAGACCAGGCCGATAATTACTTTCACTTTTTCACCCAGGAATCGAGCCACTCAATGACCGTCTTATACCAGAGCAGGCTGTTTTGCGGCTTGAGCACCCAGTGGCCTTCATCGGGAAAGAGGAGGAGCTTGGACTTGACGTTCTGCAATTGCAGCGCGGTGAAGAGTTCGAGGCCCTGCGTGTAAGGCACGCGGAAATCCTGCTCGCCGTGGACCACCAGGGTGGGCGTGTGGAACTCCTTGACGTACGTGCTGGGGGACCACTTGGCGTAATTTTCGGGCTTGTCCCAAGGCGTGCCGCCGTATTCCCAAAGCGGGAACCACAGTTCTTCGGTTGCGCCGAACTCGCTGGGGAGATCGTAGACGCCGTCGTGGGTGACCAGGGCTTTGAAGCGCTGCGTGTGGCCGAGGATCCAATCGATCATGTAGCCGCCGTAGGATGCTCCGGCGGCGACCATCTGGCTGGCGTCGGCATAAGGGATCTCGGCGGCGACGTGATCGGTGACGCCCATGATGTCGTCGAAGGGCTTGCCGCCCCAATCGCCGTTGATCTCGTCGATGAACTTCTGGCCGTAGCCGGTGGAGCCGCGGGGATTGGGCATAACGACCAGGTAGCCGGCGGCGGCGAAGACCTGCGCGTTCCAGCGGAAACTCCAGGAGTGGCCCCAGAAGCCCTGCGGGCCGCCGTGGATGAGCATCAGCACGGGATACTTGCGGCCTTCCTGAAAGCCGTAGGGCTTGACGACGAAGCTCTGGATGTGCGCGCCATCCTGCGCGTTCACGGTGAATTCTTCGAGCGGCGTGAGCTGATGGGAGTTGAGGACGGCGTCATTGAGATGGGTAAGCGGCGCGGGGGTGCCACCGGAGGAGGATGCGACGCGGTAGATTTCGGTGGGGGCGATGCCGCTCTGCTCGGTGTAGACCATGGTCTTGCCGTCGCGCGTGAGCTGGATGTCGTCGAGTTCGCTATCGCCGCTTAAGGGCTGGCGCACGGCGCCGCCGGTGACGGGAATCAACTGGATGGCCTGGCGGCCCTGATTGGTGGAGGTGAAGAAGAGGCGGGTGGAATCGTTGGACCAGGCAAAGCTGTTGACCCAGCGGTCCAGGGATTCGGTGAGGTTGGTCAATTTGCCGGTCGAGCGCTCGAGAACCAGGAGACGCCAGCGATCGCTCTCATATCCGGCGCGGAACTGCGCGCGCCAGGCGATGTACTTGCCGTCGGGCGAATAGCGGGGGCTGGAATCGGCGCCAGCCGTGGTGGTGATTTTGCGCGCATCGCCGCCCTTGATGGAGACGGCGTAGAGATCGGCATTGGTGCTGGTGGCGGGGACGGGGTCGGCATTCATGGAGAAGCAGACTTCCTGGCCGTCGGGGGAGACGTCGTAATCGTCGGGACCGCCGAGCGAAAAGGGCGGGACGTCGTGCGGGCCAGGCGTGAGATCCTTGGCCGCGCCGCCGGCCACGGGAATCACCAGCAAGTGGCTGCGGCGCTTCGCCTGCCATTGTGTCCAATGGCGGTAAAGCAGATCGGTGTAGATGCGCGCGTGGACCTTGCTAGCCTGGTCGGCCTGCAAATTCTTCTTATTGCAGGCATCGTCGGCGCCGCATTCGGGATAGACGTCGGAGGTGAAGACGAGGTTCTTGCCGTCGCCCGCGAAGATGATGCCATCGGCTTCGGTGGAGAGAGTGGTCACCTGTTTGGCGTTGCCGCCATCGGGGTCCATGAGCCAGATCTGCGAGGAGCCGGAGCGGTCGGAGACGTAGGCGATGTGCTTGGAATCGGGGGACCAGCGGGCGCGCTGATTGATTTCACCATCGTGCGAGATCTGGCGGGACGTGCCGCCCTCGATGGGGACGATCCAGATCTGCTGCGGCTTGCGGTTGGCGGCGACGTCGACGGATTGGACCGTAAAAGTGACCCACTTGCCATCGGGGGAGATCTGCGGATCGCCGATCCGTTTGAGCTCCATGAGGGCGTTGACATCGAACGGCCGCTTTTGAGCGAAAGCGATCGCCGTGAAAGCGAGCAGGTAGAGCAGGCGGCGCAACATACATGACGATTGTAACGTGGCGATTGTAACGCCGGAGGGCGCCAGCATCGCGGATCGCGGTCGAGCAGGCGCGGAGCGGCGCAGCCGCATGTTAGCATAATATTTCCAACCACCTTGATTAAAGCCGTCAAAGGAACCAGGGACCTACTACCTCCATCCACGGAAGTGTGGAACCAGGTGGAAGCGGTGGCGCGCGAGGTCTTTCGGACCTATAACTACCACGAAATCCGCACGCCGATTCTGGAAGAGACGCAACTGTTCGCGCGCGGCGTGGGCGCGGACACCGACATCGTCACCAAGGAAATGTACACGTTCACTGACCGCGACGAGACTTCGCTCACGTTGCGGCCGGAGAATACGGCATCGGTGATTCGCGCGTACATCGAGCACCGGCTGGACCAGCGGCCGGGCGTGCAAAAGCTTTACTACATGGGGCCGATGTTCCGGCGGGAGCGGCCGCAGAAAGGGCGCTACCGGCAGTTTTTCCAGATTGGAGCGGAGGCCATCGGGTCGGAATCGCCGGTGGTGGACGCGGAAGTCATCGAAATGGTGATGGAGGTTCTGGAGCGCGCGGGCCTCGGCGGGGCGAAGTTGCTGATCAACTCGGTGGGCGACCACAACTGCCGGCCGCAGTACGTGGAGAAGCTGCGAGAGGAATTGAAAGACGTGGCGCCGCAAATGTGCGGGGACTGCCAGCGGCGCGCGGAAACCAACCCGCTGCGGGTACTGGATTGCAAGGTGGAAGCGGACCAGCCGATTATCGAGAAGCTGCCGAGCATCATCGACCACCTGTGCGACGCGTGCCGCGGGCATTTCAAAGCGGTGAAGCAATATCTGGGCGACCGCGGCATAGAGTATGAAGTGCGCCCGCGCATGGTGCGCGGCCTGGATTACTACATGCGCACCACGTTCGAAGTGGTCCACGGCGCGCTGGGAGCGCAGAATTCGGTGCTGGGCGGCGGCCGGTACGACGGCCTGGCGGAATCGCTCGGCTCCAAGGTGCACTCGCCGGGCATCGGCTTTTCGATTGGCGAAGACCGGCTGGTGATGAGCGTGGAAGGCGAACACCAGGCCACGCCGCTCGACCTGTGCGTGGCACCGCTGGGCGAAGCGGCGGTGCGCCACGCGGCGGTGCTGGCGCGCGATTTCCGGCGGGCGGGCGTTTCGGTCGAACTGGTGGAAGGCAAGCTGAAACGCGTCATGGAACTGGCCAACAAGCTGGGCGCGCGGTTCACCTTGATCATCGGCGACAACGAAATGGCCGCGGGCCGATATGCGTTGAAAGACATGACCACGGGCGATCAGCAGAGTTTGACGCGCGACGAAATCGCCGCCAGGCTGGCGGCGGCCAGAAGCTAAGACAATTTTATGGAAACTGCAATTGCGTTGGATTTCCTGGGCGACCTGCGTCGCACCCATAGTTGCGGCGCGCTGCGCGCGGCGGACGAAGGCAAAAACGTCCTGCTGATGGGCTGGGTTCACCGGCGCCGCGACCATGGCGGCGTGGTGTTCGTGGATCTGCGCGACCGCGAGGGGCTCACCCAAGTGGTGTTCCACGAAGACATCGGCGCCGCTCACACCCGCGCCGAACTGGTGCGGCCGGAGTACGTGATCGCGGTGGAAGGCAAAGTGGCGCTACGCGGCGCCGGGGCGAACAATCCGAACCTCGCGACGGGCGAAGTGGAAGTGGCGGCTTCGGGGATCTGGATTCTGAACGAATCGCGCACGCCGCCGTTTCCGGTGGAAGACGAAGTGAGCGTGAGCGAAGAGACGCGGCTGAAATACCGCTACGTGGATTTGCGCCGGCCGCGCATGCAGCGCAACATCATCTTGCGATCGAAGATTGCTTTTGCGGTGCGGGAGTGCCTGAACGGGCAGGGCTTTTTGGAAATCGAGACGCCTTTCATGACGCGCTCCACGCCGGAGGGCGCGCGCGATTACCTGGTTCCCTGCCGCGTGCAGCCGGGGACATTTTATGCGCTGCCGCAATCGCCGCAGATCTTCAAGCAGATCCTGATGGTGAGCGGCTTTGATAAGTACTTCCAGATTGTGCGCTGCTTCCGCGACGAAGATTTCCGCGCCGACCGGCAGGCGGAGTTCACGCAGATCGATCTGGAGATGTCGTTTCCGCAGCAGGAACGGGTCTTTGAGACCATCGAGCCGCTGATGCAGCGGGTGTGCGAGGTGGCGGGCTTCCACGTGGCGGCGCCGTTTCCGCGACTGACCTATGCGGAGGCCATGCGCAGCTACGGCAGCGATAAGCCCGACTGCCGCATCCCGCCCATGCATCCGGTGGAAGACCTGCTGCCGGAACTGGCGAACCATAATCTGCCGCTGGTGGCAATCCACATTCCGGCCACGGGCGCACCCAGCCGCAAGGAGCGCGACGAACTGAAGGCTTTCGGCCAGGAGCGCGGGCTGCGGGTGTACGACGACGCCAAGCGGCTGGAACGCGACCACGCGGAGCCGATGGCCCAGGTGCGCGCGCGTTGCGGAGCGGGCGAGAACGATCTGCTGGTTCTGGCCACTTGGGCCGGCGAGCCGAAGGGACATCGTCCGGAAGAGACGGTTTACCAGGCGTTCGGCCAGTTGCGCCTGCACTGCGCGCAGAAGTTCAACGACCGGCACAAGCTGCTCGATCCGAAGAACCTGCAATTTCTCTGGGTGGTGGACTTTCCGATGTTCGAGTGGGACGAGGAAGAGAATCGCTGGAACGCGGCGCATCACCCCTTCACTTCGGTTCACGACGAAGACCTGGAAAAGCTCACGGCCGACCCGGCGCGGTGCCGCGCGAAATCCTACGACCTGGTGTTGAACGGCGTGGAGATGGGCTCCGGATCGATTCGTATTCACCGGCGCGATGTGCAGACCCAGGTGTTCGCGGCGCTCGGTTTCACCGAGGAAGAAGCGCGCCGGCGTTTTGGATTCCTGCTGGAGGCGCTGGAGTACGGTGCGCCGCCGCATGGCGGAATCGCGCTGGGATTGGACCGGCTGGTGATGATCCTGGCGGGGGAGACTTCGATCCGCGACGTGATTCCCTTCCCCAAGACCGCGCGCGGCACCGACCTGATGTGCGACGCGCCATCGAGCGTGCCGGAGCGGCAGTTGCGGGAGCTGGGGATTTCCATTCGCGGACACGAGAAGTGAAGCTCGTGGCGCACGCACTCGTTGCGTGCCGCGTCCCCACTCCTGGGGACGCATGGTTGGCGGCCGGCAAAAACGTGTCCGCAGGAGTGCCGACACGGCACGTTTGAGAACGTGCGCCACATCGCGCGCTGCATTTTCTTCTTGACCTGTCTAATCCTTTAGGGTTGACACTGGAATCAGGACGATGCCGCTGACGGTCACCAAACTGGCGCGCGCTTGCAAGCTCTCGCGCAGCACGCTGCTCTACTACGAGTCGATTGGCCTCGTGCCGCGGCCGCGCCGCACGGCCGGCAACTACCGGGCGTATACCGGGAAAGACCTGGAACGGCTGCGGCAGATTTGCGTGTACCGCGATGCCGGGGTACCGCTGAAGGACATCCGCTCGATTCTCGACGGCCCGCGAGACGACGCTTCGGCGGTGCTGCGGCGGCGCCTGTTGGATCTGAGCGCCGGCATCGAAAGACTGCGCGAGCAGCAGCGGCTGATCGCGAAATTGCTCGAAAGCACAAAACAACTAAGGAGATTGCCCATGGTTACGAAAGAGAGATGGGTTGCCATCATGAAGTCCGCCGGTTTCAGCGACGACCAGATGCACCGCTGGCACGCCGAGTTCGAAAAGACCGCGCCGGAGGAACACCAGGAATTCCTGGAATTCCTGCACATTCCGGCAGCGGAGCTGAAGAAGATTCGGGAATGGAGCCGGAAGCTATACTCGTAGGATGTCGTCGCCCGCGATCCTGGTTCGCGACCTGAGAAAATACTACGGGTATGAACCGGCGGTCGACGGTGTCGATCTGGAAGTGCCGCGCGGCTCTTTCTTCGGCTTCCTGGGACCGAATGGAGCCGGAAAATCGACCACCATTCGCATCCTGACCGGATTGATTCCATCGGACGGCGGCACCGTGGAGATTCTGGGCTTCCGGTTGCCCGAACAGGACCTGGAGATCAAGCGGCGCATCGGGCTGGTGCCGGACGAATCGCTGTTGTTCGACCGGCTCACCGGCGCGGAGTTCCTGGAATTCGTGGGGCGCATGTACGACTTGAGCCGGCCGGTGGCGGTGGACCGGGCGCGCGACCTGATGGATCTTTTCCAGCTCCAGGCGGACCGCAAGATCATCGGCGAATATTCGAAGGGCATGCGGAAGCGCGTGGCCATGGCGGCGTCGCTGATTCACCATCCCGAGCTGTTCCTCATGGATGAGCCGTTCGAGGGAGTCGACGCGGTGGGCGCGCGGCTGATGAAGGAGATTCTGCTCGACCAGGTGAAGCGAGGCGCCACCATCTTTCTCACTTCGCACGTGCTGGAAGTGGTGGAGCGGCTGTGCGACCGCATCGCCATCATCAACGACGGGAAGATTGTCTCGAGCGGCACGCTCGACGAGATGCGGCGAGGCGGAGAATCGCTGGAGGATGTGTTCGTGCGGCTGGTGGGCGCGAAGGGACCGGTGGAGCGGCTGGACTGGTTATGATTGTCCCCATCCTGCGGGCGCAACTGCTCAGCATGCGGCCCGGCTCGCGGCGCAACCTGGGCGTGAGCATCCTGACGGCGGTGGTGTGGTACGGCTTCTGGTGCTTCGTGGCTTGCTGGGCGGGCTTCTACGCGGCGTTCGCGGATGAAGCCGCGCTGCGCTATGCGCTGCCGATTGGCCTCGCGGGCATCTGTTTTTATTGGCAGGCGATGCCGGTTCTTTCCGCCAGCATGGGCTCGGCGCTGGACCTGCGCAAGCTGCTGCTGTATCCCATTCCACACCAGGAGCTGTTCCTGGTGGAGGTGTTGCTGCGGCTGATCACGGGACTGGAGATGGCGATGGTGCTGGCGGGCGGCGCGCTGGGGTTGCTCGCCAACCGGGCGGCGGGCGGCTTGACGGCGCTGCCGCGAGTGGCCGGCGCGACGCTGTTGTTTCTGGCGTTCAACCTCTTGCTGGCTTCGGGCACACGGAGCCTGCTGGAGCGGCTGCTCGCGAAGAGGAAAGTGCGGGAACTGGTGGCCCTGCTGATGGCCATGCTGTGGATGGGGCCGCGGCTGCTGATGATGTCGGGGGTCAAGCCCAAATGGTTGCACGCGGCCGGCGCCAGTGTGGGCGCGTTCGGAACGCCGTGGAGCGCCGCGGCGCGAGCGATGCTTCCGGCGGCGCGGGAAGCCGGCTCCGTGTGGCTGGCGTGGCTTTCGCTGTGCGCCTGGACGCTGGTGGCCCACTGGTTCGGCCGCAGTCAATTCGAGCGTAACCTGCGCTACGACGCGCTGGCCGCGCAGGCCACCTCGCTCAAGCCGGTGGCGGCGCGCGCGCACTTCTGGAGGAGCGCGTTGTATCGCATTCCGGCGCTGCTGTGGCGCGACCCGCTGGCGGCCATCGTCGAAAAAGAGCTGCGCACGCTGGCACGGTCGGCGCGATTCCGCATGGTCTTCGTGATGGGTTTTTCGTTTGGGTTGATGGTGTGGCTTCCCACACGGGGCGCCATGCACGGGGACGGCTTCTCGCGGAATTTCCTGACGCTGGTGTGCGTGTATGCCATGACCCTGATCGGCCAGGTGACTTACTGGAACTGTTTCGGACTGGACCGCTCGGCGGCCCTGTTCTACTTCGCGGCGCCGCAGCCGCTCTGGCGAGTGCTGCTGGGGAAGAATATCGCCTGCCTGTTCTTCGTGTATCTGGAGACCCTGGTGCTGAGCGGCATCACGCTGGCATTGCGAATGAGCTTCGCGCCGGGGCAGTTGGCGGAGACGCTGGTGGTGGTGACCATCTGCGCGATGTACCTGATGGCGGCGGGCAACATCAGTTCGGTGCGGTATCCGCGGGCGCTGAGTCCGGAGCGCATGGGGCGCGGCGGCGGCAGCGGCAACCGGGGGCAGGTGCTGGTGATGCTGCTGTACCCGCTGTTATTGCTGCCGGTGATCGTGGCTTACGTGACGCGCTGGGTATTCCGCAGCGAGACGGCTTTCCTCGCGGTGCTGGCGGCAGCCGCGGCGATCGGCGGCGTGGTGTACTGGCTGGCGATGGAATCGGCGGTCGAGACGGCCGCGGCGCAGCGGCAGAACATTTTGCAGGAGTTGTGCAGGGAGGGCGGGCCGGTGGAATCGTGAGGCTTGCAAAGTTGGAGGGCGGACCCCCTGGTCCGCGCGGGACGCCCTCGTCCCGCAGTCCGATCAGCGATATCAGCATCATCCAAATGCCAACAGGCCGACGGGGCGTCGGCCGCGGACCACGGGGTCCGCCCTCCAGCTTGGGTGTAATCCTGTTCCGCGGGCCTGATTCGTGGCGCCGTGGGCTATACTCTTTACTCCGTGAAGAGCAACGCATGGCGCACGCTCGCGATGGGCGGGATATTCTTCGCCGCGAAGAAGTACGCCGAGGCCGCGGGCGCTGGCAGCGGTTTGGAATCCCTGGCAGCAGCCGCCGCGGCAGTGGCGGCCGAGGTCGCCGGCGACTTTCTGATTAACCGGGCCGCCGCTCAGCGTGAGAAGCAGCTTGAGACGGCGGAATTCCGCGAGCTGGCGGCGCGCAATCAACATCTCAGGCAGGGGATGGCCGCGGCGCTGCGGCGCGGATTGAAGCAGGCGCGGGGACAGATCCACGGGCTGCCCGCCGATCCGTATGACGCTCTGTTCCAGGGTTGGGACCGCCTGCTCCAGCAAGCCGAGGCGGGCGGCGACGCTTTGGAGGAGCTTTTCCCGGCGGAGCAGTTTGAGGAGTCGCAATGGGAGGCGACCAATCCCTACAGCCCGAACCTGGATGCGGATGCGCGCGATCTGGCGACGCTCCTGCGGGAATGGCTGGTAGCTGAAAATGCCGCGTACTCGCTGTGGAGCGAAAATATTTCCTTGGACTTCGCCAGGAAGGCGCTACCGTACTACCAGCAGGCGTTCGCCGACGACCTCGCGGGCGATTCGAACGGCCTGTTGTTCCGCGCGTTTACGGTAAAGGGCATCAACCAGATCCGCGCGGAAAATCGTGCCGGACATGAAATAACCCACCGGAAGCTGGACTTGCTTCTGGAGCGGGGTCAGCCGCGCCCGCTCGAACCGGGCAAAGTGCGCACCTGGAGAATGCCAATCCCGACCGGCTATTTCGTGGGAAGAGAGCAGTTCCTTAAGGACCTGCACGAGAAACTGCAAACAAAGCGCAAGGTCCTGATCCATGCGGCCGGTGGATTCGGAAAAACCCAGGCCGCGCTGGCATACGTGTTGCGCTTTGGCGGCTACTACGAGGACGTGGTGTGGGTGGGCGCCGAAGGTGGGGAGTCGCTGTTTGATAGTTATCGCAAGGTCGCTCGCGGGCTGGGGCTGTTGCCGCAAGAGCAACCCACAGAGGCGGAGGTCGAGCGAGCGGTGAAGGGCTGGCTTGCTGATAAGCCGGGCGTGCTGGTGGTGTTCGACAACCTGGATGACCCGGAACTCGCCAAAGACTACTGGCCCGTGGGCGAGCGGAAGCCGTTCCTGCTG
>JBEKQS010000108.1:0-16789 GCA_049519475.1 Bryobacteraceae bacterium | reverse complement strand
AAACGCGCGTCGAAAAGCTAATCCGCAAAGAGGGCAAGATCGCCGCCGAGCCGTTCAGGCCCGAAAAAAGCGAGAACGGATGAACCTGCGCGAATCGCTCGCCCAGCAACAAAAACTGGTGGACGCCGAACTCGACCGCCTGGTGCCGCCGGAGACCACGCCGCCCGCAACCATCCATCGCGCCATGCGCTACAGCCTCTTCGCCGGCGGCAAGCGCATCCGTCCCATCCTTTGTATGGAAGCCGCGCGCGCCGTTTCGCCGGCTGTCGATGGAGTGGCCGCATGCGCCTGCTCGCTCGAGCTCATCCATACTTACTCGCTGATCCACGACGACCTGCCCGCGCTCGACAACGACGACTACCGCCGCGGCAAGCTCACCAACCACAAAGTCTTCGGCGACGCCATGGCTATCCTGGCCGGCGATGCCCTGCTGACCATCGCCTTCCAGGTGCTCGCCCAACTCCCCATCTCCGACGATCGCAAGACCCGCCTTATCGCCGAGCTCTCCACCGCCTCCGGCACCGTCGGCGGCATGATCGGCGGACAGGTGGCTGATCTCGAAGGCGAAGGCAAACCTCCCGACGCCCAACTGCTCGAAACCATTCACCGCGCCAAGACCGGCGCCCTGCTGCGCGCCAGCCTGCGCATGGGCGCCATTTACGCTTCGGCCTCCGATGAGCAATACGCCGCGCTTTCCTGCTACGGCGAGCACATCGGCCTCGCCTTCCAGATTGTGGACGACATCCTGGACGTCGAGGAATCTTCCGAAGCCCTCGGCAAGACCGCAGGCAAGGATGCCGCGCAGCACAAGATCACTTTCCCCGCCGTCTACGGTCTGGAAGACTCCCACCAGATGGCCGAAGAGGAATGCGCCCGGGCCCACCAGGTGCTCGAGCGGTTCGGCGACCGCGCCACGCGGCTGCACGAACTGGCCGACCTGATTGTGCAGCGCAAGTCATGAGTGGGGGCTGTGCAGGCGGCCGAGTCCGAGCTCGTTGACGAGAGGGCAGGTGGTACCCTACACTGAAAGCGAAAATCGAGCCTGATTCGTAATCATGGCCATGAAGACCTACAGCTTTAGAGTCGTAGTGGAACCGGACGAGGATGCCCAGGGCAATCCCGCGTGGCACGCGTACTGCCCAGCGTTGGAGCGGCAGGGCGCGGCTACTTCGGGCAGAACCGAAGCGGAGGCGCTCAGAAACATCAACGAAGTGGTCCAGTTGGTAGTGGGCAGTATGATGGAACACGGGGAGCTTCTGCCCGATAAGTCCACTGATGGCGTTGAGGTGACCGTGGATGACCCGCACATCACGGTCACTGTCTGATTTATGGACTATGCGCAACTGCGCAATCTGAGTGCCCGTGAGATCATTTCGGCTTTGATTCGCGACGGATTCGCATTCGATCGTGGGGCAGGCTCCCATCAGGTCTACTATCATCCGGACGGCCGGAGGGTTACCGTCACTTTTCATGCCCCCAGCGACACTTTCACCCGCAAAACGCTGAAGAGTATGCTTGAGATGCAAGCACGCTGGACGGAGGAGGATCTACGGCGCCTCAAGCTCAGGCGATAAAGTTGATCGGCGCATGAAGCTGCGCCTCGACCGTCTGCTGGTCTCGCGCGGGCTGGCCGAATCCCGCGAAAAAGCCCAGGCCCTGATCATGGCGGGTGAAGTCCTGGTCGCCGGCCAGAAAGCCTCCAAACCCGGCCAGCCCGTCGGCGACGATGCCGCCGTCGAAGTCCTCGCCCGCCCGCCCTACGTGAGCCGCGGCGGGGGCAAGCTCGCCGCCGCTCTGGCGAACTTCGCCATCGACGTCGCCGGCAAGACCTGTCTGGACGTCGGCTCCTCCACCGGCGGCTTTACCGACGCGCTGCTCAAAGCCGGCGCCGCTCGCGTCCACGCGGTGGATGTCGGCGCCGGCCAGCTCGCCTGGCAGCTCCGCACGGATCCCCGCGTCGCGCTCCACGAAGGCATCAACGCCCGCCATCTGCAGTTCGATCAGATCGGCGAGTCTGTCGACTTCCTTTGCTGCGACGTGAGCTTCATTTCCGTCACCCTCATCCTTCCCGCCGCAGTCCCCCTGTTACGCCCCGCCGGGCAAATGGTTATACTGATCAAACCGCAGTTCGAGGCCGGCAAGGGCCAGGTCGGCAAGGGCGGCATCGTTCGGGACCCGCAACTCCACCAGGCCGCCTGTGAACGCGTCACCCAAGCGGTGCGCCAATTCGGATTCCAAACCGCTATGATGCCCAGC
Organism: Bryobacteraceae bacterium; assembly: GCA_049519475.1. Classification (GTDB taxonomy): domain Bacteria; phylum Acidobacteriota; class Terriglobia; order Bryobacterales; family Bryobacteraceae; genus PALSA-129. The sequence goes on along the minus strand of JBEKQS010000108.1, from coordinate 14,533 downwards.
CCGATCCTCGGCGCCGAAGGGAACCAGGAGTTTCTCCTCTATGCCCATCATTAAGACCGTGGGAGTCATCTCCAAGCCGAACGCCCCGGCCGCCGTCGAGCTGGTGCCCAAGCTGCTTGAATGGCTGCGGGAGCGCGGCATCGCCGCCCGCATCGATGAGGAAACCGCCGTCTACGCACTCACTCCGGGGATGCCGCGCCCGGAAGTCCCCGAAGACTGCGATCTGGTCATCGTGCTGGGCGGCGACGGCACCTTGCTCTCCGCCGCCCGCGCCATCGGCCGCCGCGAAATCCCGCTCTTCCCCGTCAATCTCGGCGGCCTCGGCTTCCTCACCGCCATCACCATCGACGAACTCTTTCCCGAATTGGAACGCGCCTTCCGCGGCGAGCATCGCGTGGCCAAACGGCGCCTCTTGAACACCGAAGTCCAGCGCGGCAACCAGGTGGTCTCTTCTTATGACGCCCTGAACGACGCGGTGCTCAGCAAGTTCGACATCGCCCGCATGATCGATCTGGACGTTTTCGTCGACTCGCAATTCATGTGCACCTACAAAGCCGACGGCCTCATCATCTCGACGCCCACCGGCTCGACGGCTTATTCGCTCTCCGCCGGCGGCCCCATTATTTTTCCTTCCGTCCCCACCATCTGCCTCACCCCCATCTGTCCCCACATGCTTACCAACCGACCCGTGCTGGTGCCCGAAACCAGCGTGATTCGCGTCATCTCCCGCGGCCCCGATAACGGCGTCTTCCTGACCATCGACGGCCAGGTGGGCGCGCCCATCCGCCAGGACGATACGCTGGTCTGCCACAGCACGCAATACTCCCTGCACCTCATCCGGCCGCCGCGCCAGATGTTCTTCGACGTGCTGCGCCAGAAGCTCAAATGGGGAGAGCGATGAAACGCCTTTCGCTGACTGCCTGGATCTTCATCGGGATGGCCGCCGGCGTGGCCGTGGGGGCCGCAGCGCCCGGCTTCGCCCAGCATCTGGAACCGGTGAGCCACATTTTCCTGCGCCTCATCCGCTCCATCATTGCGCCGCTGATCTTCGCCACCCTGGTCTACGGCATTGCCGGCTCGGGCGACCTCAAACAGATGGGCCGCATCGGTCTCAAGGCTATCGTCTATTTTGAAATCGTCACCACCCTGGCGCTGTTTCTGGGCCTCGCCACCGTGAACCTGGCGAGACCCGGCGAGGGAATCCCCATCAGCCGCAGCGCCGCGGAAGCCGCCGTCCCCGCGGCGCAAAGCACCTTCAAGCTGGAGAATGTCGTCCCCACCAGTATCTTCGACGCGCTGGCGCGCAACGACGCGCTTCAAATCGTGGTCTTCGCTTTCCTGTTCGGCGCCGCCTGCGCCGCGATCGGCGCCAAGGCCGAACCGGTGGTCAAGTTTTGCGGCTCGCTGGCCGAAGTGATGTTCCGCTTCACCAGGTATGTCATGTATCTCGCCCCGCTGGGCGTGGGCGCCGCCATCGCCGTCACCATCGGCAGCAAGGGCGTCGGTGTGCTGTTCGGCCTCGGCAAGCTAATCCTGGCGATGTACGTCTCCGCCGTCCTGTGTATTCTCCTCGTGCTTCTGCCCGGTCTCTTCCTCTTCCGCATCCCCCTGGGCAGGTTCTACCGCGCCGTGCGCGAGCCCTTCCTGATCGGCTTTTCCACCGCATCGAGCGAGGCCGCGCTGCCGCTGGCGCTCGAGAACATGGAACAATTCGGCGTGCCCAAGCACATCGTGGGCTTCGTGATCCCCACCGGCTACAGTTTCAACCTGGTGGGAAGCGCGCTGTACCTTTCGCTGGCCGCCATCTTCGTGGCGCAAGCCGGCGGCGAGCACCTCGGCATTGGCAAACAACTGGCGATCATGCTGACCCTGATGCTCACCAGCAAAGGCGTGGCCGGCGTCCCTCGCGCCGCGTTGGTCATCCTGGCCGGCACTCTGGCCACGTTTCAGTTACCCATGGAAGGTGTGGCCGTTCTGCTCGGTGTGGACGCGGTCCTCGACATGGCCCGCACCGGGATCAACGTCCTGGGCAACTGTCTGGCCAGCGCGGTGGTGGCGAGGTGGGAAGGGTACAAGCTGTAAACAACATCGACAAAAGCTGTCGATGTTGAGAAGTCAGGAGTCGGAAGTCGAGGAAGTCAGAATGGCAGGCGGCACCGCCTGCCCCACCGGCCTTTAACGGTCGCGAATCACTTCATTGGTAACGCTCCGACACTTTTGCGCGCCCGCGGGGTTACTTTAACCGTGAGGGCTCCGGAGGGTTTCATGAAACATCTTTCCGTTTTTTTCGTTCTTGCCGCAGCGTTCTGGGTGCAGCCGATGGATGCGCAAACGCCCGCCGCGATTGCCGACCGGGCCGCCGCGCGATTCCTCGATCAAGCCGCCTGGGGCCCTACGCCCGCTTCGATTGCGCAGTTGCAGCAGTCGGGAATCGCTAACTGGCTAAAAGCGCAATTCTCTTTGAACACGTCGGATTTGCCGGATCAGCCGATGCTCGACGCCTCAACCGGCAAGCCCAACCGCGACCTCACGCCCGTCCAGGCCGCGTTCTTTCAAAACGCGGTTACCGGACAGGATCAGCTCCGCCAGCGGGTGGCCTTCGCGCTCTCACAAATGTGGGTGGTTTCGGCCGTTTCCACCAAGTACGCTTACGCGTTCCCGCCTTACTGGCGTCTGTTTCGAGATAACGCCTTCGGCAACTACCGCGACATCATGAAGGCGCTCACTCTCAGCCCGGCCATGGGGAACTATCTCAACATGGCTAACAATAACAAGGGCAACACGACCGCAGGCACGTCCGCCAACGAAAATTACGCCCGCGAGCTCATGCAGTTATTCACAATTGGTTTGACCCAGCTCAATCCCGATGGCAGCGCGGTACTGGATTCCAACAAGAACCCGATACCCACTTACAACCAGAGCGTGGTGACCAACACCGCCCGGGCGCTCACCGGGTGGACCTATCCCACCGCGCCCAAAGCTACGGCAAAGGCCAATAACCCGGCTTATTACATCGGCCAGATGTTCGCGGTGGAAGCCGAGCACGACACCACCTCGAAAAGCATCATTGGAGGCGTAACCATCCCCGCCGGACAAACCGCCGAGGAGGATCTCGATTCGGTGCTGGACGCGCTGCTGGCGCAGCCGACGATGGCCCCATTCATCAGCAAGCAACTGATCCAGCACCTGGTGACCAGCAATCCCAGCCCGGCGTACATTCAACGCGCCGCCAATGTATTCCTGGATAACGGCTCCGGCGTCCGCGGCGATATGAAATCGGTACTCACCGCCATTCTGACGGATGCCGAAGCGCGCGCCGGCGACGATCCGAGCTCCGCTCCCAATCCGAACTTCGGCCACATGCGCGAACCGGTTCTGTTCATGGCAAATCTTCTGCGGGGCCTGAACGCTACGCTGGGGTCATCCAGCGCTATCTACCTGCAAGCTTCCAATTTGGGAGAGGATTTGTTCAATCCGCCGACTGTGTTCAGTTACTTCTCGCCCTTATACACTCTGGAAAACGGCGAGCCCGCGCCCGAATTTCAAATCTATTCCACACAAACCGCAACCAATCGCGCGGACATAATCAACACAATCTTATACGGGGCCCTGGATAAGAGCACAACCATCAATCTTACCCCGTTCCTGCCGAGCGGAAGCAAGGTAAGTGCAATGGTCGATTACATCAGTTATGCATTCCTGCATCACGCCATGTCAAACGATCTGCTGGAGGCCGCGAGTAGCGCGGCCAGCGCGGCCACGGGGGCAAAGGCCCAAGCGCAGGCCGCCCTCTATATCGTACTGACTTCGAGCGAGTACCAGATCGTGCAGTAGGAGAGATGAAATGTTTTCACGACGAAATTTCATTCAACTTGGAGCGGCCTCGCTGGGAACCCTGGCGTTACGGCGCTTTGCCGAAATCCCCGCGCTTGCCCAGACGGGATCGAGTTATCGCGCTCTGGTCTGCGTATTCCTCTACGGCGGCAACGATTCGAATAACACCATCATCCCGATGGATGACGCGAGCTACACCGCGTATCTGGCCGCGCGCGCCTCGCTCGCTCTTCAAAGCAGCGCATTGACGCAGGTGCAAAGCGCGTCGGGCGCGCCGTACGGTTTCTTCTCGCCGCTGGCCGAAGTCGCCAGCATGTTTTCGAGCAAGGAACTGGCGGTAGTCGCCAACGTCGGTTCCCTGGTCCAGCCGCTGACCCGCGCCCAGTATCAGGCGGCGCAGGCGCCTATCCCCTCGAATCTCTTTTCGCACGCGGATCAGCAGCAGCAGTGGCAAACGTCCATCGCGCAAGGCAACAGCCCGACCGGTTGGGGCGGCCGGGTAGCCGATTATGTCAAGGCGCAGGGGATGAACCCATCCAAGTTCCCCACGTTTCTTTCGGTGGCTGGAAATACCCTGGAAGGGTCCGGAGCGAAGACCCAAATGATCGCCATTTCGCCCGGCGGATCTCTACAGCTCGCCGGCTTCAATGCTTCGGCTGCTTCGCAAGCCCGGCTGGACGCGTTCACGAATTTATTGACCCTGTCGAGCGGCGCATCGCTGGCGCAGGCGGCCAACTCCACCATGTCGATGAGCATGACCGACGCCAAGGCGCTGGGCGCCGCGCTCGCCAAAGCCACGCCGCTCAAAACAGTGTTCCCCACCAGCAGTCTGGGCCAGCAGCTTCAGCAGGTGGCGCAGGTCATCCAGGTGCAGGCCGATCTGGGGATGCAGCGCCAGGTTTTCTTCTGCTCGATCGGCAGCTTCGATACGCACACCGGCGAATTGGGCACGCTGAATACCTTATATCCCGAACTGAGCCAGGGTCTGGCCGCCTTCTACAACGCCACGCAGGAAATCAACATGGCGCAGAACGTCACCACGTTCACGGAATCGGACTTCAACCGCACGTTTCAACCCACCACGGGGGACGGCAGCGACCACGCCTGGGGCGGACATCACCTGGTGCTCGGCGGGGCCGTGAAAGGGGGGCAAATCTTCGGAGCCTTCCCGACGTTCCAACTCGGCGGCCCGGACGACACCGACACGCGCGGCCGGTGGATTCCCACCACGTCCATCGATCAATACGGAGCGACGTTGTGCTCGTGGTTCGGGATCCCCGATAGCGCGATGAACTCGGTGTTTCCCAACCTGGCGAATTTCAGCACGCGCAAGCTGGGGTTCCTGGGCTGAGGACTTACTTCCCCTTCGCCGCCAGCGTCACTTTGCTGTGCCGGCGCCCGTAGCCGAAGTAGATCGCCATCCCGATCACCAGCCAGACGAACAGCCGCAGCCAGGTTTGCAAGGGCAGGCCCGCCATCAGTCCCAGCGAAATCAAGATGCCCAGAATGGGCACCAGGGGCACCAGCGGCGTCTTGAACGGACGGTGCAGGTCCGGCTGTTTGCGCCGCAGAATCCACACCCCGGCGCACACAATCACGAACGCCAGCAGCGTCCCGATGCTCACCAGCTCGCCTAAGATGCCGATGGGGATCACAGCCGCGAAGATCGCCACGAAAATCCCCACGGTGATCGAGGAAATGTAGGGCGTGCGGAATTTGGGATGGATCTTTCCCGCCCATTCCGGCAGCAGCCCGTCGCGCGACATGGAATAAAAGACGCGCGATTGGCCCAGCAGCATCACCAACATCACCGTGCTCAGCCCCATGATGGTCCCCACCAGCACCAGGTACGTGCCCCACGCCAGGCCCGTGGCCTCCATCCCCACGGCAACTGGGGCCGCCACGTTCAGTTTCGTGTAATTCACCACGCCGGTCAGCAGAAAAGAGGTCACAAGGTACAGCACGGTGCAGATCGCCAGGGAGCCCAGGATGCCGATCGGCATGTCCCGCTTGGGGTTCCTGGCTTCCTGCGCCGCCGTCGATACCGCGTCGAATCCGATATAGGCGAAGAAAATCACCCCCGCGCCGCGCACGATCCCGGACCAGCCGAACTGGCCGAACTTGCCCGTGTTGGGCGGAACGAAGGGGTGCCAGTTGGCCGACGCCTGCTGCGGATGCGACAGCACGTACATCGCAGCCACCGCGATGAACACCAGCACCGTCCCTATTTTCACGAACACGATCACCGTGTTCAAATTGGCCGACTCTTTAATGCCGATCACCAGGACCGTGGTCACCAGGCAGATGGCCACGAAGGCCACCAGGTTGAAGACCGCCGTGACGTGAGGCAGCGCCGCCAGATTCACGGTGTCGGGAATGGTGCTCGCCGCCCGCCAGATGCCTTCGTATTGCACCATGTCGGTGCCCGGCGTCGCCGCCAGTTGCGGAGGAACCGGGATGCCCAGGTGTTGCGCCAGCAGAATCACGTTGGCGCTCCATCCCGAGGCCACGGTGGCCGCGCCGAAGGCATATTCCAGGATCAGGTCCCACCCGATGATCCATGCAAACAGCTCGCCCAGCGTCGCGTACCCGTAGGTGTAGGCCGATCCCGCGATGGGGATCAAGGACGCGAACTCGGCGTAGCATAATCCCGCGAACGCGCACCCCAAGCCTGCCAGGATGAAGGAGTATACGATGGCCGGGCCGGTGTACTGCGCCGCGGTTGTCCCGGTGAGCACGAAAATGCCCGCGCCGATGATGGCGCCGATCCCCAGCGTGATCAGGTTCACGGGGCCCAGCACCCGTTTGAGCGAGTGTTCCCCCACCTGTCCGGCTTCTTCCAGAAGAGTGCTGAGTGGTTTTCGAATCAGTATGCTGGCCATGGTGTCCGTTGAAGTTATAGCGTGCAGTATAACACTTGCCCTTGCGGATTATTCGCCCGATGGTAATGTGGTCATTCTGTAGTGGCCTGGTCGCGTCGGCCAAGGGCGAAGTTCAAAATGAGCTTGCTATTGCGCTCAATGGCAACAAAGCAGCAGGCATCCCCGATGCTGTTGTCGTGCGCTTCCCACGGCCACTTGTGCGCTTCTTTCTTTTGAACGAAGCCCCAAATCTCATCACATTGAACGTCGGTCACCGGGACGTTGCGGAGGGTCCGGCCGAGAATTCGCTCGCAATTCGCACCAGCGAAAGCCAGCATGGCGAGGACGGTCTTGGGTTCCACGTCGCACGGCCGAGCGGTGGAGCGCACGCTGTTGCCTTCCAGCAGGCAATTCAGGATCATACGAACCTTCTCTTTTGGAATCCGCACGTCGGCCCCGAACGGTTTTTCCTATGGTTCAATGAACCGCTTGCCGCATTGCTGGCACTTGTAGCGCTGTACGCTGTTGCGGCCTTTACCGGCTTTCACAGCTTCGATTCTGCAAGAATGGCACGTCACGGCTTAAATCTCCTTGAGATTCACAGCCGAAAGCGCGATACTTGGCTTGGAAGGTTCGTACGGCTTCGGCTGTGCGGATTTTGGCCCCGGTGGAGGTTAGCACCTCTGCCTGGGTGTAATTGCGGTTCTGGCGGCGGGGAAGGGATTCGGACCCTTGGACGGCGATATGAGCGCCGCCTGCCGGTTTACAGCCGGTTGCGTTCGACCGCTCTGCCACCCCGCCACGGAAAACACAAAAGGCCAGCGGTTCCAGTTTGGTGACTTGGGGCTGTTGGCTTTTTGTTTTCATGGCTTAATATATTATCGCAAAGTTGAGATATAATGTCAATAGATATTCCTTGCGATATCGCAGGATTGTGTTATTATGTTTTCAGGGATTCCTGACACGGGATGGCGGATCATGGAGTTTGTCTCTGATTCCGGCCGAGATCTAATCGAAGAGTGGTTAGAAAAATTGCCCGATTGGTGAGGGAAAGGGGGTCAGGGTTGAACTGGAGACCGTTCTTCGATTGTTACGGTTTGTTCGGGCCGAGTCTTGGACGAGACCACAGTTTGCGTGGTTGCAGGGGGATCAGAACGACGGAATCGGCGAGATCATCATCGACTATCGCGGTGTTCCGTACCGCCCTCTTGGATGCTTTGGCCCGGCAGATGATGAGTTTACTATTCTGTCTGATTGGTGCTCGCAAAGATCGAAAGAGGCGCGGAAAGGTCCAATGGCATCCCGAAGACGCTATAGGCACTGCGGCGAAACGGAAAACCCTTTTACCGGAAAGGCTTAATCGTGAATATATTCTCTAATGTTTCTTCCAAGGCAAAACTCGGACAGGATGTCTCGGACCCGGAAATTAGGCACCTACTAGTAGATGCCCAAATCCGCCAAGGCCTTCCACTTCAACTCCGTGCGATGCGAGAAGATCGCGGGTGGACGCAGGCGAAGCTAGCCGAAAAATTAGGCACGACCCAGAATGCTATTTCGCGTTTTGAGAATCCGAAATCTCGGCCCGCTACAATCCCAACGTTGAAGCGCATCGCCGAAACTTTCGACGTGGCCTTGATGGTCAAATTTGCACCGTTCTCTGAGTTTGTGGATTCCGTTTCCAACATCTCGGAGAAATCAGTATCCGTCCCTGCTTACAATTCCAAGGCCGAAGAGCATGAGCGCACGATGCAGAGCCAAATGTTCGACTGGACGGCCTTTCTGTACCGTTCGGCCCACACCACCATGGCCTTGGATTATTATCTACCAGGACAAACATTCATGCAGAAGATAGAGCGTCCGGCGTCGTCAACCATCCAAGAAGCCAATGTGGTTTTTATCGATTCTAAACGGGAGCCTCGCCTGAGAGTGAATAGCGATCAAGAGACTCTGAACTGGAAGTCTATGGGGGTTGCGCTCACAAACAACTCAATGCCGGGCTGGAACACGATAGGAGCCGCAGTAAATGGATAGCCCAACACAACAAGATCAGCCGAAGGATCAGGGCGGTGGCCTCGGTAAGCTTGTGCAACAGCAACTCACGATACCCTTTCCAGAGACCTTCATATACTCTAACGTTTCGGCGTATTCGGCCTCAATGATGGACATGCATATCAGCTTTGCAGAAGCACTGCCGGACAGGACCGTGGTGCCGAGAGTTGGAATTGTCATGACACCCGAGCATGCGGCACATGTCGCGCTTAGCCTCCTCCAACAACTCAAATTTTATGAATCGCAATTTGGGGCGATCCGCAATCCAGAATGGCTTGCTTATAAAATGAGGGCCTTGGCGGATCTACCTGGGACTCCTGCTCCTGCGACGGCCCAAGAGCAACAGCCATCAGAGAAATAGGGATCTTGGCTTCCCCGATCCATATCCCCGCAAAGACTACACTACCCGCCCGATTGCGCCTTTGCCGGATTGAGGCGGAAGGCAAGCAGCCCCTGCGATGGCGCAGGAGTCGGGAGTCGAGGAAGTCAGAAGCCGAAAGCCTTGACACACGCGTGTTGGTTCTGACTTCTGAATTCCGGCCTGTGACTTCCCGCTTCGCTATTTCACCGTGAGCGTCGCCAAATTCGAAGCCATCCCGCTCGCGTTCGTCACCCTCACGTTCAGCGTGCGCGCTCCCACGCCCGTCACCACCGAGACCTTGATCTGGCTGCCGCTCACGAACGTCACCTGGCTGCCCGTATAGTTGGTGGCGCCCACCAGCACCGTGAGGCCCGCGCCCGATTGGAAACCCGTGCCGTTGATGGTCAAGGTCTGCGCCGCGTTGGAACCCGTCACCTGGCTCGGGTTGAGCGATGTGATGGAAGGCGCCGGCGGCGCGTTCACCTGGAAGTTCACGCTATTGGAAACCTGCCCGTCGGGGTTTTTCACCGACACCGCGAAAGGCCGCGTCGCCAGCCCCACGACCAGATTCACCAGGATCCTGGTTGCCGTCACCGACATCAGTTGCGAACTCGTCACCGTGGTCGAACCGACCTGTAGCGTCAGTCCCGATTGGAAGTTCGTCCCCGTGATGGTCAAAACCTGCCCGCTGTTGGAGCCCGTCATGGGGTTCGGGCTCAACGCGCTGATTGCCGGCGCCGGCCCGGTCACCTGCAAGATCGCGGTGTTGGAAGCCGGCCCCGCGGTATTGATCGCCTCGACCGCCAGGTTTTGCGCCGCCGTCCCCACCGTCACGTTCAGCACTACCTTCGTGCCGCTCACCGAAGTGAGTTGCGAGGGCCCGTATGTCACCGTCCCCACCTTGATACTTAATCCGGCCACGAAGCCCGTGCCGTTGATCGTCAGTGCCTGCGCGGTATTCGACCCTTTCATCGGGTTGGGGCTCAGCGACGTGATCGAAGGCGCCGCCAGGGGTGCGTTCACCTGGAAGTTCACGCTATTGGAAACCTGCCCGTCGGGGTTCGTCACCGTCACCGCGAAAGTCCGCGCCGTCAGTCCCACGACGAGATTCACCTGGATCCCGGTTGGCGTCACCGAGATCAGTTGCGAACTCGCCGGCGTGGCCGGACCCATCTGTAGCGTCAGTCCCGATTGGAAGCCCGTTCCCGTGATGGTCAAAACCTGTCCGCTGTTGGAGCCCGTCATGGGGTTCGGGCTCAACCCGCTGATTGCCGGCGCGGGCCCGGTCACCGGCAAGGCCGCCGTGTTGGAAGCCGGCCCCGTGGTGTTGATCGCCTCGACCGCCAGGTTTTGCGCCGCCGTCCCCACCGTCACGTTCAGCACTACCTTCGTGCCGCTCACCGAGGTGAGTTGCGACGGCCCGTATGTCACCGTTCCCACCTTGATGCTCAATCCGGCTGCGAAGCCCGTGCCGTTGATTGTCAGTGCCTGGGCCGTATTCGACCCCTTCATCGGGTTGGGGCTCAGAGACGTAATGCTGGGACCCACCTGCGCGCCGCCCCAGCCACGCGCCAGCGCATACGCATCCACCGAGCCCAACCCGGTAGCCAGGTCGTAGCCCGGGCCCGCACTGTATCCCGTCATCTTCCCCACGTTGGTGGCCGGGAGCCCGGCCGAGCAATTGGGCGTCCCTCCGGTACACGGCACCGCATTGCTGCCCGCCGTGATGTCGTGATACGCCGCGGGCGTGCTCGCCGCCAGGCCGTAGAGCTTGGCGTTGGGGTTGCCGTTGCGCGCCCCGGTGTATTGATTGAGGATGGCCATGATCCCCGCAAACGACGGTGTCGACGCCGACGTCCCGCCCACCTGGTACAGCGTGCCTTCCTGTTCGATCAGGTAGCCGTCATGGCCCGCCGCCGTGAGCGATACGTCCGGCACCAGCCGGAACGTCCCGGCCGGGACGCCCGCGCCGGTCTGCCAGGCCGGCCTGGGCCACTGATTGCTCGATCCCCCTCCGGCCGCCCACAGACTGTTGCTCGCCGCGCCCACGCTGGAATAACTGCTTTCGTTCCACACCAGTTCCGGAATGTAGCCCTTGGCCGACGCCAGGTTGCCGCCGTTGCTCGGGTTCCAATAGGTTGATGGCGAAGCGCTGTCGTCGAACTCGGTGCCGCCCACCGCCACGTTGTAGGACGAGGATCCGAGGCCGTTCACCCCGAACCCATATTGTGCCGGCGTCGTCAGGTTGGGCGTATCGCAGCCCGCCGAGCCGCTGTCTCCGGCCCCCACGAACACCGAAATCCCCTGTGCCGCCGCCTGCTGCCACAAGGCGTTGAAAACCTGGTTGGACATGCCCGCAAAAGCTTCGCACAGCCCGAAGCTCAGCGTGATCACCGGGGCCACGTTGTTGTTCACCGCGTACTCCGCGGCAAGCGTAACGCCATCGGAAGCGAACGTGCTCTTCGAGACCACGTACTTGATGGTGGCCCCTTTGGCCACCGCACCCGCCCATTCCACGTCCAGATCCGCTTCCGTTTCCAGGCTCCCGCCCACATCCCCCGGGTCGTTCCCGTTCACCACGATGATCTGCGGCGGGTTCGCCGGCAAGCCGAACATCGCGCGGAAAGCGGCCACGTCGCTCAGTTTGATATTCGACTCCCCGAGTACCGCGATGCTCTGCCCGGCGCCGTCGTAGTTCGCGTTCCACAGGCTGCTCACGTCATAGATGGCGGCGAAATCGTAAGGCGCCATGCCGTGTGTCCCGTTCCCAAGGTCCATCCTCGGGGCGGGCGCCTCCGACGGCCCGCCCCTCGCTCCCGGCGCGGCCCGCACCATGTGATGCATCGGCCGCGCCTGGAAATTGTGCAGCGACGCCACCCCCGCCACCACCGGGGCCAATGCCTCGGGAATCGAAATGTCGGTGGAGTTGGCGATGTGCCGCTCGCCATCCAGGTCGTAGTTGTGGATCTCGGTGTGGAACGCGCGCTCCACATCCGCCGCCGCGCCGCTGAACTCGACGGTGCGGCGGCTCCGCGCAACCTCCGTGACCTGAAAACCGGCCGAGGCCAGCCATGCCGTCAGCACATCCAGATCCGGCTGCGCCACTCCGAACTGATCACCAAACTGGTCCGGAGTCAGCCACGCATGGTACTGCGGGGAGGAAACGTCCTGTTGTTCCCCCAGAAGCTGTTCGAGCGCACTCTCCTGCTCCGGCGTGCTCTGGAGTTGCAACAGAATCCGCTCCATGGCCAGATTCGGCGCCACCCGGCCCAAGTCGCGCGCCGCGCCCACCGCCGGATGGGTGGTGTGGTTCAAGCGCACCACCACCGAATTGTCCGGCCGCTGGGTGATCCGCGCCGGTACCTGCGCCTGCAACAGTTCGCCGCTCAACGCGCCGAAAAAAAGAACGGCGCCCGCTAAGGCGCCACTGAATACTCGGCTCCGGACACTGCCTCGAACCATGCATCTCTCCAGGGATAGGGATTTCGCTGGAGAGAATACTTCTCGGATAACTCAGTACACCGTTTCATCAATACCCTCTCGTATCAGGCGAAGATCGCTCCCTTACGGTCGCGGCTCGGATGGGAGCCGCGCGCGTAAGCAAGCGGTCTGCAATACGTGAGCGAACTTCTGAAAACATGTACTTAGCGATTTCAGTTTCCGAGTTCAGCACTGGTCTCCATCGGGGGGCGGGATACACCTGCCCCCCGATGGAGCTTATCGGCCCGGTTTAACGGTTCTTGAAATAAATTCCGCCCCGGCCGCCGCCCGCTGCCGCCGCCGGCGCCGCCGGCAGAAACTTCGGATCCAGGATCTTCGCGATTTCGTCCCGCGAAGCTTCCAGGTGGGCCTTGGTTTCGTGATCCGTCGTCTTGGCCAATGCCGCCGCGATCGACGCGCTGAGGGCCTTCAATTCCGCCCGGTACATTCCCTTCTCGTCGCCCGGAGCGCCGGCTCCGCGTCCGCCGCGTCCGCCCGGCGCGGGCTCTTCACCCGCCGGAACCGCCGCCACCGGCGCCACCGCCGGAGGGTTGATCTTGGCGTTCACCAGGGTCAGGTACGAGCGCTGCAACCCGCGCCGGTACGCGTCGATCTTTACCGCCGGAAGATCCAGTTCCTTCCACACGCCCTTTCGCACCGTGCTCAAGAACTCCACCGGCGAATAAGCCCGCGTGCCGTCCAGCGTCTCCTGCTCGATGAGCCGCCCGAACCGCGCGCTGTTCAACAGGCTCGTCAGTACGGCCTGTTGCGCGTTGTGGATGCGGTCGAGCACCCCGACCGCTTCGATGCGCCGCAGAATCTCTTCATCGATCAGCCACATGGGAGTTGTAAATGCGTTGTCCACCAGGAACTTCACCGCTTCCGCCTGCCGGTCTTTTTCCACCAGGCTGAAGATCCGGCCTTCCTGTCCGATGGCCTTTTCCTGGCTGTTGAATCCGCCCACGATCTGCGTGACGTGGTTCATCTCGGTCTGCCACTGGCTGATCACGCGGCCGTACATTTCGCTCAAATCGTCGTAGGTTTCGCCCTCTTTCCAGGCGGTCGCCGTCATGAGCATCTTTTCCACGCGCTGCAGGTTCTTCACGCCCAGGGTGGTGGCCTTCACCGCATCGGCATCGCCCACGGCTTCGGTTTCATCGCCCGGGTCCGAACCGGCGGCGTTGGCGGTCGAGAAGCGCAGCCACGGCTTATCGTCCTGCTCCTTGGCCCACTTGTTCAGCGTGGGCTTTTCCTCGTCGGGCGTCTTGGCCCCGGCAATCGGCGCATAGCCCCATTTAGTCGCCCAAATGTCGTACGGCCCGATGCGCGGCACCAGGTCTTCCAACTCGATGTGGTCTTCGGGCTGCGCCACATAGTTGAAGCGCGCGTAGTCCATGATCGACGGCGTGTGGCCCATTTCGTGGACCCATTTCGGATCGCGGATTTTTTCAAACGGATATTCCGAGCTGGCCTTCATGTTGTGCTGGAAGCCCAGCGTATGGCCCACTTCGTGGCATACGACGTATTCCAGCAGCCTTCCCATCAGGTCGTCCGGCAGCGGCAGTTTCTGCGCCCGCGGATCGAGCGGCCCCACCTGCGTAAAATACCAGTCGCGCGCCAGCACCATCACGTTGTGATAGAACTGGATGTCCGCGTTCAGAATCTCACCCGTGCGCGGGTCGGAGATATGCGGCCCGCTGGCGTTCTCGGTGGTGGACGGCAGCCAGCGGATCACCGAGTGGCGCACATCCTCGGCGCTCCAGGCCGGATCTTCCTCAGGCGTCGGCATTTTCTTCCCGATGATGGCGTTCGAGAAGCCGGCTTCCTTGAATGCAATGTTCCAGTCCTCCACACCCTTGATGAGCCACGGCACCCACTTCACCGGAGTCGCCGCGTCGATATAGTAAACGATCGGCTTCACCGGGTCGGAGATGGCCGCGTTGGGGTC
>JBEKQS010000107.1:0-16816 GCA_049519475.1 Bryobacteraceae bacterium | reverse complement strand
AGGGGCGTTCCGACAATATTCTCGCGCGGAACGAAACCCCAGTAGCGGCTGTCGGCGGAATCGTCGCGGTTGTCGCCCATGGCGAAAAGGAAACCGGGCGGCACCACCAGCTCACCATTCACCACGTGGTTCTCCAGCATGTCCAGAGCCGGCGCGGGCAACTGCAGGTTGGGGGCGGCCGGAAAGTTGTCGCGATAGGAATCCACATAGCTGGTCGAGTGGACCGTGTAAGGCTCGTTGACCGGATGGCCGTTGAGCCACAGTTGCTTGTTGACCAGCTTGATGCGATCGCCGGGAAGCCCGATGGCGCGCTTGACGTAATCGTCCTGGATGTGGAGCGGGTAACGAAACACGATGATGTCGCCGCGGCGCACGTTGCGATAGGGCAGCACCTTTCCGGCGACCGGTCCATAGGGGGCGTAGGTCAGCTTGTCGACCAGCACATGGTCGCCGATGAGCAGCGTGCCCACCATGGACGCGCTGGGAATGACGAAGGCCTGCACCAGAACGGTGGTGGCGAACAGCAGCAGGATGATGGTGACGGTCCATTCGGCGACGAATCCGCGGTGCACCTCGCGGGAAACCTCTTTGTAGCGGCCCCAGAGGCCGCGCAAACCGCTCGTTTCCTTTTCTTCCACAGCAGCCATTGTAGCGGATGATGGCGGGGTAATGACGCGCATAAAGTCATTTTCACCGCGGAGACGCAGAGACGCGGAGAAAACAGAGGAATCATCCAGATCTTTTCTCCCTCATCTTCTCCGCGTCTCAGCGCCTCAGCGGTGAATCGTCTGGTACAATCGCCAACAGAGAGGGGGGATGCATGTCTAGATCGACCTTGGAATTACCCCGCACCCTGGGCCTGCTGCGCAAGAGTTCGTTTTCCGAGGCCAGGCTGGGGAGCCGCACCGTCAAAGACGAACTGCGGCAGAATCTCATCGGCAAGATCCAACGCGGCGAGAGCCTGTTTCCCGGCATCCTGGGCTATGAGGATACGGTGGTGCCGCAGGTGGTGAACGCCGTGCTCTCGCGGCATCATTTCATCCTGCTGGGGCTGCGCGGCCAGGCCAAAACGCGGCTGATCCGCCTGCTGACGACGCTGCTGGACGAAGCCGCGCCGTATGTGGAAGGCTGCGAGATCCACGACAATCCCTACCGGCCGATTTGCCGGCGCTGCCGCCTCCTGGTGGCGGAAACCGGCGCCGACACCCCCATCGCCTGGCTCGACCGCGAGCACCGCTACGTGGAGAAACTGGCCACGCCGGACGTGACCATCGCCGACATGATCGGCGATATCGACCCCATCAAAGCGGCGCGCCGCGGGCAGGACATCTCCGACGAGCTGACCGTGCACTACGGGCTGCTGCCGCGCGCCAACCGCGGAATTTTCGCCATCAACGAATTGCCGGACCTGGCCGGGAAGATCCAGGTGGGGCTGTTCAACATCATGCAGGAGGGCGACGTGCAGATCAAAGGCTACCCGGTGCGGCTGCCGCTCGACCTGATGCTGGTGTTCACCGCGAACCCGGAAGACTATACGGCGCGCGGCAAGATCATCACGCCGCTCAAGGACCGCATCGGGAGCGAGATCCGCACGCACTATCCGGCGGCTCTCGAACAGGGCATCGCCATTACGGAACAGGAGGCCTGGCTGGAGCGGCCCTCGCCGGTGGAGGTGCGCATCCCGAAATACTTCAAGCAGGTGGTGGAGCAACTGGCGTTCCTGGCGCGAGAGGACAAGCGCATCGACAAGCGTTCGGGAGTGTCGCAACGGCTGCCGATTTCGGCGCTGGAAAACGCGGTGTCGAACGCCGAGCGGCGCGCCCTCAGGACCAAAGAAGACACGGCCGTGCCGCGCATCGTGGATTTGTATTCCGCGCTGCCTTCCATCACCGGTAAGCTGGAACTGGAATACGAGGGCGAGCTGAAGGGCGGCGAGGCGGTGGCGCGGGAATTGATCCGGCTGGCCGTGGGCCGCATCTTCAACCGGTATTACGAGGGTGCGAACCTGGGGCAGGTGGTGCAATGGTTCGATCTGGGCGGCTCGCTAAAGCTCGACGAGACGGTGGATTCCGCGGGCATGGTGCGGCAGCTTAGCGGGATCCAGGGGCTGATGGAGAAGACCAAGGCGCTGGGGTTGACGGCCACCCAGCCGGACGCCGTGCGCGCCGCCGCCGCGGAGTTCATTCTGGAAGGCCTGCACGCTCACCGGCGCATCAGCCGCAACGAGGAGCGGGGCTTTGGAGCCGAAGAGAAGAAGCACGAGGGACCACGAGAAGAAGCGAAGCCGGAACGGCCGAATTTCCGAAGGCAGTATAACTAGGCGAGGGCTGCGCACTAGGGTGCGGGAAACCGCTCCCTAACGGTCGCGGCTCGGATTTTGAAATCCCTTCGGGATATGGAAGTCAAAAGGCAGAAGTCAGAGGTCAGAAGGCAGAAGGCGCCTATGAAGTGGATTCGATATTCGAAGTATAGCGGGGAGGATTTGGGGATCGACGCGGAGCAACTGCTCCAGGCGCTCTCCGATTTCCTGCTGGCGAGCGGCTTCGAAGCGCAGTTCAATCCCTACGGCGAATGGAACGACCGTAGCCTGGAAGACCTCAAGAAGGCCATCCAACAGGCTCTGGAAGAAGGCAAGCTCTTCGACCAGGAGACGCTCGAAGAGATGATGGAGCAGCTCCGCCAGATGAGCCCGGAGCAGTTCGACCAGCTTCTGGACCGCCTGGTGCAGAAGATGATCGACGAGGGGCAGATCACGGTTGAGGAGCAGGGCGAGCCGCAGACCGGCGCGGGCGGAGTGGGCGACGGCCGGGAGAGCCGAGCGCGCTTTGAGGTGACCGATAAATCCCTCGACTTCCTGGGCTTCAAGACGTTGAAGGACCTGCTGGGATCGCTCGGCCGATCGAGCTTCGGCCGGCACGATACGCGCGACCTGGCGACCGGCATCGAAGCCAACGGTTCCTCGCGGCAGTACGAATTCGGCGATACCTTGAACCTGGACATCAGCGCGACGCTGTTTTCGGCCATCCGGCGCGAAGGCGCGCAAGTGCCGCTGAACCTGGAGTACGGCGACCTGCACGTGCACCAGTGCGAGTATCAGAGCTCCTGCGCCACGGTCCTGATGCTGGACTGCAGCCACAGCATGATTCTGTATGGCGAGGACCGGTTCACGCCGGCGAAGAAAGTCGCCATGGCTTTGGCGCACCTGATCCGCACGCAGTATCCCGGCGACAGCCTGCGCTGCGTGCTGTTCCACGATACGGCGGAGGAACTGGCCATCAGCCAACTGGCGCGCGTGCAAGTGGGCCCCTACTACACCAATACGCGCGACGGCTTGATCCTGGCGCAGAAACTGCTGGCGCAGGAACGCAAGGACATGCGGCAGATCGTCATGATCACCGACGGCAAACCGAGCTGCCTGACGCTGGACGACGGCCGCTTGTACAAGAACGCTTTCGGCCTGGACCCGCTGGTGATCAGCCGCACGCTGGAGGAAGTGAGCCGCTGCAAGAAGCAGGGAATTCTGATCAATACCTTCATGCTGGCCAGCGACTACGGACTGGTGAATTTCGTGCAGAAGGTGACCGAGATGTGCCGTGGCAAGGCCTATTTCACGACGCCGTACACGCTGGGCCAGTACCTGCTGATGGATTACATGAACCGCAAGACGCGGACGGTGCATTAGGAAAGGAACCGGGGTTCGCGCGTTGCGCGAAAGAGCCGGCTGACAAGCCGGCTGCGGCCAGGATTGGCCGCCCCACAATTGGTATCATAGGCAAACCAAATATGTCAGATCTGCGTCCGGATCTTAGCCCCATGTCGGAGGCCGTCACCGACCATATCCGCGTGGAAGTGCTGGCGCGGTATTCGCCCGAACACTCGCAACCGTCTCAGAACGAGTGGATGTTTGAGTATACGGTTCGCATCACCAATATGGGAGCCGAGACGGTTCAATTGCTGAGCCGCCACTGGATCATTACGGACGGGCTGGACCGCACCGAAGAAGTGAGAGGCCCCGGCGTGGTGGGCGAGCAGCCCGTGCTGGAGCCGGGCGAGTCATTCAAGTACTCGTCGTGGTGCCCGCTCAAGACCTCCACGGGGATGATGCACGGCACGTATCAGATGGTCCGCACGGACGGGAGCCACTTCGATATCGAGATTGCGCCGTTCGGGCTGAAAGCCCGATACGTGGTCAATTAAATCCGCTCCAACAGGCCCGTCAGGAGTCTCCAGAACGGTTCCACCGAAGAGATTTTGAGACGCTCGCCGGGGCTGTGCGGGTTTTCAATCTGCGGGCCGAAGGAAATCATTTGCATGCCGGGATGTTTTTCGCCGATCACGCCGCACTCGAGGCCCGCGTGCATGGCGACCAGCTCGGGCGTTGAGCCGAGGATCTCCCGATGAGCTTCTTTGGCCGCCCGCACGATGTCGCTCGTGGGCTCGGGCTTCCAGCCGGGATAGCCGCCGGCGTGGACCGGGTCAAAGCCGGCCAGGCGGAGAACCGTGGATACCATGCGGGCAGCGGAGCGTTTGCTGGCCTCAATGGAGCTGCGCTGGCTGGTTTCGATCTCCACGTAGTCTTGGTGGGTGGAAACGATGGCGAGGTTGGTCGAGGTCTGCACCAGGCCCGGGATATCGGGGCTCATGGCGAGCACCCCGTGATGAAGAGTGTCCAGCAGGCCGGCGACCGCGGAGGCATCGGCTGCCGTCATAACCTGGGAGGGCCGTGCGACGCCTTCGACCGTGATTCTCACACCGGGATCGAACGAGCCGAGGTCCGCGCGGATGTCAGCTTCCAGACCGCTGAGCCAATCGCGCAACTCGGGCTCGCGGGCGGCGTCCAGCACAACGATTGCCGAAGCTTCGCGCGGGATGGCGTTGTGCTTGCTTCCGCCCTTCACCTCAGCCACTTCGATGGGCAGGCGCTCGATGGCGGCTTCGAGCACGCGGCCGAGGATGCGCAGCGCATTGCCGCGCCCCTTGTGGATGTCGATACCCGAGTGTCCACCGGCCAGGCCGGAGACGCGGATGCGCCAGGCTTCACCCGCGCCGGCGGGATGACGCGTAATCTTGCGCCGCGCCACCGTGTTGATGCCGCCGGCACAGCCGATGCACAGGGTGCCCTCCTCTTCGCCATCGAGGTTTAGAAAATACTTGGCCTGCAACGCGCCGGCAGGGAAATCAGAAGCGCCGGTGAGGCCGCTTTCCTCGTCGATGGTGAAGACGAACTCGAGCGGCCCATGCGCGATATCGTGGCTTTCCATTACGGCCAGAGCGGCGGCCACGCCGACGCCGTTATCGGCGCCGAGGGTGGTGCCCGCGGCCGTCAGCCAATCGCCGTCGCGGACCAGGCGGATGGGGTCGGTGTCGAAGTTGTGAGTGCCACCTTCGTTCTGTTCGCAGACCATGTCCAGATGGCCTTGCAGGGCGGCCATGACGGCCTGTTGGCGGCCCGGAGCGGCGGGCTTGCGGACCACCACGTTGCCGACGGCGTCAACGGTAGCTTCCAGGCCCAGGCGGGCGGCTACGCCGAGGACATAGTTGCGGGCCGCGGCTTCCTTTTGGGAAGCGCGGGGAATGGCGCAGAGAGCCTCGAAGTGTTTCCAGAGGGCCTTCGGCTCCAGGTTGCTGACTACAGTTTCCATAAACTGACAGTGTATCGCGCGGCGGGCGGGTGCAAAGCGGGGACAGCTATCCAATTCCAAAGGCGGGAATTGGATAGCAGTCCCCGTTTTGCGGCGCGTGCTCGGCCGAGGATTATCTAGTACGGCTCGCCGGGCAGCGGCGGCAGCACGGGGGTGATCTTGCCCCAGCCGGCCTTCTTCGCGGTGTCCATATCTTTCATCAACTGATCCGGAAGCTTGGCATTCAACTTAGGCCTGCCATCCTGATTGCCAAGCTGCCAGGCGATGGCTGCCACGGTCTTCGACACCGTCTGGATTTCTTTGTAGTCGATTTTCTCCGGCGTGTCGGTGGGGCGGTGATAGTCGATATGCAATCCGACGGTGAAGAACGCGATGGGGATTCCCATCTTGGCGAAATTGTAATGGTCGCTGCGGTAGAAGATGCGCTGGCCGTTGGGTTGCGGCCCGAGGTTATCGTGGGTGGCATCCGGGGCGGTCACATCGTAGAAGTGATTGATCTTGAGTTTCTGATAGCCGGCGTTGATGGTGTCGATGGTCTGGCCCAGATCGTCGCTCGAGATGTTAGGGCCAATGACCAGCACCTCGCCCGGATCCACCAGAAAGTGCTGCGCGTTGGTGTCCACGGAATTCGGGTTCTTGGTGCGACCGATCATGTCGATGTTGAGGTCGGCAACCACCTTGGTGAGGTCGATGGGCGGAAATTCGGTGAAATACTGGGAGCCCCACAGACCTTTTTCCTCGCCGCCATTCCAGAGGAAAATGATGGAGCGCTTGGGGCGCATCCCTTTCGCGGCTCCTTCGGCGAAGGCGTGTGCCATACCGAGCATGCCTGTGGAACCGGAGCCATCGTCATCGGCGCCGTTGAAGACCGTGTGGCCATCCGGCTGAGGCGCGCTAAGGCCAAGGTGGTCGAGGTGCGCGCTGATCACGATGAACTCGTTCTTGAGGACCGGGTCGCTGCCTTCGAGGATGCCGACGACGTTTTCAGTGTGAGTCTCCTCGGTGTGAACAGCCACGTGAAGGTTCAGCTTTTTGGCGGCGTTGAGGGCGAAAGAATCCAGCTTGGTTCCGTTAGGAGCGGTATCGTAGAAGATCTGCGAGCTGGTGACGCGCTCGCCCTGGAAGAGGGCGTTGGTGAGTTCGACACCCGCGGTGATGGAGGGCACGGCGGGACAGGCCGGTGTCTGCCGGAACTTGACGGGCGAGAAGGCAGGGCCGTTGAGCGAGGCGCCGCCACGGCCACCGCCTGCGCGTCCACCACGGCCGGCTGCGCCGCCGGCATTACTCATGGCGGCGAGCTGCGTAAAGTTGGCCACCGTCACGACGGCCAGAGCGCCGTTCTTGGCGCCGTATTGTTCGGGGGTCAGAAAGTCCGTGCAGGCTTCGCCGAGCGGATTCGGCGCCGCAGCGCCGCGTCCGGCTGCGGCGGGCTGTGCCGCCGCGGCGGCGGTAGTTGCCGCTGCGCCTGCCGCTCCAGCGGCCGGAGTATCCGCGCCGCCTCTGCCACCGCGTCCGCGTCCACCACCGCCGGCGCCCTGTTGGGCGGCGAGCTCCGGCGGAAGGCCGGCAACTACGACGATCTTGCCGCGCACGTCGATGCCTTCGTAGGGATTGATCCTGGTCTTGTTGATGACGTAGCCGTTGCCGGCGAAGACCAGATTGGCCGAAACGTCGATAGGCTCAACGGCCGCGCCGCCACGTCCACCACCGCCGCCGCCAAATCCACCACCGCCCCCGACGGTCCATTCCTTGCCATATTCAAAATCGGTGGTTGTGGGTGCGGCCGGTGCTGCGTTGGCGCCCTGTCCACCACGCGCTCCTCCACCTTGGCCGCCACCGCCTCCGCCGCCAAATCCACCGCGTCCGCCGGCGGCTGCGGGAGCTGTAAGGGATGCTTTGCTGTCCTCGGGCACGAGCGTTCGTGCAGCCATCTCAATGGGCATGAAATAGGGTTGCAGAGGGCCATTCGTGCCGGTAGTGCTGCCACCGGGCTTGAGGCCCCATTCGGCCAGATGGCTGGCAACGTACAGCGCGGCGACATCATATCCGCGCGACGGGAAATTGCGGCCTTCCAGTTGATCGGAGGCGAGGAAGTAGTCGTATACCTTCAACTCGTTTTCGGTGATGGCATCCGCGTTTCCGTAATTGGGCGCGGCCGCCGCCTTGGCCGCGCCGGACTTCCCCGGCTTAGCCTTTGCCTGTGCAGCGGCCTGCTGGGCCTGCACGCTGGACAACACGGCAACCGTGAGTGCAGCCGCAAGCGAACAACTGATAAGAATTCGGCGCATAGATCCTCTCAAGTGTAGATGGGAGCAAGCTGATTGTAGCGCGTTGCGGCGCAATGGCTCAAGTGCCGTGCCAGCCGTTATAATCCATCTTTGGCACCCACAACCGCATTTCTCTTCCCGGGTCAAGGCTCCCAATTCGCCGGAATGGGCAAGGCTCTGGCCGATACGCACGCCGCCGCGCGGCGCGTCTTTGAGGAGGCCGACGACGCGCTCGGCTTTGCCCTCTCCCGCCTCTGCTTCGAAGGACCCGAAGAGCAACTCAAGCTCACCGAGAACACCCAGCCGGCCTTGCTCACCGTCTCCACCGCCGCGCATGCGGTACTGCGCGAGAACGGCCTGGCTCCGGATTTCGTGGCGGGCCACAGCCTGGGCGAATATTCGGCGCTGGTGGCGGCGGGAAGCCTGCGCTTTGCCGATGCGGTCAAGCTGGTCCGCAACCGGGGGCGCTACATGCAAGAGGCCGTCCCGGCCGGAATGGGCGCCATGGCCGCCATCCTCAAGCTGCCGGCAGGCAAGCTGGATTCGATTCTGGCGGAGGCGGCGCAAGGGGAAATCGTCAGCGCCGCGAACCTGAACTCGCCCGAGCAGGTGGTGATCGCCGGCCACGCCGCCGCGGTCGGCCGCGCCATGGAACTGGCCAAAGCAGCCGGCGCGCGGCGCGCGGTTCTGCTGCCGGTGAGCGCGCCGTTTCACTGCGCCCTCATGAAGCCGGCGCAGGAACGCCTCCTGGGCGATCTGAATTCGACCGAATTCCGCGATCTGGAGTGTCCGCTGGTGAACAACTGGCAGGCGGCCGCCGTCCGCACAGGCGCCGAAGCGCGAACGGGTTTGTTCGAACAGGTGCCAAATCCCGTACGCTGGGCCGAGACGGTCGAATACCTGGCGGCTCATGGCGTGGTGCGGTGTATTGAAGTAGGGGCCGGCGGGGTGTTGACCGGATTACTCCGAGCGATTGCGCCAGGGCTGAGAGGGTTGAAATTTGGCGAACCGGGAGATCTCGGGGGGGTACTGTCCTGAAGTAGACCGTGCGTACCGTTCGGTTGCGCCCACAGAGCGCTGAGCGGCGTATTTTGGCCGTTGACGAACGTTAATTTTGCCGCGGATGATGTTATGATCGGCTCAAAGGACCCAGGTGGTGAAAGCCGTTGGCAACATTCTTCGGTGCCCGCGTTGCGGCGGTCGAGATGTGCGCCGCTCCCAGCAACGGGGAGTCTGGGATTCCCTGATGCAAGCTTTGCGCCGGGTGCCCCAGCGTTGCCGAGGCTGCCAGAATCGCTTCTACACTTATCTGTCCCGCGCGGCCGATGACGACCACAAGGTTGCCGACGACCATACCACTCCGGCGGGCCAGAGCGAAATCCGCTAAACCTGCCGCACCACTACGCCAGCCTCCCGGAACAGCACTTCGACCATGCCGAAATGCTCGTTGTAATATTCGCTGGAGTATTCCTGCATGCGGGCGGCGGAGACAATCACCTGGATGATTCCGGCCTGCACCACGGCGCGCGCACAATCCATGCAGCACATGATCTCGACATAGATGGTGCAGCCTTCGGTGGCCGTTCCGGCGCGGGCCGCGTTGCAGATGGCGTTGCGTTCGGCGTGCTCGATCCACAAATACTTGGTGGGCCGCACTAATCTTTCCGGCACGTCATCGCGGATGCCGCGGGGAAAAGAGTTGTATCCGGTGGAGCGGATTTCGTGGTTCGGCCCGACGATGACGCAGCCGATCTGCGTGTTCGGGTCCTTGCTGCGCGCCGCAACCACCTTGCAAATCTCCAGATAATATTGGTCCCAGCCGGGGATGGTGCGCATAGGGTTTCATCAAATGTAACAGACTCGGGCGGCCCGGGCGGCAACTTTCAGGCCCGGGTGACTTGCATTTTGCGCACAGTTCAGGCAAGCTAGAAAGCTTTCCTCTCTATCTTGATGCTGGAACGAGTGTTGTACCACGACCATTGTTTTGACGGGGCAGCCTCCGCTGCCTACTTCAGCCGCTTCATCGCGGGAGCAGTTCACCCGGGTGCGGAATTCCGCTATACAGGGATGGCCCACAAGGCTTCCCAGTTGTTCGACCCGGCGCTGTTCGACGGCGACGAGAACGCCATCGTGGATTTCAAGTATTCGAGCGATCCACGCCTTACGTGGTGGTTCGACCATCATCAGAGCGCCTTCCTGACGCCCGAAGACGCCGAGCACTTCCGCCGCGATACCAGCGGCCGCAAGCTGTACGACCCGGCCTACAAGTCCTGCACGTCGTTTATCAACACGGTGGCCCGCACGCGCTGGGGGTTCCAGGCGCCCGATCTCGACGACCTGGTCAAGTGGTCGCTGATTATCGACGGCGCGCAGTATCCCGACGCCCGGACGGCCGTCGAACTGGGCGCGCCGGCCATGAAGCTGACGCTGGTGATCGAAGCCGCCAAAGGCTCCGATATCGTGCAGAAGGTCATCGGCTGGATGCAACATTCGCAGCTTGCGGAGATTCTCGCCGAACCTGAAATCCAGGCGCTCTACCAGCCGCTTTACCGGCGCCACCTGGAAATCAAGGACATCATCCAGGGACGCGCGCACGAGACGGACGGCGTGGTCTTCTTCGATCTGGCGGGCTACGACGTGGAGGGCTATAACAAGTTTATTCCCTACTACCTGTTTCCCGCCTCACGTTACACCGTGTCGGTCAGTCCTTCCAGCTTCCGCACGAAGATCTCGGTGGGTTCGAATCCCTGGGCGCCGGGAGAGCCCAAGCATAACCTGGCCACCATCTGCGAGCGCTACGGCGGCGGCGGTCATGCGCGCGTGGGCGCCATCAGCCTGGCTCCCGGCGAGCTGGACAAAGCCCGCGAAATCACCGCGGAGATTGTGGCGGAACTAAAGACCTAGATCGGCGGCGATCCACTACCTGGAGGAGCTGAAGGGGAATCAGGATCGCTGTGTCGAGCCCACGGGGCGAAAGACAGTAGCCCACGGCGCAAGGCGTGGGACCAATCGCGGAAATAGCGAGCCCCGGCACGGGGCGTAAGATTCGCCGTTGCCGGGCGGTTTTATTTAGCCTTGGGCGGATACTTTTCAAAGGCCTTGCGCACCATATCGTCGAGCTTGCCTTCCACCTTGAAGGCGTCGCTCTTGTCTTCCCGCACAATCGCGCGCCAGACCAGCGACCGCGTGGACGGATCGCGCAGATCGAGCACCAGCGTTCCTTCGGTATAGGGAACCCGCACGACACGCGTACCCCAGCCGCGCCAGCCGGCCGGATAGGTTTCCACTTCCGTCTTCTGCGCGGCGCCCAGCGTATATCGCACGTTGAGTTCGGACGGGCCCGACGCCACGAAGGTCATGCCTTTCGCTTCCAGCGCCTTTTGAATATCGGCGTTGATCCGTTTCTTGACCAGGTCGCTGTTGAGCGAAGCGTTCCTGGAGTTCAGCCGTGCGTCACGGATGGCAAAGGTGTGGAACCTGGAAAAATCCACCGCCTGATCCGATTCGATATCGATCTTCTGAGCGAGGGCGCCGGCCACCGCCAGCAACCCGAGTGCGAGCATCTTCATATCCGGCGAATCTAGCACAGATCGCAAAGCTCCGGGGACTGACCTCTCTGTCCACTCTCGTATCGTGGGGCCAGGCTTTCAGCCTGCCGCCGGCTTTCTAGCCGGCGTTGTTTGGGTTGTCGCGAGACGCCGGGCAGAAGCCCGGCGGCAGGCTGAAAGCCTGGCCCCACAGGTTCGCCGTCCCAGGACCCTTACTCCGCGTTGAACTCCCACACGTCCGTATTGGTGCGCACCACCATGCGGCCGGCGCCCAGCGGCTTGCCGGAAGTGGGGAAGAAAATCGCGCCGTCGGTGGAATTGCCGGGGGCCATCTTGGTTAGCACCATCGCCAGCGCGCTGGCCACCGCCGCGGTTCGGGTCTTTGACCCGGAGTACGAAATCGCCGCCTGGCGCCGCTCTTCATATCCGTGTGTGGATTTCACACTCGGGTTGCCCAGAATGCCGGCCTCGTACGTGGTCACCAGTTTCGCCATGTCGCTGCCGCTGCCTTTCTTGAACAGCATGTCGATCACCGCGCGGGCGGGAACCGCGCGCACCTCGGTGCCGTCGGCGCGCACGAACGTGAAGTCTTCCGGCCGGATCACATACGGCCCGGGCGACCCGTTGGAAATGGCCACCTGCACAATCGCGTACTCGTGCAGCGTGACCGGCAGGTGCGCGAACATGATGGTCACTCCCGATTTCGTCAGGGCCTGATACTTCAGCCCATTGGATTCCACTTCAATGACTTGGCCGTAGGCGCAGTGGTATAACAACATGAGCCCCAGACCGCAGGCCCCGAGGAGGCGCTTCATGAAACCATCTTACGATAGGGAATGCTGTTAAATGGGAACGAGGGGAAAGAGGGATGCCGACGGCGCCGTGCCCAAACGTGCCTCCGACCTTCCTCGAAAAGTTCACCTCGGTCAACCGCGAAATCGCGGCGGCGCCGGCCGGCGCGTAACGTCGCGCGCTTCGCCCTCGTCATCCAGATATGCGGTTCCGGCTCACTGCCGTCTGTCTGCTGGCCTGCCTGGCAGCCGCTGCGCAGAGCCCCTCGTCGGTCCGGGCGGTGGTGGAAAGCGTTCGCGAAGGCCTCCGGCTGAATCATAAGGACAGCCAGATCGCCAAAGCACTGCGCAAGTTCAAGCTCGCCGAACGGCTGGACGACCGCACCATCGAGACTTTGGAAAGCGAGGGCGCCGGACCCGCCACCGTGGCCGAGTTACAGGAGATGCGCGCCGCCTCGGCCCATTTGCCCGTGCCGCAGGCGCCGGCCATCGAGGCGCCGCCCGCGCCGTGGGCCGGCGAACAGGAGCGCGTCTGGGAGGCCGCCCGGGAAAAGTCTCTCAGTTATACCGAGTCACTGCCGGATTTCATCTGTACCGAATCGGTCAAGCGCTACAAAGACCCGGAGGGCAGGGAACAGTGGCATCTGGCCGATACTCTCGTATTGAAACTCACTTACTTCGAGCGCAAGGAAGACTATCAGCTCATCAGCATCGATAATCGCCCTACTCATCTCACTTATGAGCAGACCGGCGGGGCCATCACCGAAGGCGAGTTCGGCAGCCTGCTCGGCTCCATCTTCGCCGAGTCGTCGCGCACCGAGTACCGCTGGGATCACTGGACCACTTTGCGCCAGCGTCCCACGCACGTCTACCGCTTCCGTATTGCGGTCGAGAACTCCGCCTACCGGTTGTCGTTCGGCACCAATGACGGCTACTTCCAACACGCCACCATGGGCCAGCACGGCTACGTCTATGTGGATCGCGAAACCAACGCGGTGGTGCGCATCGCCGCCGAAGCCGAAAGCCTGCCGCGCGATTTCCCGGTGAAGCGCGCCGGCTCCTTGCTGGACTACGGTTTCACCGACGTCGGCGGCCATCCGTATCTGCTTCCGCTGCGCTCGGTGACGCGTCTCGACGCCCTCCCGCTGCAGCACCGCAATGAAGTCCAGTTTCTGGACTACCGCAAGTTCTCTTCCGACGCCACCGTCACTTTTGGCGATCCCGTGCCGCCCGTGAAGAAGTGAAGCGTTCCGAGCCGCGACCGTAAGGGAGCGTTCGCCGTTGGCGCCCATTACGGACGATTACCAGATCTAACGCTCCCTGACGGTCGCGGCTCTGAAGTGCCAATATCGCCGGCCCCGTCTTGACTTCCGGCCCGATTCGGTGTGATGATTCGGCCTGTGAACCGAAACTTTTCTCTCACTCTCATTCTGGCTTTTGGCGCCGCGGCCTTGCCGGGACTGGCCCAGACGCGCGTCGTAACCGCCGACGATTACACGCGCGCGGAAAAATTTATGGGCGGCGGCATGGGGGCGCTGGTCTACCGATCGGGCGCGCGGCCCGTCTGGCTCGCCGACGAGCGCTTCTGGTATCGCAATACTACCGCCGAGGGCAGCGAGTTCGTGCTGGTGGATCCGGCCAAGGGAACCCGCGAGTTGGCCTTCGATCATGCCAAGCTGGCTGCCGCGCTTTCCACAGCAGCGGGCGCGAAATATGACGGCGCTCATCTGCCGTTCCAATCCTTTACCCTTTCGCCGGATTCGCTCTCGGTCGCGTTTGCCGCCGGCGACAAGTCCTGGAAGTGCGACCGGCAAGGCGTGGCCTGCGCCATCGATCCGAATCCGCCTCCGGCCGTTCCCGGCGGCGGGGGACGCGGCGGCCGGGGAGGACGCGGCGGTGGTGGTGGACGCGGCGCGGGCGGCGGGGCTGTTTCGCCAGATGGCAAGAGCAGCGTCTTCATTCGCGACAACAACTTGTGGATGCGTGACGTCGCAACTAACAAGGAGACCCAACTCACCACCGATGGCGAGAAGGATTTCGGTTACGCCACCGACAACGCCGGATGGATTTCCAGCAACAATGCCGTGGTTCTGTGGTCGCCCGATTCGAAGAAGATCGCCACTTACCAGCAGGACCAGCGTGGCGTGGGCGAAATGTACCTGGTCAACACCACCGTGGGCCACCCTACGCTGCAGGCCTGGAAATACCCGCTGCCCGGCGACAAGATCGTCACCACCATCCAGCGCGTGGTCATCGACGTGACCGTACCCAAGGTGGTGCGCCTGCAAATGCCGGCCGATCAGCACCGCTCGACGCTTTGCGACGACATCAGGTGCGCCGGCACCATGGACGTCCAGTGGAACTCGGACGCCACGCAATTGATGTTCGTTTCCACCTCGCGCGACCACAAAGTGGAGGATCTCAAGATCGCCGATGCCGCAACCGGCGCGGTCCGCGACGTCCATCACGAAGAGACCAAAACCTTCTATGAATCGGGCAACGGCCGCATGAACTGGCACTATCTGCCCGACACCAATGAATTCATCTGGTTCAGCGAGCAATCCAATTGGGGGCAGCTCTATCTCTACGATCTCTCGACCGGCAAGTTGAAAAACCAGATCACCACGGGCGATGGCAACGTGACGCAGATCAGCCGGCTGGATGAGAAGAACCGCGTGATCTACTTCCAGGGTGTGGGCAAGGAGAAAGGCCGCGACCCGTACTTCACGCACCTCTACAGCGTCGCCTTCGACGGCAAGAACCAGATGCTGTTGACGCCTGACGATGGCAACCACTCCGTCGAGTGGTCGCCCGACTTCAAATACTTTGTGGATACGTATTCGAAACCGGACGTGCCGCCCGTCGCCGCGCTGCGCGACGCCAGCGGAAAGCTCGTGACGCCGCTCGAGAAGGCCGATATCTCGAAGCTGTTGGACTCCGGCTGGAAGCCGCCGCAGCCCATCACCATGAAGGCGCGCGACGGCGTGACCGATATCTACGGCCTGATGTTCAAGCCGACCAACCTGGACCCCGCGAAGAAGTACCCCATCATCAACCACATTTATCCCGGACCGCAGACCGGCAGCGTGGGGAGCCGCAGTTTTTCGCCGGCGCGCGGCGATTGCCAGGCGCTCGCGGAGTTGGGCTTCGTCGTGGTCGAGATTGACGGCATGGGCACGCCCTGGCGATCGAAAAAATTTCACGAAGCCTACTTCGGCGACATGGGCGACAACACCCTGCCGGACCAGGTGGCCGGCATGAAGGAGCTGGCGCGCAAGTATCCGTGGATCGATATCGATAAAGTTGGGATCTACGGTCATTCGGGCGGCGGCTACGCCACCGCCGGGGCCATGTTCCACTTCCCGGATTTCTTCAAGGTGGGCGTTTCCGAATCCGGCAACCACGACAATCGCGAATACGAGGACGATTGGGCGGAGAAGTGGATGGGCCTCGACGAGAAGAAGCCCGGCGGCAACAGCCCCTACGACAACCAGGCCAACCAGAATTTCGCCAAGAACCTGAAGGGCCACCTGCTGCTGGCGCACGGCACCGTGGACAACAACGTGCCGCCATACAACACGCTGCTGGTGGTGAGTGAGCTGATCAAGGCGAACAAGGATTTCGACCTGATCCTCTTCCCCAACCGCCAGCACGGCTATGGAGCGGATTCGAACTACATGACACGGCGGCGCTGGGACTACTTTGTGCGCTACCTGATGGGCGCCGAACCGCCGAAGGAGTTCGAGATGCGTCCCGCGGCCGGCGGCCCTCCCGGAGGCGGCGGCGGAGAATAAACTCCCGGGAAGCGCACGACACCGCAAAACGGGGACTGCTACCAATTCCCGTCTTTGGAATTGGATAGCTGTCCCCGGTTTGCCCGGAATGGAATAGACAATGCTCATCACTCTGGAGCAGGTGGAAGCAGCGCGCCGGAATATCGCCGGGGCGGCAGTGCGTACGCCGCTGGTGCGGTGCGGCGCGGATTCGCCGGTGGAGCTCTACCTGAAGCTGGAAAACCTGCAGCCCATCGGGTCGTTCAAGATTCGCGGCGCCAGCAACGTGATGGCGCGCACCCCGCGGGAACGCCTGGCGCGCGGCGTGCTGACGGCGTCGGCGGGCAACATGGCGCAAGGCGTGGCCTTCTGCGCGCGGCGGTTGGGCGTGCCGGCCACCATCGTGGCTCCCGATACCGCGCCCGCCACCAAGATCCGCGCCGTGGAGCGCATGGGTGGGCGCGTGATCCTGGCCCCGTTTGCAGAGTGGTGGCGCACCTTCGAGACCCGCGCCTACCCTGGAGTGGACGCCACCTTCATTCATGCATTCGACGACCTGGACGTCATGGCCGGCAATGGAACCATCGCTCTGGAGCTGTTGGAGGATTTGCCGGACCTCGAGGCGGTGGTGATTCCCTGGGGCGGCGGAGGTCTTTCCTGCGGTATCGCCGCCGTGCTGCGCCAGTTGGCGCCGCGCGTGAAGATATTCGCCGCGGAGGTGGAGACGGCCGCGCCACTGGCGGCGTCGCTCGCAGCCGGCGAGCCGCGCCCGGTGGAATACCATCCTTCCTTCGT
>JBEKQS010000106.1:0-16900 GCA_049519475.1 Bryobacteraceae bacterium | reverse complement strand
ACCGCTCGCCAGAGAGCAGAGCAGCGATTTCTCGCGGAACCGATTTGTCCGAGGTGTTTACTTCCACTTCCCTTTATCGCAGGCATTTACGTGCCAAGTACAGTTCAGCTTCGGAATTCAGGATAAGAAAGGCGTTGCGGCGGCCGGGGCTCTCGGACTTTTCGCCGGGCGTGTCTCCGGATGTTTTCGGACCCTATTACGGGGCGGCCGCCAATGATTTGAACCGCATCTTCAGGGTTGACGACGCTGAATGGCGCCACGCTCCCCAATTCAATGCTTGATTCTCTGAAACCTTACTCCACGCGGGCACGAATGCCGGAATGTTTCTGGGTTGCGAAATCGATTCCACGTTTCTTCCGTCGGCCCCCATCGGTTAACAGCCCCGGTGATTGCCGCAAGGTTTCAAGGCCTCCGGAAGTATCAGCACCACCTGAAAAGCAACGCTTGCTGGCCAGCAAGTTCGGATTCGGAAGATTGCGACGAGCGCAACTCCTTACCCGATTCAAAAGTAGCATGGAGGCGAGTACCAA
The DNA here is from genome assembly GCA_049519475.1 of Bryobacteraceae bacterium. Classification (GTDB taxonomy): domain Bacteria; phylum Acidobacteriota; class Terriglobia; order Bryobacterales; family Bryobacteraceae; genus PALSA-129. Next base: position 16,370 of record JBEKQS010000106.1, on the reverse strand, counting down.
GCCGGGGGAGAAAGACTGCAAGTGGATGATAACAGGGCAAATTGAGGTGCGAGATTTTTGTGAATGGAGGAATGGCAGGTTGAAGCCTGCCCCACAAAGCGTCGGCACGAGTGCCGACGCGGCACGCATGAGTGCGTGCGCCACATCGTCACGGCTACCCCAGCCGTTGCTTCACTACCGCGGCCGCTTCGCCTACGGCTACGTCGGTTGCCTGGCGATTTTTGCGCTCCACTAGCTCGACCATTCCGGCCGAGAGCTTCTTGCCTACCACGATGCGCCACGGCACGCCGATCAGGTCCGCGTCTTTGAACTTCACGCCCGGACGCTCGTCGCGATCGTCCAGCAGCGCATCGATTCCCAGCGCCAGGCACTTCTGGTAGATGCCGTGCGCCGCCTCCGCTTGCGCCGCGTCGGAGTTATTGGCCGGCGTGATCACCACCTGGAACGGCGCGATGGCGGCCGGTAGAATCATGCCGTCCTTGTCGTGGAACAGCTCGATGGCCGCGCACAAAATGCGCTCGATGCCGATGCCGTACGACCCCATGATGGGCGTCACTTCCTTGCCGTCGGCGTTCAGCACCCGCAGCCCCATCGATTCCGAATACTTGTATCCCAGTTTGAAGATATGCCCGACCTCCACGGTCTTGCGGACATCGAGCGTCCCGCCGCACTTGCCGCACAAGTCGCCGGCGGCCACCTGCCGCAGATCGTGGAATTCGGCGCGAAAGTCCTCGCCCGGCGTCACGTGGCGCAGGTGGTAGTCGTTCTTATTGGCACCGGCGATCATGTTGCGCCGCCCTTCGAGCGCCCGGTCCACCAGGATCGGCATGTTCCGCACGCCGACCGGGCCCAGCGATCCCGCCGCCGCACCGAACCATGTCTGGATTTCGTCGGCTTGCGCCGGCCGGAATTCCGGATCGTTCGAGATCATTCCGAATTTCGCTTCGCTCAGTTGGTGATCGCCGCGCAGCAGCACCAGCACCGGCTTGCCGTCTGCCACCAGAACCAGGCTCTTCATCTGCGACGATTCGGGCAGCCCGGTGAATTCGGCTACCTCGGCGATGGTCTTGCGCCCCGGCGTGTGGAATTCCTCCGGCTCGCGGTCGCCTTCGGGATCGGCGAGCGACGGCGGCCGGGGCGCCGCCACGGCTTTCTCCAGGTTGGCTGCATACCCGCAACCCGGGCACACCGCTACCAGATCCTCGCCCGCCTCCGACGCCACCATGAATTCGTGAGACTGGCTGCCGCCCATAGCGCCCGAGTGCGCTTCCACCACCATGTATTCGAGGCCGCAGCGTTCGAAGATCCGGCAGTAGGCCTGGTAGTGCTTTTCGTACGCCGCGTCGAGGCCGGCCGCGTCCATGTCGAAGGTATACGAGTCCTTCATGATGAACTGGCGGACGCGCAGGAGGCCCGATTTGGGCCGCGGCTCGTCGCGAAACTTGGTCTGGATCTGGTACCAGATCTGCGGCAACTGCTTGTAGCTGCGCAGTTCGCCGCGCGCGATGGTGGTCATGACCTCTTCGTGGGTCATGCCCAGGCACAGGTCCCGCCCGAAGCGGTCTTTGAGCTTGAACAGGTTGTCGCCCATGATGTCCCAGCGGCCGGACTCCTGCCAGACCTCCGCCGGGTTCAGCGCCGGCAGCAGCATCTCCTGCGCACCGATCGAGTCCATTTCCTGGCGCACAATCTGCGTGATCTTCAGCAGCGAGCGCTGCGCCAGAAACAAATAGCTGTAAATTCCCGCCGAAAGCTGGCGGATGTATCCGGCGCGAAGCAGCAACTGGTGGCTGGCAACCTCGGCTTCGGCGGGGTTCTCGCGCAACGTCGGGATGAAGAGCTTGCTCCAGATCATAGGCTTGTGAAGGAAACCCCAATTCTAGCATGCTAAAATCGAGTTTCTCCTCCTTTATGAAGATTGCAATCGCCTCGGATCACGCCGGATTTGCTCTCAAAGAGAAGCTGCGGCAGCGTCTCGCCGGCGAAGGCCACCAGGTGGTGGATTTCGGCACCAGTAGCACCGAGTCCTGCGATTACCCCGATTTCGCCCAGCCGGTGGGCCGGGAGGTGGCCGGCGGGCGCTCCGACCGCGGCATCCTGGTCTGTTCCACCGGCATCGGCATGGCCATGGCCGCCAATAAGATCGACGGCGTGCGGGCCGCTCCCGCGCAGAGCGATGACGAAGTCCGCTTCACGCGCGAGCACAACGACGCCAACGTCCTGACCCTGGGCGCCAAGTATCTGGAAGAAGCCCGCGCCATGGAATTGATCGACATCTTTTTGCATACGGATTTCGCCGGCGGCCGCCACGCCCGCCGCGTCGCTAAAATCTCACAACTGGAACACGGGGCCGAACCGCGTCCGTAAGGAATGTGTGAAGAAGATTAATTATGGCCGCGGATGAACACCGATGAACACGGATAAGAATCTTTTTTTAATCTGTGTTTATCCGTGTTCATCCGTGGCCATGGTTCTTTCACCTGCTCTAACGGATCGGCGGCCCGTGGAGGAACCGCACCATGACACCGATCGAACGTCCCCTTTGCGAAGTGGATCCCGAGGTTTTCGACGCGATCCAGCACGAGGTGGAGCGCCAGCACTCGCAGCTCGAGTTGATCGCCAGCGAGAACTTCACTTCGGAAGCGGTGATGCAGGCCACCGCCAGCGTTTTCACCAATAAGTACGCCGAAGGCTATCCCGGCAAGCGCTACTACGGCGGCTGCGAGTTCACCGATATCGTCGAGAACCTGGCCCGCGAGCGCGCCAGGAAGCTCTTTCATGCCGAGTACGCCAATGTGCAGCCGCACTCCGGTTCGCAGGCCAACCAGGCCGCCTACGCCAGCGTGCTCTCGCCGGGCGACACGGTGATGGGCCTCAACCTGGCGCACGGCGGCCATCTCACGCACGGCCACCCGCTCAATTTCTCGGGCAAGACTTACAAGATTGTCCCCTACGGGGTGCGCCGGGAAGACGAGCGCATCGATTACGATGCGCTGCAGTCGCTGGCCGAAGAGCACCGGCCCAAGATGATCATCGCCGGCGCCAGCGCGTACCCGCGCATTCTGGATTTCGCCCGCTTCCGCCAGATTGCCGATTCGGTGGGCGCGCTCTTCCTGGTGGACATGGCGCACATCGCCGGCCTGGTGGCCGCCGGCGTGCATCCCAACCCCTGCGACTACGCCGATATCGTCACCTCCACCACGCATAAGACGCTGCGCGGCCCGCGCGCCGGCCTGATTCTGGCCAAGGAAAAGTTTGGCGCGGCCATCGATAAGACGGTCTTCCCCGGCACCCAGGGCGGCCCGCTGGTTCACGTGGTGGCCGCCAAGGCGGTCTGCTTCCTGGAAGCCATGCAGCCCGAGTTCGCTGTCTACCAGAAACAAGTAGTGGCGAATGCCCGCGCGCTGGCCGCCACGCTGGGGGCCGAAGGTTTCCGCATGGTTTCCGGCGGCACCGACACGCACCTCATGCTCCTCGACGTCTTCTCCAAGGGACTGCGCGGCCGGGAAGCCGAAAAGGCGCTGGACGCCGCCCGCATCACCGTCAACAAGAACGCCATTCCCTTCGATACGAATCCTCCCATGAACCCCAGCGGCATACGCCTGGGCTCGCCCGCCGTCACCACGCGCGGCTTCGGGGAGGCCGAAATGCGCGAAACCGGCCGGCTCATCGCCGAAGTGCTCAACCATATTTCCGACGCGGATGCCATCGCCGATGTGCGGGCCAAGGTCGGCGCTCTCACTGCCCGCTTCCCGCTCTACCGTTGGAAGCTGGATCCAGCGCGAGCGTGAAATGGCGCCGCTGCACATCGTCATTGACGCCCGGCGCCTCCAGGACTTCGGCATTGGCACCTACATCCGCAGCCTGGTCCGCGAGCTCGGCTCGATCGACAGCGCCAACCGCTACACCCTGGTGAGCGCTCCGGGCGACGACCGCGCGCTCTCCGATCTGCCGCGGAATTTTTGCACCGCGATCTACTCCCGCAGCGACGAATCCGGCCTCGATCACGTCCTGTTCCCCTGGTACCTGCGCGGCCTTAAGCCCGATCTGGTGCACATTCCGCACAATCGCGTCCCCCTGCTGATGATCCGTCCCTACGTGGTCACGGTGCACGATTTGGCCAGCCTCTTCTTCGACCCGGGTCAATCCAAGCTGCGGATTCAGTTGCGGCGTTTCCGGCTGCGCCGGGGCCTCGAACGCGCCAGCCGCGTGATTGCGGTCTCCGACACCACCCGCCGCGACGTGGAGAATATGATGGGCGTGGCGGCTCAACGCATCCGCCGCGTTTATAACGCGCCCGATCCCGGCTTCATCGAGTGCGGCGGCGCCGGCGAGGAAGAAAAGCGCCGCCTCATTATGGAGCGCTACCAGATCCAATATCCCTTCCTGCTCTACGCCGGCAACATTCGCCGCCACAAAAACATTCCCCGCCTGGTGGAAGCTTTCGCCGTGGTGCGCGCGGAGTTGGCCTCGCATCCGGTCTACCGCGACCTCCATCTCATCATCATCGGCGACACTCTGTCCCGGTATCCAGCGGTGCGCCAGACGGTGATCCGCACCCACGGCGAGCAGGCGGTGCGCTTCCTCGGCTTCGTGCCCTTCGAGACGCTGCGTTGCTTCTACCAGTCGGCCGCGGCATTCGTGTTTCCCTCGCGCTATGAAGGGTTCGGATTGCCGCCGCTGGAAGCCATGGCCTGCGGCGCGCCGGTGGTCACTTCGAATGCCAGTTCGCTGCCGGAAATCGTGGGCGACGCCGCCATCCTGGTAAATCCCGAAAACGTTTTCGATATCGCCCACGGCATCAAAGCTGCGCTGGTGGACGAAGGCTTGCGCGCCGAGCTGATCCGCCGCGGCCGCGAGCAGGCATCCCGATACAGTTGGGCACGCACCGCCAAACAGGTTCTCGAAATCTACCAGGAGGCCGCCGCTCAGGGAGATTAGCCGTGGAGTACAATCAAATCTCCCCATCCCGCCGGCCGCCGCGAATCCGGGAACTCCATGTCTAGATTGGTGTCGCACCTCCGCCGCTGGCTCATCGGTATCCTGGTGGCATCGTCTCTGTTCGTCGTCTGGAGCACGTGGCTCGCACTGTCGGTGAGTTCTCGCGAAGACCAGATCGAAGTCAACGTCGGGCTGCTGCGCAGCTTGAGCTCCATGGGAACTTTGTTGCGCGAAGCGGATCGCTATCCCGCCGCCCCGGGCCAGTGGACCGCGCTCCAGGCCGGCTATCGCAAAGCCACCGGTGCGATGGCCACGGACAACGACACCTACCGCGCCATCCAGGCCCTCCTTCCCGCGGTGGGCGCCGCCATCGCGCGCGTGGCCGCGCTCCCGCCGCCGAATGGGGCCGATCCGCAACTGGCGCTGCTGGTTCACGGCCAGCTTTCCGAAGCCCAGGCATCAGTCGAGAAAGCGGTCGATGTAGTGCGCGCCCGCCAGGCCGAGATCTCCATGGCCTTGGCCGGCCAGTGGCGCCAGATGGTTTGGCTGGCCATGATTTCCTGCATGATCACGGCCGTGCTGGCGATCCTCTGGTGGCGTTACCAGCAGGTGGTGGTCTACCGCATGCGCGTGCAGGAGGAACTGGAGAAGAGCGAGGAACAGTTTCGCGCGCTCTTTGAAGATGCGCCGGTGGCCTATCATGAGCTGGATCCGGAAGGCATGGTACGGCGGGTCAATCGCGCCGAGTGCCAGATGCTGGGCTACGATCGGGCCGAGATGTTGGGCAAGCCGGGCTGGTTGTTCGCGGCGCCCGAGTGGCAGGCGGAAAGCCAAAGGGCCATCCGCGAGAAGTTGAGCGGCGAACGGCCGCTGACGCCTTTCGAGCGCGAATTTGCCCGGCGCGACGGCGCCCGGCTGGTGCTGCAGGTGCACGACAGCATCATTCGCGACCACGCCGGCAAGCCCACCGGCATCCGCACCGCGATGCTCGATATCACCAAGCGCAAGAAGGCGGAAAAGGACCTGCGCCAATCCGCCTCGCTGCTCGAAGCCACGCTCGAAGCCACCGGCGACGGCATCCTGGTGGTCGACCTGCAAGGCAAAATCATCAGCCACAACCAACGCTTTATGGACCTGTGGCGGATTCCGCCGGCCCTGGCCGTGGTGCTTGAGCAATCCAGCCGGCTGGCCTTTGTGGAGAGCCAGTTGACGGACCCCACGCACTACCGGCGGGCCGTCGCCGAAGGCTATGCGAACCCGGCCAAAGAGACCTTGGATTTCCTCGAGTTTCTCGATGGCCGCATCTTCGAGCGCACCTCCAGGCCCCAAAAAGTGGGCGACGAGATTGTCGGCCGGGTATGGACCTTCCGCGACCATACCGAACATCGCAACGCCCTGCAGGACCTGCGGGCCTCCGAAGAACGCTGGCAGTTGGCCCTGCAAGCCAACAACGACGGCCTGTGGGATTGGGACGCGCGGACCAATGAAGTCTTCCATTCGGCCCGCTGGAAAGAAATTCTCGGCTACCAGGAACACGAATTGCCCAGCAGCACCCAGGAATGGGAGAGCCGCGTTCACCCCGAAGACCTTCCCCGCGTGCAGCGCCAGTTGCAGGACTACCTGGATCGCAAGATCCCCTTCTACGTCACCGAGTACCGCATCCGCGCCAGGGACGGCAGCTATAAGTGGGTGCTGGCGCGCGGCCAGGCGCTGTGGGACGAGGCCGGACAGGCTGTGCGCATGGTGGGCTCGCATTCCGACATCACCGAGCGGAAGCTGGCGGAAGAGGCTTTGCGGCGCGCCCGCGACGAGGCCGAGGCGGGCAACCGCGCCAAGAGCGAATTCCTGGCCAACATGAGCCACGAACTCCGCACCCCCATGGCCGGCGTGCTGGGGATGATCGATCTGGTGCTATCGACCGGGATCACTCCGCAACAGAAAGAGTACCTGGAGACGGCCAGGGACTCGGCCGATTCGCTGCTCGTGCTGCTCAATGAGATTCTGGACCTTTCCAAGATCGAAGCCAAGCGCCTCGAACTGGCTCCCGTGGCATTCTCCATCCGCCAGTCGGTCGAGGGCGCCGTGCGATTGTTCGCCGTGCGGGCTCAGGAAAAGGGCCTCGCGCTCACCGGTACGGTGGCGGAAGACGTGCCGGATATGCTGGTTGGCGACCCTTTGCGCATCCGGCAGATCCTGTTGAACCTGGTGGGCAACGCCATCAAGTTCACCGATGCCGGCAGCGTGGCTGTGCGCTTGACGGTGCAATCGCGGACCGGTTCCACCATTCTTCTGCGGGTGGAAGTCACCGACACCGGCATCGGCATTCCCGCCGACAAGCACGAGTTGGTCTTTGACCGGTTTCGCCAGGCCGATGGATCCATGTCCCGCCGCCACATGGGTAGCGGCCTGGGACTCACGATTTCCGCGCACTTGGTGGACCTAATGGGCGGCGGCATCGGCCTGCGCAGCGAGGAGGGCCGAGGGAGCACCTTTTTCTTCACCGTGCCGCTGGAATTCGTCAACGCCGGCGTGGCCGGCCACCATTCCGGGAGCGAACCCTCCGCGACGCCCTCCGCCAACCAGCCGCCGGCGGCAGCCCATGGGCTGCGCATCCTGCTGGCCGAAGACAATCCCGTGAACCAGAAGCTGGCCGCATTGTTATTGAAACGCGAAGGACACGACGTGACGGTGGTGGGGGACGGGAATGCAGCCGTTCGGGCCGTGGGCCAGGGTTCCTTCGATGTGGTGTTGATGGACCTGCAAATGCCGGAGATGGACGGGTTCGAAGCGACCGCTGCCATCCGCGCGGCCGAACAGGGTACCGGCCGGCATCTGCGGATTGTGGCCTTGACGGCGCACGCCATGAAGGCCGACCGCGACAAGTGCCTGGCGGCTGGAATGGACGACTACCTCACCAAGCCCATCGACCCGGCCCGCCTGCGAAACGCGCTCGTGGGACTGGCCCACGACGGAGGCGGGTAAACCGGCCAGGAGGCCGGTCCCAAGACCAACTGGTAGCGCCGGCGGTCTTGCCGCCGGTGTTTGCCAGGCTGAAGCCCGCCTCACCCGGGAAAAGCGGGCTAAAGTAGATGGAGCGGATGATTGCGGAAACGAGGGGCCTTTTGCGTTTCTTGATCGCGACGACGATTCTTCTGGCTTGCTGCGCGGCCGGTCTGCGCGCCCAGGGTAACTACGAAGTTCAAGTCTATGGATACGACCTGGTGAAGCCTGGCGCCACCATGGTGGAGTTGCACAGCAACTTCACCGTCAGCGGCACCAAGGGAGTGGTGGATGGCGTACTCCCCACCAACCACGCGCTGCACGAAACCGTGGAGATCACGCACGGTTTCAACAACTTTTTCGAGACCGGCTTTTACATCTTCAACAGCCTGCAAGCCGACGGCAGTTGGATCTACGTGGGCTCGCACATCCGGCCGCGGTTCGCCGCTCCGGAGAGTTGGAACTGGCCCGTGGGCGTAAGCATCTCCAACGAAATCGGCTGGCAGCGGCCAAATATTTCGTGGGATACCTGGACGTGGGAGATTCGGCCCATCGTCGACAAGAAAATTGACAAGTGGTATGTGGCATTCAATCCGACCGTCGACAAATCGTTCCACGGCCCGGAGGCGCATCGCGGCTACGAGTTCTCGCCCAACTTCAAGTTCAGCTACGACGTCACCAAGAAGGTTGCGATGGGAGTGGAATACTACGGCGCGCTCGGTCCCATCACCGGGTTCGACCCGCTACGCGACCAGGAGCAGCAGATCGTGCCGGCGGTGGATATCGATTTCGGCGAAAGATGGGAATTCAATTTCGGCGTCGGCGTGGGCGTGACGCAGGCCACCGACCATCTGTTGGTGAAAGCGATCCTGGGATACCGGTTCGAGAGTAAGAAGAAGTAGGAAGTGCCTTTCAACGCGGAGGCGCGGAGAGGCGGAGAAAAGCAAATAGTCTCTTGATGCGTGAGCAAACTTCTGGTCCCGGTGCCATGCAAGCTATTCTTGCTTTGGTTTCCCGAGGTTGAACACCCACGTGACGCCAAACCGATCCACAAGCATCCCATAACGGCCGGCCCAAAACGTCTCTTGCAGGGGCACCGTGACCTTGCCGTCTTCGCCGAGCGCCGTAAAGAGTCTTTCAATCTCCCGAAGACCCTCGCATTGGATCATCACCGAGAAGTTGTTGCCCCGCTGGAACGGCGCTCCGGGCACAATGTCCACGCCCATCAAGAACGCGTGTCCCTTCCTAAGTGTCGAATGCAGGACCCGGTCTCCTGCTTCCTTGGGCCAATCGCCCGGTGCTTCGCAATACCGCATGAGGAACAATTCAGCCTCAAAACACCGTCGATAGAACTCCATCGCTTCGCGACAGTTCCCGTCAAAGTTCAAATAGGCGATAACCTCCTTCATGATGACTCACAGCTCCGCCAGCACCGCCGCCGCGTGTCCCTTGGCCTTCACCTTCGCGTAGATCTTCTCGATCTTGCCGTCCGCGCCAATCACAAACGTGGTGCGTTCGATGCCCATCACCTTGCGCCCATACATGTTCTTCTCTTTCCAGACGCCATAGGCCTCGGCAGCGGTCCTGTCTGCATCGGCCAGCAGGGTGAATGGCAGATCGTATTTCTGCTTGAACCTGGCCTGCGCCGCCGGCTTGTCCGGCGAGATGCCGATCACGGCCGCGCCTTTCTTCGCGATGGCCTTCATGCCATCGCGAAACTCGCAGGCTTCCACCGTGCAGCCCGGCGTATCGGCCTTCGGATAGAAGTACAGCACCACCCGCTTGCCTTTCAGTTCCGACAAACGAAAATCTTCGTCCGTATCCGTATGCACCCGAATATCGGGAGCCTTGTCGCCTACTCTTAACATCGCGTCACCCCAGTCTCTGTTTGAATAAATCGGTTACCACAGCCACGTTGGCCTGGCCGCGCGTGGCCTTCATCGCCTGACCCACCAGAAAATTCATCACCGTGGTTTTCCCGCCGCGATATTGTTCCACCTGCTTCGGGTTGCGGGCAATCACATCCTCGATCACTTTCTCCAGCGCCCCTGTATCCGAAATCTGCTTCAGCCCTTCGCTCTCCGCGATCTCGGCCGCCGCGTGGCCGGTCGAGAACATTTTTGGGAAAATTTCCTTGGCCAGCTTGCCCGAAAGCTCGCCCGTCGAGATCAGCTTCACCAGTTCGCCCAAGTGGGCGGCGCTCACCGGCGATTCGGCGATCTCCTTGCCTTCGGCCCTGAGCATGCCCATCAGGTCGCCCATCACCCAATTAGCGGCCATCTTGGGGTTGCCGGAAACGCGCGCCGCGGTTTCGTAATAATCGCTCGCCGCGCGCGTGGCCGTCAGGACTTCCGCATCGTACTCCGGCAAACCATACTCCGCGATGAACCGCGCCCGTTTGTGCGCCGGCAGCTCCGGCAACCCGGCCCGCAGCTCCTCGAGCCACGCCGCGGAGATGCGCAACGGCGCCAGGTCGGGCTCCGGAAAATACCGGTAGTCGTGCGCATGCTCCTTGCTGCGCATGGCGGCCGTTTCGCCGGTGTCGGGATTGTAAAGCCGCGTCTCCTGCATCACCGGGCCGCCGCTTTCCACCAGTTCCACCTGCCGCGCAATCTCGTAGTCCAGCGCCTGTTTCAGAAAGCGGAACGAATTCAGATTCTTGACTTCCACCTTCGTGCCGAACCCGGCCGCACCCTTCAGCCGCACCGAAACATTGGCGTCGCACCGCAAGTGGCCCTTCTCCATGTCGCAAGTGGAGGCTTCGATGAACTGCAGCACCTGTTTCACTTCGGTGAGGTAAGCGTAGGCTTCCTCCGAGCTGCGCATATCCGGCTCGCTGACGATTTCGATCAGCGGCGTGCCGCTGCGGTTCAGGTCCACGTAGGAGTACCGGTCCGAATCCTTGAAGCCGTCGTGGATGCTCTTGCCCGCGTCGTCTTCCATGTGGACGCGCGTGACGCCGATGCGTTTTGCGCGGCCCTCCACTACGATGTCCACGTGCCCGCATTCGGCCAGCGGCTCATCGTATTGCGAGATCTGGTAGCCCTTCGGCAAATCGGGGTAGAAATAATTTTTGCGCGCGAAACGCGATTGCGCCCGGATGCCGCAATGGAGCGCCAGCCCGGCTGTCACCGCCAGTTCCACGGCCGCGCGATTCAGCACCGGCAAGGCGCCCGGCAATCCCAGGCACACCGGGCACACGTTGGTATTGGGCGGCGCGCCGAAACTGGTGGGGCATCCGCAAAAAATCTTGGTCGCGGTGGCGAGTTGCGCGTGAACTTCGAGCCCGATCACCGCTTCATAACGGGCGGCCGCGGAAGACGACATGGGTTCTTCCATTGTAGCGGTCAAGACGGGTGTTACCATCGCACTGATGGCAAAGTTCAGGCCGTTCAAGGGAAAACGCAAGAGGGCCTCTACGCCGGCGGGCGCCGTGCCCTGCGTGGTCCTGGTGATCGGCGCCATGGCGTTGGTGATGCTCCTGCTCTTCCTTGTGATGAAAAATGCGAACGGATAATCGGCCGCCGGACGGCATGCGCCCGGTCGTAATTGAAACCGGCTTCCTAAAGACCGCCGAGGGCTCCGCCCTGATTAAGGTCGGCAATACCCAGGTGCTGTGCGCCGCCACAGTGGAAGATGGCGTGCCCCAGTTCATGCGCAACTCCGGCAAGGGCTGGGTGACGGCGGAATACGCCATGCTGCCGCGCGCCACCGCGCGCCGCACCCCGCGCGAGGTCAATAAGGGCCGCGTCTCCGGCCGCACGCACGAAATCCAGCGTCTGATCGGCCGCTCCATGCGCGCCGTGGTGGATGGCGCGGCGCTCGGCGAGCGCACCGTGGTCGTCGATTGCGATGTCCTGCAGGCCGATGGCGGCACGCGCACGGCCTCCATCACCGGGGCGTTCGTGGCGCTGTCGCTGGCGTTGCGCCGGCTGGTGGAATTCGGCGCGCTCAAGTCCATGCCGCTCAGAGATGCCGTGGCCGCCACCAGCGTCGGCCTGGTCCGCGGCGTCCCCATGCTCGATCTTTGCTACGAAGAGGATTCCCAGGCCGACGTCGACATGAACGTGGTCATGACCGGCGCCGGCAAGTTCGTCGAAGTGCAGGCCACCGCCGAGCACTCGGCCTTCGACGACGATCAGATGGCGCGCCTGGTCGCATTGGCGCGCGGCGGCATCGGCCAGTTGATCGAAATCCAGAAAAAGGCCGTACGCTTTTGATCCACCTGTTTTGCGCCAGCGGAAACCCCGGCAAGCTGCGCGAATTCCGCCTGGCCGCCGGCCATGCGCCCGTCGACATCGAGCTCGTGCCCGGCTTCAAACAGCTCGAGCCTTGCGCCGAAGACGGCGAGACCTTCGAGGCCAACGCCATCCTCAAGGCGCGCCACTACGCGAGACATGTGACAGGCCCCTTATTCGCGGACGATTCCGGCTTGGAAGTGGACGCGCTCCACGGCGCGCCGGGCGTCTACTCCTCGCGATTCTCCGGCGCGCACTCCACCGACGAATCCAACAACCGCCTGTTGCTCGAAAAGCTCCGCGGCGTCTCCGGCCGCACCGCTCGCTTCGTCTGCGCCATCGCGCTGGTGGAAGCGGGCGGACTGCGCGGCGTATGGCGCGGCGCCGTGGAAGGCGCCATCCTCCACGAATCCCGCGGCGACGGCGGCTTCGGATACGACCCGCTTTTCTTCTGCCCGCAGTTAGGCTGCACATTTGGCGAAGCCGGCGCCAGTGAAAAATTCGCCGTCAGCCATCGCGGCCAGGCCCTGCGCGCCATGCTGGCCGCGATGATACCGGCCTGAGGCCGTTCGGAACCCGCACGCGCGCGCTAATTCTGATTCCTTCTGGCCAGTGGTTTCAGTTCACTTGGTTCCACGCGATCGGTTCGGCCTTCGTGCGATGTGGGAGGTGGCCCCCATTGTCAAGGCCATTCTTCGGCCGCAATCAGTTATGGATCGCCTGCTCAGTCGCCTTTTTGTTTACCCGTACCGATGCGGCTTCAACTTGCAGGGGCAGGCCTCAACCTGCCCCTGGAATTTCAGAACCGTAATCTACTTCCCGCCTTTCCAATCCGGCAGCCGCCCCGGGGTTGGAGGCGCGCCCGCCGCGTCCAGTTGTTTCTCGAGATTCTTAATATCCGTCTCGATCAGCTTCTTCAGTTTCGGAATCTGTACGGCCAACTCGTCGGAGCCGATCTGATATTGCTCCATGGCCGTCCTGGTCGGATGGCCGGTGGTGCCGCGGGTTGGGCCGGCGGCGGCCTGGATGCGCTCGGAGATGGATGCGGGCGTTCCTTCATTGTGGGAGCGCCAGATGCGATCGCCGCTCAGCGCCAGGTTGATCGAGTCGAGCTCGCGCTGCAGGTTGAGAGCGGTCTCGTGCAACTTGGGTGCCAGCGACGGCGTGGCGTCGATGGCCCGTTTGATGGAATCCAGGCGCGTGCCGGCTTCGGTTGCGGCCTCCGTGGTGGCGGTCAGGGCCTTCTGGAGTTTACCCAGCTTTTCCTGGAACTCGACCATCGAGGTGCGTTCTTCCTGGGTGGCCGGGGTGGCGCCGGCCACCTCAATCGTCTCGGAGCCGGGCAGGTCGGTGACCACGCCGTTGACGCGCTTGGCCAGCGCCACGGTGTATTTGCCGGGCAGCACTAACGCGCCGCCGCCACCGCCGCGCCCGCCACCGCCGCCGAAGGCCGCCAGCAGTTCGGGATCGATGTCGGCGCCGCCGCCACCTGCGCCGCCACGGCCACCGCCGCCGGCAGCGCCACCACCGGCGGGGAATCCGCCGCCGCCGCGTCCACCGCCGCCAGCGGCGCCGCCGCCCAGCGGGATGGATGCCGCCAGGCCGACGCCCTGGCTACGGAGGTCCCAGGTGAAGCGATGCAGGCCCTGCGTGGCCGGTTGATCCAGGCGCCGCACCACGTTGCCCTTGGCGTCCTTGATGGTGACCAGAATCGCCGGCGGCTCTTCCAGCGATTCCGCGCGGAGTTCTTCGGGCGTGGGATAGGGCGGCGTTTCGCCGCGTTGGATGGCCTGGCGTTCCTTCTGCTGCCGGTCTTGCGCCTTGGTGCGGATCGCGTCTTTCAAATTGAAGGTGATCATCGCGCCTGCGGGCGGATTCGGCGTCTGGAAATAGGCCGTGCCGAGATCGCCGCCGGGGTTGTACGGAATGTATTCAAGCGCCTTGCGCACCGGGAAAATAGCGCTGTCCTTCTGCATCATCTCGGGCGTGGCCACGCGCAACGGGCTGTAATCGTCCAGCACGTAGATGCTGCGGCCAAAGGTGCCGATCACCAGGTCGTCCATCTGCTTCTGGATGGCGAGATCGCGCACCATGACAGTAGGTACGCCGACGTTCAGCTTGATCCACTTTTCGCCGCCGATATTGGTGAAATAGAGGCCGAATTCGGTGCCGGCGAAAACCAGGTTCTTGTTGACGTGGTCTTCGGCGATGGCATAGACGCCGCCGCGCTCGGGTAGATTGCCGGAGATGTTTACCCAGCTCTTGCCCATGTCGGTGCTCTTGATGAGATAGGGTTTGAAGTCGCCGTTCTGGTGATTTTCATAAGCCACGTACACGGTGCCGGCATCGTGCTGCGAGGCCACGATGCGCTGCACGTAGGCGTTTTCCGGCACGCCCGCGGGCTTATCGATTTTCCGCCAGTTCTTGCCGCCGTCTTCGGTCACCTGCACCAGGCCGTCGTCCGTGCCGACGTAGATCAGCCCTTCCTTCCTGGGTGATTCCGCCATCGACGAAATATTGTCGTAGAGCGCGGTGGAGACGTTTTTCTGGATGGCGTCGATAGGCCAGATCTTGCCCATCAGGGGCAGCTTGTTGCGATCCAGCGCGCGGGTGAGGTCGGGGCTGACGGCGCGCCAGGTGTCGCCGCGGTCGTCGCTGCGGTAGAGTTTCTGCGAGCCGATGTACAGCCGCGTGTTGGAATGCGGGCTGATCATGAAAGGCGCGTCCCAGTTCCAGCGCAGAGCCGGATCGCCTTTGTCGGGCTGCGGCTCGATGGAGACGCGCTCGCCGGTGCGGCGATCGAAGCGCACAACGCCGGCGTTCTGGCTGGCGGCGTAAACCGTGCTGGGATCCTTGGGATCGACGCGCGAATAGAAACCGTCGCCGCCGTTGGTGACGAAGCAATCGGCGTTGGTAAGCATGGTGTTCTTGGTGCGGGCCGCGCAGCCGATGCTGTTGTTATCCTGCGTGCCGCCGTAGACGTGGTAGAACGGCGCGTCTTCGTCGGCGGTGACGTCATAAAATTGGCCGGTCGGCAGATTGCCTTTGAAGATCCAGGTGGCCGCGCGATCATAGGTTTCGTAGAGGCCGCCATCGCAACCCACCAGGTAGTGATTGGTGTTCTTCGCGTCCACCCAGATATCGTGGTTGTCCACGTGTTTGTTGCGGGTGCCGAGTTGGGTGAAATTGCGGCCGCCATCGTCGGAGACTTCGATGTTGACGCCCATCACGTAGACGCGCTCGGCATCGCCGGCGTCCACCTGCACCTTGGCGTAATACTGGCCCTGCTGATCGGTGGGGTTGCGGCGCTCCCACGTGACGCCGTCATCGGTGGAGCGGAACAGGCCGCCGCGGTTTTCATTGGCCTCCACCATGGCGTAGATCATGTTGGCATTGGTGGGAGCGTAATTCAGGCCGATGCGGCCGAGGTCGCCACCGGGGATTCCACCGCTCACCCCGCCGCTGACCTTGGTCCACGTCTTACCGGCGTCGATGGTGCGCCACAGGGCGCTGCCGGGCCCACCGTGAATGATTCCGAAATAGCTGCGCTGGCGCTGGTGCGTGGCCGCCAGCAGGATATCGGGATTCTTGGGATCCATGACGACGTCGGAGCACCCGGTGTACTCGTCCACCTTGATGAGGCTCTGCGACCAGGTCTTACCGCCGTCGGTGGTTTTATAGAGACCGCGTTCGCCGCCGCCTTTCCAGAGGGGACCGGGCGCGGCGACATACACGACGTTGGAATCGCGCGGGTCCACCACGATGCGGGCGATGTGCTCCGAAAGCTTGAGGCCAACGTTGTGGAAAGTGCGCCCGCCATCCTCGCTTTTATAGACACCGTCGCCGAAGGAGACGCTGCGCTGGTTATTGTTCTCACCGGTGCCCACCCAAACGATCGAGGGGTTCTTGGGGTCGATAGTGACCCAGCCGATGGAGTAAGAGCCATAGGTATCGAAGATGGGGGTCCAGGTGGTTCCGTTGTTGGTGGTCGAGAAGATGCCGCCAGAGGCTTCCGCCACCAGGTAGTGGTTGGAGCCGTCGGGGAACATGGCAATTTGCGAGACGCGGCCGGAGATCATGGCAGGGCCGATCTGGCGCGCCCGCAGGCTGGCGAAGGTGCGAGCGTTGATGGGGTCTTGATTGTCGCCGCCGCGGCCACCTCTGCCTTGGGGAACTTCATCCTGCGCGAAG
>JBEKQS010000105.1:0-20107 GCA_049519475.1 Bryobacteraceae bacterium | reverse complement strand
TTCTTGCATTCGATGGGAACCGATAGACCTTCGGTCGGGATCACAACGATATCTGCTTTTCCTGTACCTATCACACGTGGTCCATAGAGGATGGGCACATATCTTTCCCGTTCGTACGAGATGTGGGCATTTCGCAATTCAACCATTAGGGCTTCTTTATAGATAATCTCATCGTAGCCACACCCTAACGTGTTGTACACGCTATGAGCCATCTTTTGTATTACTTCGATGTGCTCCTGAACTTCGCGTAACTCCTTCGTCGCCGTCCTCGTTTCGAGACTCGCCATGATCTGCGCTCCTGTTCAATGGTACGTCAGGACGAACGAGAATATCGCTCTCTGAGTCGCCTCTCCCGAGGGTTTATCCCCGCGACCGTCGCCGAGTTTGCCTCGGAGGGCGTATGCGATCCCGTTGGCGGTGAACTTCTGGCCGTCCGCGGGTTTGCAAAGATCGCGGCTGAAGGGGATGGCCCATGGTTCAAGAACTCACATTACCAGATTCGCGCCGGGGTAGCGAAAACCATCGACTTCGTGGCGGGACACTAAACGACGAACGCAATTCAGGAAAATTCGGGACGGTCGAGGTTGCCTGCGTTGGTGCCGCGCGACGACAACTTGTCGTCTCACGCCCGACACCTGAAGTGAACCCACGCGCCCAGGAAGTCCTCTTCTGGGAGATGGCGTCACCCACCGGATCGCAGCCTCCGTCGGGTGTGCGTGCTAAGCTGTGGCTATGAAGCTCACAATTGAGCTGGACCGCGAACTCGATGGCCGTTGGATCGCCGAGGTGCCGGAGCTGAACGTTCTCCTGTACGGCGACTCTAAGCAGGATGCAATTCAACGGGCACAGTCTGCCGCGCGGGAGATTGTCCTGGACCGGATCGCCCACGGCGAGTTGCCTCCTGATTCGGCTGATGCTGTGTTCGACATTGCCGCATGAGTCTTGGCCCGCGGCGAAGGCGCGCCGTGTATTCGCTGCTCTACAGCGGACCGGATGGCCCGACGATCCGTTCTCATTCCACGATTCCGAGGAACTCGGCCCTGCCATCCTTGCGAAAATCTCGAAAAAGACCGGCCTTCAACCCCAAGACCTGTGGCTGAGCAGGTCAGGGCCAGAGCCCCGAAAACAAGCAGCCGAAGCATGAACAGGAAAGATGATAGCGCATGGCGCCCACGCTGACTTCCTCGGCTTTTACCGGCCTGGATCGTCGATAGCAAGGCCGCGACGAAGGGCGGTCCTCAGGCCATGTACCCGATGCGGAAACCGCCCCAGTGCCGGCCACGCACCCATATGGGCGCGGAGACATCCTTCATCATGACGAACCTTCCGGTACCCATTTTTCGTCGGTATGTCTGAATCAGGAACGGCTTCGCATTGCGCGCCGCGGCCAATCCAGTACGGTCGCTGAAGATGCGCCGATTGCGGCAATTGGCTTCGTTCCACTTCGGATCTTTTCCCTGTGGCTTCGAGAAGATCTCATTGTGGGTAGGCAAATAGCCATTTTCATCAACCGTGACGGAAAACCGGATGCGTTCATCCATCCTTCTGAGGGGTTCTAGAATCGCCGGCAGGTTCCGGTCGGCGAAGTTGGTGAAGCTTGTGAGGTACTGCGGGGGATCGGTGCGTGCGATGGGCTGGTAGTCACGGCTGAAGAGTTCCGCCTCGCTGATCTCCCCGCGTGCCAGAGCTTCCTCAAATACGGCGGCGACTCGGGCGGCTGCCTCCTGGGCAGCCCGGATGAAAGGCGAGTCTGCCGTTTCAAAGCCGATTTCCGCCGTCAAGCCCATCATGGCTTCACTCTATGGCCCGCGTGCGTGCCGACCTCCATCACGCCGCGGCCAGTTTCCGTCATCATCTCAGTGATGGTACTCGAACTCGTCCGGACCGTTTCGGCCCGTGTCAGGTTCTTGCGCCCATCCTCGACCAGCATCTCGATCTGGGCCGTTAACTCGCCTATGGTCGATTCAATTTGATTGGTCGCCGCACCGGTCTCGCGCGCTAGTTGCTTCACCTCTGCCGCAACCACCGCGAATCCCCGCCCCGCCTCGCCAACGCGTGCTGCCTCAATGGTAGCGTTCAGAGCCAGAAGATCCGTCTGCTTTGCAATTCTAGCGATCTCGCCCGCCACACCTCGGACCAGCGATAACGCTTCCTGGAGCGCGGCGATTTTGTGGCTAACAACGCCCACTCCCTCTGTGAGTCCGTGAATCGCCTCCAGCGAAGAATCCAAGGTGGCCTGTGAACTGAGGACTTGCTGATGTGTTCTACGCGCCAAGTCCCGCGTCTCTCGCGCCGCCGCTGAAATCTGAGCGTTACCGGTAGTGGTCCCGGCGACCGCGGTTCGCGCCTGCTCGGCCATTTCGGCCTGTCGCCGCACGCGTTCAGACACTTCATCAAGATCGCCGACGACGTCGCACACCTCCATGCCGAGCTTGCTCAGGTTTTCGGCGAAGGATCGTATCGACTGCTCCCGCTGTTCCACATGTCTTCTCCCGGTGGTTAACCTAGGCCCAGTTTACCGGCTCCCATATCCCGCCAGGGGATATTCAGGGCGACACCCCGGCTCTCAGTTCGCCCCGATGCCGAACCGCACGTTCAGCTTGTCGAGTTCCTTTTGGTAGAGCGGGTTCGCCGGATAATCGTGCGCCAGCTCGCCCAACAGCCTCTGCGCTTCGCGCGGCTTTTTCTCGCGCAAATCGATAATCCCCAGAAAGACCTTGGCCAGCGGCTTGAGGTAATGGCCGTCGCGGGCCACCAGTTCGAGTTGATGCACGCCGCGCTGCTTGTCGCCCTGAACGCTGTCGAAATGCACGAACCAGCGGATGAAGAACGGCAGGCTGCCGACCATGTATTCGGAGAAGCCGGAAGTCAGGTAGGCGTCGTAAAACGTGGGATCGAGCTTGAGCAGGCGCTGCGCGTAACCGTTGCCCCGCTTGGCGGGCGAGAGGCTTCCGATCTGGCGTTTTTCCACCAGCGCCATATAGTCCGTGGCCACGCCGCTCGCGACCACCATGGCAAATAGCGCCGAACGGTCGTTGGGATTGGTTTTGAGCGCCGCTTCGGCGCGGTGTTGCGCGTCGTCTAATGCCGCGAAAAACTGCTTGCGGATGGCGGGGTCGGGCTCGGGGCGGGTCTTCGCCACGATGCGGTCGTCATCCATCAGGAATTCGCTCTCCAACACGCCCAGGCGGTCGAGTTCATAAAAAAGGTACGCCGAAGCCCGGAATGCATAGGGCAGCGCTTCATCGGGATGGATCGCGATATAGCGATTGAGCGCCGCATGGGCGCCGGGAAAATCGAAACTGTACAGACGGCCGAGGGCCTCGTCGAGCGTGGCCGGATCGGCGGCCAGCGCGGGAGCACACAAGACAGCGGCGAATACCCAGAGTCGCATTTAGCTCACGTCGTACCGGAGCGGCGCCGTTCAGCCACAATCGTAATCTGCAGATCGCGCGCCTGGCGGACTACCTGCTGCACCACGGTCTCGCGAAACGCTTTCCACCACGGCTTGGGCAGAGAGCGTCCCATGAAAATCTGGGTGATCTGCTTGGAGCGCGCGAATTCGGTAATGGCGCGCGCCGCATCTCTTGATTGTACGACATTCGTCTCGATGCGCAGATTGCGGGCAAAGCTCATGTGGCGCTCCACCGCCTCGTGATCGGTCTCGTTTACCTTCACGTGCACCGCCAGACAGTCGGCATGAAGATAATCGGCCACCCGCTTGCCGCGCCGGATCAATATGGCGGACGAAGGCCGGCCGGTGAGGCAGATGAGGATCCGCTCGGTACGCGCGGGAGCCGGTGAATCGGGCGCGGCGCCGGGAGTATCGCTCGCCGTAGCCGGGTTGGCAACCAATTTCTCTTCCACCTCGTACGCGGTGTGGCGCAGCGCCATTTCGCGGAGCGCCGTGAGGTTAGTCTCAGTAAAGAAATTCTCCATGGCGCTGCGCGCCTTTTCCGGCGCATATACCACGCCGCGCTCCAGCCGGTTGCGAAGCGCGCGGGGAGGGAGATCGATAAACTCCAGTTCGTTGGCTTCGTCCACCACCCAGTCGGGTATGGTTTCGCGCACATGAATGCCGGTGGCATGAAAGACCTGGTCGTTGAGGCTCTCCAGGTGCTGGACATTCATGGTGGTGAGAACGTCGATTCCGGCCTCGAGTAGCGCGTGAACATCCTCCCAGCGTTTGAGGCGCTCACTTCCCGGCACGTTGGTGTGGGCCAGTTCGTCCACCAGGGCTACGGCCGGTTTGCGCCGGAGCACTGCTTCGACATCCATTTCTTCGAACTGTGAGCCGTTGTACGTCAGGATGCGGCGCGGGACCGCTTCCAGGCCTTCGGTTTGCGCAATGGTTTCCTGGCGGCCGTGCGATTCAAAGTACCCGATGACAATGTCGACGCCCTTCTGCCGCAGGGCTTGGGCCTCCTGCAGCATGCGGTACGTCTTGCCCACGCCGGCGGCGTATCCCAGATAGATCTTGAGCCGCCCCTTGGTCGCTGTGCTCACGACTTGCCCCCGTGCGGGAACAGCCGCACATCAAAACCGTCGGCGCCATCGATCAGGCGGTCCACCGGAGTGCGCCCGAACCACGCTCGCTGCGGGCGGCCCGAGTGGCCCAGGAAGAGTTGGGTGATGCGCTGTTCGCGGGCGAAATCCAAAATAGTCTGGACAAAGTCGAGGCCTTGCAGGCAGTGCACTTCGGCGCCCAGTTCGCGCGCCAGCGCCAGGTTGGCGTCCAGCTTGTCGCGATCGGCCCCGCGAAGATCGGTCTGCTCCACGTAGGCCACGAGCAGCGCGCCGTGGAAGCGGGCTTTGTTGCGCAAGCCGCTTCTGAGCATTTCGCGGGCGTCGCTGCGCGCGGTGATACAGACCAGGATGCGTTCCTGCGCGCCCCACCGCGCGGCCACGTCATGCGCCTCCAGATAATCCTGCAACTGGCGGTCCACCACGTCGGCGGCCAGCAGCAGGGCCAGTTCGCGCAGTTCCGCCAGGCTCCGGGAATCGAGGATATTCTTGTTTCCGGTGCGATCCGCAAGGGCTTCGGGCGGGGCGTCCACCACCTCGATTTCATCGGCTTCGTGGAGGAATTCCTGGGGAATGCTGTTGGCGGCGCGCTTTCCGGTGATCCGCTCCACTTCGTCCTGCTGCTCGCGGATATGCTGGAGGTTGACGGCGCTGATCACCGCGATGCCGCGGTCGAGGAGTTCTTTCACATCCTGCCACCGCTGCGGATTGCGGCTCCCGGGAGGATTATCGTAGGCCAGGCCGTCCACCAGGCAGACCTGCGGGTGGCGGCGAAAGAGCGCGGTCATATCCATCACTTCGTAGCTCCGGCCCGCGTGTTTCGCCGGGATGGTAGGCACTACATCCAGGCGCGAGAGGATCTCCGCGATGTCCGGCGTGACCTCGCGCTGTACCGCGCCCACTACCACGTCCTGGCCGCGCTCCTTGCGGCGCCGGCCCTCATCGAACATGCGGAACGACTTGCCGACACGCGAGGCGTACCCCAGGAAAATCTTGAGGCGTCCGCGGCTTTCGCGGCGCTCCGTGTTCTGGACGCGGCGCAGCAGCTCTTCGGGATCGGGCCGGTGGTCGGTCGGAGTCGGCATCTCTCACAGGATAATCCGTCGCAAGGGCATTGTGCGTGTCATACGCCGGCCTCCTTTTGTATTTTGCGCGCGTCGGCCACGATCTTCGTGTACCGCCGCGCCAGTTCGGTGATCCAGCCCCGCTCGCGGCGTTTGATGGCATCCTGGTGAATCAAGTCCCGCCCGATGCCCAGCGCCACGGCCCCCGCCCGAATGAAATCCATGGCGTTCATTTGATTCACACCGCCGGAAGCGATCATGGGGACTTCCGAGAAAGGCCCCTTGAGAGCCTGGATGTAGGCGGGGCCGCCGTTCGCAAAGCACGGAAAGACCTTCACGAAATCGGAACCAGCCTTCCAGGCGGCCGCAACCTCGGTAGGCGTCAAGGCACCCGGAAAGACCATCACCCCGCACCCCAGCGCAAAGTTGACGATCTCAAGATCGAGTCCCGGCGTGGTCAGGAAGGCCGCTCCAGCGTCCAGGCAACGGCGTGCCGTTTCCACACGAAACAACGTGCCGGCGCCCACAAGAACTCCTGGGTGATGACGCGTCAGTTCGCCAATGACCTCGACGGCGCCCGGGACGCTCATAGTCACTTCGACAATGGGGATGCCGCCCTCGCAGACCGCTTCCGCGGCAAACAGGGCATCCTCGGCGGTAGACACGCGTATCGCCGGGATGATTCCGATCTCCTCAATACGCGCACGTATCTCTTCTCTTGTCATAAGATCATTCTGGTACAAGGGCGTGCCAAACGGGCGTCAGAACCGGGATCAAAGCAGGTTCCTCGTTCCCACCGCCTGGCGAAGTTGCTCCAATGCCGTCAAGTAAGCCGCCACCGCCTGGCGGTAGGCGAGTTGGGTGGCGCGATAGGTCCGCTCGGCGTCCAGGAAATCGAGAAGCGCCACGGCGCCGCGCCGGTACGCGTATTCGCTAATATCGCGGCTCCTTTGGGCCACATCGAGATAGGTGGATTTCAAGAGCTGGGCTATTTTCGCGCTCTCCTGCAGCCCCTCATACGCGTCTTTCACGTCCGTCAGCACCTGCCCGTTGGACGCCTTCTGCTGTTCCTCCGCCTGCCGGATGGCAATGCGTGTTTGCGCAATGTTGCCCTGGTTCCGGTCGAAAATCGCCAGCGGAATACTGAACGCCCAAGTGGCCGTACTGATGCCGTTGACGTGCGAGTAATTGGCCGAGATGGTGGGATCGTGCTTCCCATTGGCCTTGGCCAGAGCATATTGGCTGTTGGCGGCCGTAACACCCAACACCGCCGCGCGCAGATCGGGACGATTCCGCAGGGCCTTGGCTTGCATTTCTTCGACCGTGACCAGCAGTGGCTGGTATTCGAATTCACCCGCGACGTCGTACGTGGCGGGCACCGACTCGTAACCCAGTTGTTGACGAAGATCCGACAGCGCCTGGGCCTTGTTGAGCAACGCCTGCTGTACGTCCGATTCAAATTGCAGCAACTGGAGCTTGATCTTCAGGTAGTCGTTCTCGCTGATGGCGCCATCCTTGTGTTGGATTTCGCTGATGCCGACGGTTCCCTGAAAGCTTTTCAGGTCCATCTGCGCGAGTTCGAGGGTCGACTGCGCAAGCTGGACATTGATAAAGAGAGAGCCAACCTGAAACGTGAGACCGCGCTCGCCATCGGTCACCTGCGACCGTGTTACGGCAGTTGCGCTTTTGGCAGCATCCAAGCGGCGCGCCCGCTTGTTGCCGCGTTCAATCAGGTAACTCAACCCCATGTCGGCCTCGGTCGAGTTCTGGAGGTAGTCGGCCGTGGACGTGCCTTGCTGGCGGGTGAAAACCGGCAGGTATTCCCAGTCGGTAAAGAACGCAGGATTGGGGCGTAGATTGGCGGTGACTTCCGCGGCCTGGCTCTGTTGGATGGTAGTCCGGGCCGCCTGCAACGTGTGATTGTGCTGGAGCGCCATTTGGATGGCTTGATCCAGCGTAACGGTGACAGGTTCCTGCTGCGCGAACGCCGAATCCGTGAGCAGCAAGCCGCCCAACACACCGGCGGACGCCAGGATAACCCGGATGTTTTTCACAGGCAAAACTGCGCGCTGAGTTCTCATAGGCCCTTACGAACCCTCCGGTGCGGGAAGTTGGTCGCCATCCCGGGCGATCCAGACATAAAACGTAGGCAGCAGAACAATACTGAGCAGCAAATCGGAAATCAGGCCGCCCACGATCACAATCGCGAAAGGCCGCTGCGAATCGGATCCGATGTCGTGCGATAGCGCCGCCGGCAGGAGTCCCAGCGTTGCCACCAGCATGGTCATCATGATGGGCCGGAGTCTCAGGACCGCGCCTTCCACCGCAGAATCCTCGATCGAGTGCCCTCGGGCCCGGCGCTGGTTGATGTATTCGACCATGATGACGCCGGTTTGCACCGACACGCCAAAGAGCGCTAACATGCCGACCCCCGAGGACACGCTGAGATAAGTTCCGGTAATCAGCAGAGCCAGGAAGCCGCCGACGCGCGCCAGGCCTACGTTTAATAGAATGAGCAGCGCCCATTTGTACGAGCGAAACATGGTGTAGAGAATGATGAAGATGACGAGAATTGTCAGGGGCACGATGAGGGCCAGCCGCGCTTCGGCCCGTTTTTCGCTCTCGTATTCGCCCGACCAACCAATGCTGTAACCCGGCGGGAGCTTCACTTTTTGACCGATCTTCCGGATCACCTCTTCGACCGTGGTCCCCAGATCCCGGCCTCTCACGCTGAAGGTCACTGCCACATAGCGGCTGTTGCCTTCCCGGTAGATGTCGTAGGCGCCGTCCTTGACCTCTACGTTAGTCAACTGCGCCAGAGACACCCGCTCTCCCGAAGGGGAAAGCAGGCGAACCTTCGCGATGGCCTGGGCGGTATTACGATACGGTTCCTGGTAGCGTACTGCCACGTCGTACCGCTGCTCGCCGATCAGTACCTGACTCACCGCGTTTCCGCCCACGGCTGTCTGGACGGCGTCTTGTATGTCCGTCACGTTGATTCCAAAACGGGCCGCCTGGCTGCGGTCGATGCTTAAGTCGAGATTCGGCTGGCCGAAATCGCGCAACAGCTTGACGTCATGCATGCCCGCGATGCCCGACATGACGGCGGTGACTTCTTCGCCCTTCTGCTCGAGAATCTTCAAGTCATCCCCGAAAATCTTGAGCGCCAGCGAGCCCTTGGTGCCGGTAAGCGTTTCTCCCACGTTGTCTTCGATGGGCTGTGAGAAGTTCCACTCTGCCCCCGGGTATTTTTCCAGCGCGCGATTCATGGCGGCGATCAGTTCCTCTTTGTTCTTATGAAATACCGGGCGCCATTGCTCATGCGGCTTCAAGTCGACGAAATACTCGGTGTTGGAGAACCCGCCGGTATCGGTTCCGTCATCGGGCCGGCCAACCTGCGACACGACTGTTTTCACCTCCGGGAACGATGCGAAAACCCAGCGGCAGTTGTTGGTGAATTTCTCGCCCTCCGAAAGACTGGTGCTGTTCGCCAAAGTGCCGCGCGCCCAAATAGCGCCTTCATCCAGGTGCGGCAGGAATTCCGCGCCAATGACGCCGCCAAAGCCCAGATAGACCGTCCCGGCTAACGAAACCATAGCCACGCAAGCGACTACCCAGCGATGTCGAACGGCCCAGCGCAGCCGCCGGCGGTACCGTTCCACCAGGTAGTCCAGGACCGCATTGCGCCGTTCCCGAACTCCCTTACGGAAAAAGGTGGCGGCCAGCACGGGAGCGACGAGAATCGAAAACGTCATCGCTCCGAGTAGAGCCAGCACGACCGTCCAGGCCATTGGCCTGAATAGCCGGCCCTCCACGCGTTGCAGCGTGAAGATCGGCATATAGGCGGTGATGATGATGGCGATGGCGTAAAAGACCGGCCGCTGCACTTCATGGCAAGCCTCGCGGATGATCTCCGCGGTGGTTTTCGCGGGTCCCGAGGCGCCGCGGCGATCTTTGTTCAGATGCCGGATAATGTTTTCCACCATGACCACCGCGCCATCCACCACCATTCCGAAATCCAGCGCGCCCAGCGAGAGAAGATTCGCCGGAATGTGGCTCAAATCCAGAAAGATCGAGGCAAAGAGCAGAGAGAAAGGAATCGTGAGGGCGACGATGAGTGCGGCTCGGGCATTGAGAAGAAACAGGAAAAGGATGACGCTGACCAGAAGCATGCCTTCGATCAGGTTGTGCATTACCGTATGCAAAGTGAAATGAAGCAGATCGGTGCGATCCAGCATGGGCACCACCTCCACGCCGGGAGGCAGGATGCCGTGGTTGAGTTCGTAGACTTTCTTGTGAATCGCCTGGAGTGTGGGTTGCTCCTCGGCGCCTTTGCGCATCAGCACCCCGCCCTGGATGACATCCGGCTCGTCGATGATGCGCCCGTCCTCCACGTGGTTGGCTCTGGCCATGTGGCCCAAGCGGATTTTCGGGCCCTGAGCCACGAGGGCGACGTCTTTCACCCGAAGGGCGGTGCCGCTTTGGGTCTTTAACATGGTCTGCTCGATGTCGTGCACGGTGCTGAAGAGCCCCAGCGCGCGCACGTTCATCTGCTGCATGCCTTCCTCGACGAAACTGCCGCCGGCATTGATGTTGTTGTTGGAAAGCTGCTGCTCCACCTGGCCGATGCTCAATCCATACGACACCAGCTTGCTGGGGTCCACGCGCACCTGGTACTCTCGCACGGTGCCGCCGAAGTCGGAGACGTCGACCACGTTGGGAACGGATTTGAACTGCTTGAGCAGAACCCAGTCTTCCAGGGACCTTAACTCCATCAGGTCGTAACGGGGATTCGTGCTTCTCAGCGTGTACCAGTAGATCTGACCCGTGGTGCTCCAGTCCGTGCCGATTTGAGGCTGCAGATTTTGTCCATTCGGGAGATTGACCTGGGTGAGCCGTTCCAGCACCTTCTGGCGGTTCCAATCGTTGACGGAGCTGTCGTCGAAGATCATGATCACGAACGACAGGCCGAAAATAGACTCGGAACGCAGAAAGGTCATGTGCGGCATTCCGGCCATTTGAATTTCGATCGGAATGGTCACCTGCTGTTCCACTTCTTCGGCGGAACGTCCCGCCCATTGGGTAATGACCGTCACATAGTTGTCGGCGATATCGGGATAGGCTTCCACCGGCAGGTTGTGAAACGAGATCGCTCCCCAAGCGAGCAACAAGACGGCAATGGCCAACACCACGAATTTGTTGTTGAGAGCAAAATCTACCAGAGCGCGAATCATTTGCTACTTTCCTGTTTTGCTGCCTTCAGGTGCTGGCTGTATCTCCCCGTCCTCAATGTCCGCACTACGGTCATTGAGCGAGCACGTGGTCCAGGACCAGAGCGTTCGTAACCACTTGTTCGCCTGGCGCCAGCCCCGACTTGACCTCTTGCAGGTTCACGTTGTCGGGCAAGAGATCTCCGCCGACCACTTCCACGCGGCGAAACTTCTTGCCGGGCGCGGGGACGTAGACAAAATCGCGATCGTGCATGTGCAGGATGGCGGATGCCGGAACAATGGTGTGCATCTCCGTGGTTTGACCGCGGAAGGTAGCCCTCACGAACATGCCCAGCCGCATGTTCCCCGGATTCTGAACTTCCATCCGGACCTTGGCCGTGCGCAGGCTGGGATCGAGAATCGAGCCGATGTTGCTCACCGTTCCCTTGAACTTGCGATCGGGATACGCATTCAGAGCGATGTCCGCGGAATCGCCGAGCCGCACATTGGCCAGGTCATTTTCATACACGTCGCAGACTACCCAGACGGACGACAGGTCGGAGATGGTGAACGGGCTGGGGGTATTGAACGCCTGCACGGCCGCTGCGTTGGTGACTTGCTGATCGGTGATCACTCCGGAGACCGGCGCGAAGATATCCACCATGAAAGCCGGCTTGTCGGGATCATTGCCGAGCAAACGAAGATGCTCGCCCAAGGTTTCTACGGCTATCCTGGCCTTGGCTTCGGTGTCTTGCGCAACCTGCAGATCGTTCAGGGCGATCGCGCCGTGATCGTACAGATCCTTGGATCGCTCGAATTGAGTCCGGGCGAGAGTCTCATCCGCGACGGCCATTCGGTAATTCGAATAGCCGGCCGAGACGTCGTCGCTTCGAATAGTTAGCAGCAACTGGCCTTTTTGCACCGTGTCGCCGAGTCGCGCGTGAATGGCCACGACGCGTCCGGAAGCGAGTGAGACCACCGGGACGTTGCGGGATACGTCGGGAGTAACTGTTCCCGTGACGACCAACTCGGAGGTGGTGGGATGCTGGGTCGCCGTGGCCAGCGGAAACTGCTCCGGATGATTCACTGAGAATAGGGCGGCGTCCGCAAAGGGAACAACGTTGGGGTTGGGCGGCGCCCCTTGTGCCGGGTCCGCTTCCGCTTTCTTACACCCAGTGAGAGTGAGAAGGGAAAGCACGGTAAGCGGCACAAGAGTAAACACCAAGTTCTTGCTTTTCATGGCGACAGCGCTATTCATAAGACCAACACTCCAATCTGCGCGGAGGCTATGCGTTCGCAGCCTTGTGACCACCCGGGCTAACTAAGGAATCGCGCGAGCCGCCACAGGACTGTCAATGCCACGCCATCTCACAGACGCACTTCGTTAGAACTTGACCATTACGCCGACGCCGACGGTGAACTGGCTATGTCGAAGATCCGGGAACCAGACACTGCCGGGGCCGCCGCAAGCCGTATAGGCGGCCGCTAAGACCGCGGTGCCGGCGGAGGCGCCGCTGGAGCAGACGTAGTCTGCCGGGGAGCCGTTATTTCCGCCCGGAGGCGTAATGCCACCCCTCCCCGACCAATAGGGAATATCGGAGCGGCGATAACCGGTCTCCGCCCACCACGTGATGTACTGCTTGGGCATCCAGTGGAAGGTGGCCGTGGTATCCCACATGTGGGCCTTGTCCCCGGGATTCTCCGTGAAGTAAGGGGAACCGGAGACGGCATCCGCTCCGTTGATGGGCGGGAGTAGCGTCAAATAGCGGCCCGGGTTGTTCATCTTACCGCCGCCAAGCGTGATGGCATACGTGTCCTTGTGCCACCAAATCCGGTTGTAGAGCATCCACCCCAAAAACGCCTGCTTCGGCCCCCCCTTGCCGCCGTGGCATGTCACGCCAGCGCCGTACTCACAGCCCGCATCAGCCGTAAAGGAGAACGCCATCTTAGAGATGCCCTTTTCTTCGTCGGGCTTGTTGTAATATCTAGCCTCGATGCTGTCATCGGTATGAATACGCGAGCGGCCGGGAATACCCAGGTCATCCGTACCGTTGCCGTAATTGTTGAAGACCAGCGAAAGCCACTCGTGGGGACGGTATAAGATTTGTCCTCCCAGGCCCTTGTGGCCGTTGTACTTGGCATAAGATTGCCAGCCGTTGACGATCCAGGGCTCGATTTTCAGCTTGTTCGTCGGGAACCATTGAATCCGCAGACCGTTAAAGAACCATGGCGTATTGGACGACACGTAGGATGGCTGGTAAGTCCAGTTATCGAAGTTGTAGTAACTGAACAGACCAATGTACGACACGAAAATCCCGGCGTCGATGTTCAGGCCGTGGTTCACATTGAAGTGATAGCCACCCCAGGCTTCCGAGACGTAACGGTACGCGTCGCGCAGGTCCCATTGGCCCACTCCGGCGCTGGCGTCGTTGCGCGGTGTGGTGGTCGCGAACATGCCGAACATTGTCAAAATCCTGCCCCTGACGTTTTGCCAGTGGAAATCGCCGCCGACACTGGCCTGCTCCACCTGGACTTCGCCGGACCGGAACTCCTCGGTCGACCCGCCGAGTGAGTGGTCCCTCGGTTGATTTGTATCGACAACGAAGTTTGTGTCGAATCGAATTTCCGGGGTGAAGAATTTCGTGTCCAGCACAGTGTCTTTGTTGCGCGGGGTGCCGTTGAGCCAGGTAAAATCGCCGTACGCAAACGGCGTGAACTTGTCCACTCCGGGAGTGGAGTCCGGGGCCTGCAGCGCTTCCGGAATGGCCGGCGCGGCTTGAGGAGCGGGCGGTGGTTGCGGCGGGAATGGCGTGGGTGGCAATGCCGCAGCTTCGGCCGGCTTTGCGGACGATGCCGCCGCTGTGGATTCCGCCGCTATACGAGCCTTCAACGCCCCCTCCAGCACCGCAATGCGCTCTTTCATGGCCTCAAGTTCCCTTTCAATCTCGGCGGACGACGCAAGTGTTGCGGGGGGTGCGGGATCGACTGCGGCAAGCACCAGGCTGGGACGAGCCGTCTGGTTTTGCGCGACCTCCACCGTGGTGGCAGGCGGACTGGCCAGCCCTTCCTTGGTCGCGATGATCTGATAAGGCCCGGGTTTTAGATGATCGGCGACGAACACTCCATCGCTATCGCTGAGCACTCTGCGGTCGGCGCTGCCGTCCACGCTGTGTATCGCGACACTCACCATCCCGACCGGCTGGCCGGCCGCATTCAGTGTGACCCCACAAAGGGCGCCGAATCCCAGCGCGGCATCGTCGGCACGGGCGCATGATGGTGCCAGTCCTGCCGCCATGCCGATGATCAAAAGAGTTCGTATAGGTTTGTGGATGTTCATATTCCCTCGTCTTGCCTTCCCGGATACCAAATAACAACAGTGCTGCTACGATAGCCGCGGCACTTACACGAGTGTCGTCCGATTGTGAAGCATAACCCGTGAAAACGCTAATCGATACTTTCTATGGCGACCATAACACTGCGCGTACCGCTATCAAACGAGTAACTAAGTAATGCCTTCAAAGTCATGACACAACCATCGCCAGAGCTTGCTGCCTCCGCCATGCGGCTATCGGCGCTGTCCGCAGCGTCCATCGAACTGCCTTTGTAACTGGCCGATCTTATCCGGGATGACTTCTTCGGGCGCCTTGGCAGACTTGACCGGGCTCTTAGGATCGTCGTCCGCCGCCTAACTTACTGCGGACCTGCGCAGGGCTAAGCCAGGCTCAGCAACTTGGTGAGCGAAGTGCGCATATACTTACCTTATGATGAATGCAGTACTTTTTATTTCTTGAAAGGAGCGGCCTGGTCCAGCGCCAGGTTCAATCGCAGCACGTTGACGCGCGGCTCGCCCAGGATGCCGAACTGGCGGTTCGCGGTATGGGCCGCGACCAGTTGCCGCAAGGCATCCGCGCTCACGCCGCGCGCGGCCGCGACGCGCGCCACCTGCGCGTCCGCGGAAGCCGGGCTGATGTCGGGATCGAGGCCGCTGCCGGACCCCGTCAGCAGGTCGGCCGGCACCGGACCGGTGAACGTGGGGTTCTCGTCGTGGAACTTCTTGAGGTCGGCTTGGACACGATCCACCAGAGCCTTATTGGTGGGACCGAGGTTGGAGCCACCGGAGGCAAGGCCATCGTAGCCGTCGCTTCCCGCGGCCGAGGGGCGGCCGTGGAAATACTCGGGGCGCGTGAATTTCTGGCCGATCAGTTCCGAGCCGATGGTCTTCCCGTTCGCCTGAATCAGGCTTCCGTTCGCCTGGTGCGGGAACACGGCCTTCGCCAGCCCCGTGACCAGCAGCGGATACACCACGCCGGTCAGAATCGTGAAGGCCACGGTCACGCGAATCGCAATCATGAGCTGTTTCATACTTGTCTCCCTAAAGGCCAGCACATACTCAGCCACAGATGAACACAGATAAACACGGATAAGAAATAGTTTGTTTGTCTGCGTTCATCCGTGTTCATCCGTGGCCATTCCTCTTCTTACGCCAAATGCAAAAGCCCCAGCAACCGGTCGATCAGCCAGATGCCGGGAAACGGCGCAATTACGCCGCCCACGCCGTAGACCAACAAATTGCGGCGCAATAGAGCCGCGGCGCTCATCGGCTTGTACTTCACGCCGCGCAGCGCCAGCGGAATCAGCACGATAATAATCAGCGCGTTGAATATCACGGCGGCCAGCACGGCGCTCTCTGGGCTGTGCAGACCCATGATGTTGAGCTTGCTCATTACCGGATACATGGTCATGAACATGGCCGGCAGAATGGCGAAATACTTGGCGATGTCGTTGGCAATGGAAAATGTAAAGAGCGCGCCGCGCGTCATCAGCAACTGCTTGCCGATGGCCACCACTTCGATCAGCTTGGTGGGATTGCTGTCGAGGTCTACCATGTTGCCGGCTTCCTTGGCGGCCATGGTGCCGGTATTCATCGCCAGGCCGACATCGGCCTGCGCCAGCGCGGGAGCGTCGTTGGTGCCGTCGCCGGTCATGGCCACCAGGCGGCCGCCGGCCTGCTCCTTCTTGATCAGGTCCATCTTGTCTTTGGGAGTGGCCTGCGCCAGAAAATCGTCGGTTCCCGCTTCTGCGGCAATAGCCGCGGCGGTCAGCGGATTGTCGCCGGTGATCATGACCGTGCGGATTCCCATGGCGCGCAGTTGCTGGAAGCGCTCGCGCATTCCCCCCTTGACCACGTCCTTCAGGTGGATCACGCCCAGCGCGCGCTCGCGATCGGCAACCACCAGCGGTGTGCCGCCGGAGCGCGAAATGCGTTCGGTGACGTCCATCAGTTCGGTGGGCGCTGAGCCGCCGTGCTCATGTACGAACTCGATTACGGAATCGGTGGCGCCCTTGCGGATGCGGCGGGCGTCAATGTCCACGCCGCTCATGCGCGTCTGCGCGGTGAAAGGGATGAAGTGGGCTTCGTGTGCCGCCACTTCGCGCCCGCGGATGTTGTACTTCTGCTTGGCCAGCACCACGATGGAGCGGCCCTCGGGAGTTTCGTCGGCCAGGCTGGAAAGTTGTGCCGCGTCGGCCAAGTCCGCTTCGCTTACATTGCCCAGCGGAATGAACTCCACGGCCTGCCGATTCCCCAGCGTGATGGTGCCCGTCTTATCCAGCAGCAAAGTGTTGACATCGCCCGCGGCTTCCACCGCCTTGCCGCTCATGGCCAGCACATTGTGCTGCATCACGCGGTCCATGCCGGCGATGCCGATGGCGGAGAGCAGGCCGCCGATGGTCGTCGGAATCAGGCACACCAGCAGCGAGATCAGCACCGTGACGCTGGGGGCCGTTCCGCTGCCGCTGGCATTGACGCTGAAGATCGCGAACGGGTGCAGAGTGACCACCGCCAGCAGGAACACCAGCGTCAGTCCCGCGATCACGATATTGAGCGCGATCTCGTTGGGAGTCTTCTGCCGCTCGGCACCTTCCACCAGCGCGATCATGCGATCCAGGAACGTCTCGCCCGGGTTGGACGTGATCTTCACCTTGATCCAGTCGGAGAGCACCTTGGTGCCGCCGGTGACGGCGCTCCGGTCGCCTCCCGATTCGCGAATCACCGGGGCGGATTCGCCGGTGATGGCCGATTCGTCCACACTGGCGATGCCTTCGACGACGTCGCCGTCGCCGGGGATGGTCTCACCCGTCTCCACCCGCACCAGGTCGCCACTGCGCAGTTGGGTGGCGGCCACCGTCTCAGTCTTTCCGTTGCCGTTCACCAGGCGGCGCGCGGTGGTTTCCGTCTTGGTCTTGCGCAGCGTGTCGGCCTGGGCCTTGCCGCGGCCTTCCGCCATGGCTTCGGCGAAGTTGGCGAACAGCACCGTAAACCACAGCCACAGCGTGATCTGGAAGGTGAAGCCGGCAACGCCGGCGCCGGCCGCGATGTCCCTGGCTGCCAAGATGGTGGTCATGGCCGCGCCCACTTCCACCACGAACATGACCGGGTTCTTCATCATGGTGCGCGGATTCAATTTGACGAACGAGTCCTTGAGCGCCCGCTTCATGATGGTCCGGTCGAACAGCGGGCGCGCTCGCGAGCCCTTCTTGGGCATCAGCGTAACGGGATCAGCGGTCGGAGGAGTCATAGTGGTCGCCATGGGTTCATTAGCTCCAAAGTCTGCCTGCATGCATCAGGAAGTGCTCCACAATCGGTCCCAGCGAGAGCGCGGGGAAGAAAGTGAGGGCCCCCACGATCACCATCACACCCACCAGCAGGGCCACAAACAGCGGTCCGTGCGTGGGGAAGGTTCCCGCCGATACCGGGACCAGTTTTTTTTGCGCCAGGCTGCCGGCGGCGGCCAACAGCGGGATCAGCATCAGGAATCGGCCGGACAACATCGCGAGGCCAATGGTGGTGTCGAGGTAGGGCGTGTTGGCGTTGATGCCTGCGAATGCGCTGCCGTTGTTGCCGGTGGCGCTAGTGTACGCGTAGAGAACTTCCGAAAACCCGTGTGGCCCGTGATTTCCCAGACTGTTGCCGACGGTGCCCAGGTTGACGCCGGCGCCGGCGAATCCCAGAATCGTGAATGCCAGCACCAGCACCGCCAGCATCATCATCTTGACTTCCTTCTGCTCGATCTTCTTGCCCAGATACTCGGGCGTGCGGCCCACCATCAGGCCGGCGATGAACACCGCAAGCACAGCAAACATCAGCACGCCGTAGAGCCCCGAGCCCACACCGCCGAAAATCACTTCGCCCAGTTCGATGTTGATGAGCGGCACCAGGCCGGCCATAGGCGTCAAGCTGTCGTGCGCATTGTTCACCGCGCCGCAACTGGCGTCGGTGGTTATGGTGGTAAACAGAGCGGAATTGGCAATTCCGAAGCGGACCTCCTTGCCTTCCATGTTGCCGCCGGGCTGGGTGTCGGTGGCGGCCGTGGCGATTCCGAGTTTGGTCAGGTTGGGGTTGCCGGCTTGTTCGAAGTAATAAGTGACCCACACCCCGGCAAAGAACAGTACGCTCATCGCGGCGAAGATGGCCCAGCCTTGCCGCGTGTCCTTCACCATCTTGCCGAAGGTGTAGGTAAGGCCCGCGGGAATGATGAAGATGTAGAGCATCTGCAGAAAGTTCGAGAACGGCGTGGGGTTCTCATACGGATGCGCCGAGTTGGCGTTGAAGAAACCGCCGCCGTTGGTGCCGATCATCTTGATGGCTTCCTGCGACGCCAGCGGGCCCTGCGGAATGGTCTGCGCTGCGCCTTCCACCGTGGCGGCCTTGGTATACGGATCGAAATTCTGAATCGCTCCCTGCGAAACCAGCAGCAGCGCGCCCACCACCGAAAGCGGCAACAGGATGTAGACCGTCGCCCGCGTGAAATCCACCCAGAAGCTCCCCAGCGTCTTCACCGAATGGCGCGCAAAACCGCGGACGAAGGCGATGGCCACGGAAATTCCCACCGCAGCCGACCAGAAGTTATGCGTGGCCAGCCCGATCATTTGCGTGAGATAGCTCATGGTGGTTTCGGGCGTGTACGATTGCCAGTTGGTGTTGGTGGTGAAACTCGCCGCCGTATTGAACGCCAAGTGTTGCCCCACGTACACGCCGCCGGCGTAGCGGGTCCAGTGCTGCTCGCCATTTTCATCGATGCCGCACACCTTGTAGATGCCCGTTTCGAGCGGCCGCAGCAGACGATGCATCCACGTGCGCTCTCCGGCGAAGACCTTCGCCATGTAGGCTCCCAAAGGCTTGGTGAGCGCCAGCAAAACCAAATAGAACAGCGCAATTTGAAGCCATCCGTTGCCAGTCATGAGCGTCTCCTAGAACTTCTCCGGGCGAAGCAGTGCGTAGAACAGATACGCGCCAAGAGCCGCCGCGACTATCAGTGACAATATGTATTCCATGGGTTCTCCTAGAGGCGGTCGCAGCCTTTCACAAACGCCCAACTGACGAGGAAAAACAGAATCGCAAGCAACACGAACACGAGATCTAGCATGATTCACCTATTCGACGTGTATGAGAGCGACTTTGTGGCCGTCGCGGGCCAGGGAGCGCGCGAGCTGCTCTTCCCCGGTCCGCCACAAGTGCTTGAAGGTCCCCACCAGGATGGTGGATGCGGGCTTGAGGGCATAGCGGAACCCTTCTTCGCGGCCGCGCGCCATGACGACTTGAGGATTGACAGGCAACGCGCATTGGCCGGCCAGTTCCACCAGTTGCTCCACCAGGTGCGCATGCGCCACAGTGGGGCAGACGAAAGGCAGTGGATACGGCAGCGTGTGCACGGCAACCAGGGTGACGCGGGCGTTCAGGCCCGCCGTGAGGATGGGGACGCGCTTCAGAACCGCCGCCGTAACCGAGGGTTCGGTATAGGGGATCACCACCTCCAGTTCGCTGCCGACCGCGTCCGTCTCCAGGCATCCCGGGTCAATCCGAAACTCGCCGCGCGTCTCCATAGTTGAGCCTTGCAGTTCAACAGTACGGCTCAGGACATAAAGAAGTCGTAAAGAAAAGATCAGGATTGAATTAATTGTACGCGCGGGGCCGATCCACTACACTGGAACAGAAATAGCCGTGAACAAGAGCCTTCCGTTGATGCTTCGCCACGCCATGTATAACCTGCGTGGCGGCTTTTTGATTCGCCCGCTCA
Source organism: Bryobacteraceae bacterium (assembly GCA_049519475.1). Classification (GTDB taxonomy): domain Bacteria; phylum Acidobacteriota; class Terriglobia; order Bryobacterales; family Bryobacteraceae; genus PALSA-129. The sequence continues at coordinate 232 of JBEKQS010000105.1, read as the reverse complement.
CCATCGCGCTGGCGTTGGGTTGCGCGGGTGCATTCCTGTCTTGGTTGGAAGAGGAGTTTCCGGCCGCCAGCGCCTGGGTGCCCACGTTATTGTTCCCCTCGCACGCCGATCCGCAAGTCGCCCAAGTCATCCTGGCGGGAATCGCCGCTTCCATCATGACGGTGGTGTCTATCGTGTTCGCCATCCTGCTGATGACGCTCACCCTGGCATCCATGCAGTTCTCCCCGCGCAT
>JBEKQS010000104.1:0-17283 GCA_049519475.1 Bryobacteraceae bacterium | reverse complement strand
GCGAGCGGCCTGCTCCAGGCTGCGCGGCGGCCGCTCGCTAACGCTCGCGGTTCTGTGCCGCGGCCGTGTTCATCCACTTTTATGTCGCGCACCCCATCAACATCAGGCAACAGAGGACGTTTGGGGTGCTGGTCAACCTGGTCAACAGGCCGGCGTTTTGTGCGTTTGTGCTAATATGCTATTGTGCGAACTACGCTCGACATTTCAGATGAGGCTTACTACATCGCCAAAGCCATCGCCCGCGATCAGAACCGCAGCCTCGGACGAGTGGTTGGCGACCTCATTCTGCGATCGTCGAAAGGGGCGAAAGGCGCATCCATAAGGATGAGTGACTACGGTTTCCCCACTTTCCGTTGCGCCCGACCCGTGACCACCGAGGACGTCAAGGCTCTCGATGACGAAGAGTAAGGTCTACCTGCTCGACTCCAATGTCCTCATTGCACTGGCGACGCCCGAACACAGTCTGAACGCGCGCGCGGCGGCGTGGTTCCTCAAGGGGCATCGGTTTGCAACATGCCCGATCACGCAAGGCGCACTTTTCCGTTTCCACCTGCGCGCCGGTGTGAAGGCGACGGCGGCTTCCGCAAAGCTTCTGCTCGAATCCATTGCCTCCCTCTCGCGGCACGAATTCTGGCCGGACGATGCTTCCTATCTAGACGTGCCCAACACGGGGATCACCGGACACCGGCAAGTCACTGACGCTTACCTTGTGCTGTTGGCGCGGAAACACGGCGGTTCAGTTGCCACCATGGACCGGGCGCTGGCTGCCGTTCACGCAGGAACCACCCTCCTCGCGTAGCTACAAAGCAGCTCATGCACTTCCTGTATTGCGTCTTGCGATGCGGACTGACGCCATCGGGTCGATCGTTCAGACGGATCTTGCCGGAGGAAGTCGATGTGAGGCGCATCCGATGCCTCCCTGTGCCTCTTGTGCCTCTGGTCACCATATCCTGAGCACCTGACATCTCTGGACCGGTGATGGATTACGCGCGGTTACGCCGAAACAGGAGCACCATGCCGGCCAGTGCCGAGGCAGCCAGCACAAGGCTTCCCGGCTCCGGTACCTCGCTATTGCCGAGGATCTGGAAAGACTCGGAGAGGTTGCCCAGGTCATGTATTGAGCCGCCTGACTGAGCCTGGTTAACCCAGGCGTGCGGGGGACCGCTATTCGCGTCCCAATCCATCTCTCCGCTCGATGTGGCTACAGCTCCGCCGAGTGTGAGGTAATAGGTACCCGCCGACAGTGCGATGCTGGGAAGGGCGAAGTAGGACGCGTAGACGTCGGACTCGCTCGGGGCACTCGTGGTCCCGGCACAAGTGGTGGGATTGGACGAGCCGAGGCAGAACACGGTGTTCGTCAGCGTGGCGCCGGTGCCGCTGGCAAGGCTCGTGTAAGCGAAAGGATCGTCCACTGCGTCGGGGACCTGAGTAATCGACCAATTCACGGAGACGGGCGTGTCTCCGATGGTTACCCAGGTGCCGAAGTTCACTCCGGTCAGCACTGAGTTGGCCGACAGTACGAAGGAATCTGCAATCAACTGGTCCTGCAGATATGTCGCGGTGTCACTTGTGACGATCTGGCGCGCATTGATCGGAAAGTTGTCATAAAGCACGTCCGCCGACGCGGGCATACAGAGAAAAGCGGAACTCGCAATTATAGCGACCGCTGCCAGGCGAACCCTAATTACTCTCTTCGGATAGGGGCCCAAAATTCCTTTCAAGAAAAGATTGTGCGCCCCTCGCTTCAAGTTGCATGTTTTCAGTTGCATGTCTTAGACTGTAACGGAGGCTGGGAAATCCGCTGTCATGTGAACGTATGACAGGATTCCGAAAGTTTCCCAAATTCCGATGGCGGATGAAAACAAAACCCGCGACCTCATCCGATTGATCTATGAGTGCTCCGTCGACGCGCCACAATGGCCCCGATTCCTGGCGGCCTTCGGCGCGGCCCTAAAGGCTCCCTCCTCCGGGCTACTGGTGCAGGATTATCGGAACCGGCACGGGAATCTAGCCGCGGGTAATGGCATCGATCCCTACTGGGGGAAGCGTTATGACGAGTACTACAGCGGAGTGAATGTGTTGTTGCAGCGCGCACGTCCTGTCATGAAGTCCGGCCATATCCTCGCGAGCGAGGAACTGATTGGCGACGCCGCGCTGACGAAGTCAGAGATCCACAACGACTTCCTACGCCCGCAGAATCATTTCTACACTCTCGCCGGCGTGCTATCGCAAGAAGACGCTGTTTACTCCATGATCATGATGGTTCGCTCCAGGCGGGTGGGACCCGCCCAAGAACACGAGCGTGCGCTGATGCGGGAACTGATGCCGCATTTGCAAACAGCGTTGCGGCTGCACCACCACATCGCGGGACTGGACACGCGGCTCGGATGGGCGTCCGCCGCGTTGGATCACATGACGCAGGCCATCATCGTCACCACTTCCACCGGCAGGATTCTGCACATGAACCGGCGCGCCGAAGCGTTGTTAAAATTGAACGACGCGCTTTCGGTCGCAACCGACGGACTGCGTGCCGGCTCCTCCGGACAGACGGCCCGCCTGCGCGAATTCATTGCGCGCACAGCCAGCACGGTTACCGGCCGCGGACGGCATCCGGGTGGGGTGATGCAACTTCAGCGGACAGGCCTCCTTCCGCTGAGACTGCAGATTATGCCCTTGGCGTCGCCTTCTTCCAGTAGCATGGATCGCCGGCCAGCCGTGGCGATCTTTATCGACGAGCCGACACGGCTCGTCGAATTGGACCCCACGACGCTCTGTGCGATGCTGGACCTGAGCCCGATGGAGGCGCGGCTGACAGCTGCGCTGGTCGGCGGGAAAACGATTCAGCAGTTTGCGAAAGAGGCCGGCGTGAGCCTCAATACCTCGCGTACGCTCCTCTATCGGGCGTTTGCGAAAACCGGCGTGTCCCGGCAAGCGGAATTGGTTAGGCTCGCGCTGACGTGCGTCGGCGGTCTCATTGCCATGGATGATCCGCGGGATTCGTGATTGCGCGCCTGCCGTCCGGCACGTCCACCACGCGCACCCACAGCTTGTGTACCAGTCTGCCGGCGATCTCCCCGGCCGCCTTTCGGCCGGCTGCGTCGCCATCGCGGAGAAAGGCGCGACACGCTACGTGTTTCCCATTTTCCTGAAGCCAGCCCAGCAACTCGGTGGCGCGGCATGGACGTCACGGGAGAGTTCAGCTTCTGTGATGCGGACTGATGCCATAGCTGCGATCATAGGGTTCATTTGGGACCGGCGAGCGTTTTCGATCACCGAAGAGCGCCGGCTGAAAGCCGGCGGCAGCCAGGATTGGCTGCCCCACAAACGGGCAAACTCGCTATTCTGCTTGCCGCACCACATTAGTTAGCGTAGGAGTGCGCTAATCGGAGCCGCGACCGTAAGGGAGCGTTGGGTCTATCCGCGAGGCCGGCAAGCGCTCCCTTACGGTCGCGGCTCGGATGGGGACGTTTTCAGCTTCTCGATGGCCTGTTCAATGCGGCGCAGGCAGGTTTCGCGGCCGAGGGCTTCCAGGGTTCCAAACAAGGGCGGAGCGGTCTTGCGGCCGCAGACGGCGACGCGGATGGGCTCGAACATCTGGCCGGGCTTGATGCCCTGCTCAGAGGCGGCGGCGCGCAGGGCGGCTTCGAGCGAGTCGTGCGAGAATTCGGCGGCGGCGAGGACGATGGCGGCGCGTTCGAGCACGGCTAGCGCGAGCGCCCGATCACCCTTCTTGGGGATGAGCTCGGCGGCGGCGTAAGGCGCCAGGGATTCCGCAAAGAAGAAATCGGCCACCGCAAGCGCGTCGGGGAGCAGCCGGATGCGCTCTTGAATCAAGCGCGTGATCTGGAGCATTTTGGGCGGCTCGATGGAGTGGCCGGCGGCGCGCACGACGGGCAGCAGGCGCTCCGACAACTCTTCGGCCGGCATGGTGCGGATGTGCTCGGCGTTGAGCCACACGGCTTTGGGATCGAAGGGATCTTCTTCCTTGAAATTGACGACGGCGTTGGAGCGGTTGATGCCTTCGAGAGAGAAAGCGTCGATCAATTCCCGGCGGGTCATCTGCTCGCGATCGTTCTTGGGGGACCAGCCCAGCAGCACGATGAAGTTGACGAAGGCGTCGGCCAGGAAACCGGCGTCGCGATAGGTGGTGACGCTGACGACGGGGCCGTGGCGGCGCTTGGAAAGCTTGGCGCCATCGGGCGCGACCAGCAGCGGCAGGTGGGCGAATTGCGGCGGGGCGACGCCGGCGGCTTCGAAGATGAGCACGTGCTTGAAGGTGTTGGTGAGATGGTCCTGGCCGCGAATGATGTGGCTGATGCGCAGGTCGGCGTCGTCGGCGCAGGAAGCCATGTGGTAGGTGGGCATGCCGTCGCTGCGGACGAGCGCGAAATCCTCGATATCGGCAGTGGACTTGGCTTGATCGCCATAGACGGCATCGGCGAAACGAACGGTGTGTTGGGTATCGCGCGGCACGCGGAAGCGCAGGGCGAAAGGCTCGCCCGAGGCGGCGCGGCGGTCGCTTTCCTCGCGCGGCATGGCGCGCATATCGGCGTTGAAGAGCCACGTGCCCTGCGCGCCGGATTTCTCGGATTCGCCGGTATGGGCCGGCGTAAAATCGCGATAGGCCAGGCCTTTCTGGTAGATGGCGTCGGCCACCTGGCGGTGCAAGGCGAGGCGCTCGGACTGGCGGTATTCTTCGTCCCAGCCGAGATCGAGCCAGCGCAATCCCTCATAGATGGAGGTGAGCGAGGCTTCAGTATTGCGTTCGACGTCGGTATCGTCGATGCGCAGGATCATGGCGCCGCCGTTGCGGCGGGCATACAACCAATTGAAGATGAACGTGCGCGCGCTGCCGATGTGCAGGAAACCAGTGGGGGACGGCGCAAAGCGGACTCTGAGCATGGGAAATGCCAGTATACCGCGAGTCGCAAAAGGGCTTGGCGGTGGCGGCGCGGCGGAAAAGCTCCTAGCCTACGGCACCACCATGATCTGCGCGCGCGTGAAGCTGAACTTCTTCTCGGTGGGGTTCATGATGCTCACCTGGCAATCGTATCTGCCGGGCTGGAGCTTGGCGAGCGGCAGGGAGAAGCGGATCGGCAGGGCCTTGGTCTTCTTGTCCAGGCCGTCCTTTACCACTAGCTGCTCGGTCCGGAAGGCCAGAGTCTTGCCGTGGAAGAAGGTGACGTAAGCCACCACCGGTTCGGTGGTTTCGGCCAGCGGTTCGTAGGTTTCCAGGTAGACGTACATTTCCTGGCTCTTCTTGAAGACGCGCGTCACGCTGGGGATCAGCTTCTGGTTGTCCTGCACCAGGGGATTCTCAGCGAGCAGTTTCTTATCCTTCTCGGCCGAGTACAGCGCTTCGCTTACGGGCTGCCGCTGGTTGCTCAGGATCACGGAACTGGTGGCCAGGGTAGTTTGGTTGGTGGAGAGGTCGGGGATGACGAACTTCTGTTCGAAGGTCCCGATCATGCCGGTTTCGTTGTCGCGGGCGAGGAATTTGAGCGAATAGGATCCCGGCGGCAGCGTGAAGCCGGTGTCGTAAGCGATGGCGCGCTTGGAAAGCTCGGCGGCGTTCTGGTCCTTGAGCTTGAGCTCGACGTAATCGCGCACGTTACCCTTGATGACACCCTTGGAATCCTTGACCTGTCCGATGAAATCGAGGCGGGTGGTTTCGGCGCCACCGTGTATGGCCAGTTCCAGCTCGCTGCCGGGGATCTTGACTTCCACGGGCACGAAGTAGCTGTCGCGCGCCAGGCGGAAGTAATCGATTTCGGCGGCGACGGTAAGATCGGTGATGGGGTCGCCCAGCATCAGGGCTTCGGAGAGCTGACGCTCTTTGTCCTCGGAGTCGAACTTCTTAAACTGCTTGCCGGCGAAGTAGCCATGGCGGTATTCCAGCTTGGCGGAGAGGTCCTTCTTGATCTTGAGGTCGATCTTGCGATAGTGGCCGTCGAGTGCGGTGTTGGTGCTGTAATAGCCGAGGATGTAGTAGCTGGAGATATCCTTTTGGGCCTGCACGATGCCGGCGGAGAGATCGTTGTCATCGAGCAGGGCTTTGCCGCCGGTGTCGGCGGCCAGAGTGGTGAGGGTTTCCTGCTGGTGCTGGAAGCTGGATTGGGCGGACCGCTGGGAGCTGCCGGTGAAGGCGCCCTGACCGCTGGTGGCGCCCTTGGTGGCGTCACCGAGAGGGCCGGAGGCCACCAGGCCGCGGGCGTCGATGGGATAGAACGAGACGTTGGCTTTGATGGCGGCGTTTTCGGTAGCCGTCAATTGCGCCTGGTTGTTGCCGTTGCTGTCCTGGGTCATGCCGCTGGCGAAGTAGACCAGGGCTTTCTTTTCGGGGAGCGAGCCGAGCATCTTGGCGGCGGTTTCCAGGGCGGACAACTGGCGGTCGGTGTTGAAGATGTTGAATTCGGAATCGTCGGCGGTGAAAGCGGCGCCGGTATCGGAGGCGGCATCGGAGGTGTCGGCGATGTCGAAGCCGGTGCCCTCGCCGACGGTGAGGCCCTTGACGTCCTTGATGAGTTTGTCGCGGTCGTCGGTGAAGTCTTCCACCACTTTGACGTCGGCGGCGAAGGTCATGATAGCCACCAGATCCGATGAGGTGATCTGGGATTTAATGAACTTGACGGCGGAATCCTGGGCGCGGATCTGGTCCTGAATGGGCATGGAAGTCATGTCGAAGAACAGGACCATGAGGCGCTTGTCTTTGTACTTGATCTCACCGGCCTGGGCCGGGGTGATCTGATTGGTAGTGACGGCCTTCACTTCCGCTGCCACCGGTGGGAGCGGCGCAGCGGCCTCGGGGCGCTTTTCCAGAGTGGCGGGCGGCGCAGTGATGGGAGCGCTCTGCAGCTCCTGATACTCGCAGACTTTGATGATCTGGGGCTTGCCGTCTTCGGTGATAGCGAAATCGGAGGGTTTCAGGCTGGGAACGGGATTGCCGTCCTTGTCTTTGGCAAACACGTCGACCACGACCAGTTGCACCGTGTCAGTGAAGCTGTAGACTTTCTTAGCGCCGGGCGCCGAGGCGGTGCCCTTCTTTTGCGGCGCCGCCGTTTTCGCGGCGGACTTCTGCTGCGCGGCGGGCGGCTGGGTTGCCACCTGTTGCGCCGACGCAATCAGCAGGGCGGCAAGGATGGTGATGAGTGTAGCTCGCATTAGAAATTGAACCTCATGGTGGCGGTGACGGAACGCATAGCGACGTAATTGCTCGGTAATCCGAACTGCAAAGGACTGGCGGCGTTGATGTACCAACTGGAAACGTTGGGGTGGTTCAGCGGGTTTTGGGACTGGAGGCTGAATGTCAGATTCTTGCGGTCCGCCAGGCGGAAAGTGCGGCTGGCGTTGGCGCTCATGGTGAACTGTCCGGGGCCGGTCAGCGCATCGCGGCCGATATTGCCGTAGTCGCCGGTGGGAGGCGTCACGAAGGCGTTCTTGTTCAGAACACCGTCGAGATAGGCCGGCTGGCCGTTGTAAAAGGCGCGGATGTTGGCCTGGGCAGTTCCGCCGCCCAATAGCTGTCCGGCGGTGGGAGTGATGGGCGCGCCGCTGGACACCGTCATGTTGGTGGTGAGCATCCAGTCCTTGAGGAGAACGCCCTTCCATCCGTTGATGAGGGCGCCTCCGCGCGTGCCGACGCCGGTGGAGTAGCTGAGGGAGCCGTTGAAGCTCTGGTGGCGGACGCCGGCGGTGGGGCCGCGCTCATCGGTCAGATCCAACCAGTTCTGGGCAATGCCGCCGAAGGCGTCATCAATGCTCTTGGCGAGTGAGTAACTGAGGTTCCATCCCAGACCGCCGCGCGTCCGGCGGTTCAACTGGGCCTGAACCGAGTTGTAGGTGCTGTCCCCGTTGGAAGTCTCGTAGGTGTACCCGGCCGGGCAGGTGAAGCCCACGGCGCAAGCCGGTGCGCCGCCGGGAGCGTAGGAATTGGCCAGGAACTGCTGGGTGAGCGCGGTGCCCTTGGACGCGAAATACGTAAATGTGGCCACCATATTCCACTTCAGGTTTTGTTGCACGGCCAGTTGCCAAAGCTGCGCATAGCTGACGCGGAAGTTGGGGTTGATGGCCTGGGTGGTGGTGGCCTGGTTGCCGGCGACGCATCCAAGCTGCGTCAACGCGGTCAGGCTGAGGCCGTTCTGCAGGGTGGCGTGGCAGTTATTGGGGAGGTTGAATTCGGTGGCGAACGGCGATTGCGCATCCAACTGAGCGATCAGATTGGAGTAAATGGATGGTGAGAATTGCATGCCGTATCCGCCGCGAACCACGGTAGAGCGTTTGGCGAAAGGCTTCCAGGCAAAACCGATGCGCGGCGAAAAATCGGTTTTCTGGCCGGTCAGCATGGAGTCGCTGTACTTGATGCCGGTGACCGGCCCGGTGCCTCCGGCCACCACCGCCAGGCCAGTTGCCGGCAGAGCGTTGTAGACATTGGTCGGAATGGCGAAACTAGCCGGCAGATCGATGGTGGCGAGGCGATTGTACAACTCCGTGGAGGGCGCCTGGTAATCCCACCGCAGGCCCAGGCTGACCGAGAGTGTGGGGCGGATCTGCCACTGGTCGTTGGCGAAGATGTCATAGACATTGGTTCGCAGGTAGCGGTCGCCGCCGCTCGGAGTGTTCTGCACGTTGAGCAGGTTCTGCAGGGTGGAACCGGTGGCCGTGCCGAGCGCGGCGGCTTGCGAATTGCTCAAGGCGTTGGCGACGTTGAGGGCCATGGTGTCCGGAGTGCCGAGCAGGAAATCGGCTAAATCGTAGCCGGTTCCATTGGTGGTGATGCCGTTCAGAGCGGTTGCGGCTCCGGTGAAGGAGTACGTGCCGCGCGGGTTGATCTGCTGCAGATAATTGGCCTGGCGGCGGCTGAAATCCCCGCCGAACTGGAATTGGTGTGCGCCTTTCACCCAGAGCACGGTTTCGCCCACCGCGCTGGTCTGCGGATGGAGGTAATTCGCGTTCCTGTCGGACAGCCCGAGGAGACCACTCCCCTGGAAGTTCAGAGCGGGAGGCCCCCAGTTGAGCGGGAGCTGGTCGGTGCCGGCGATGCCGAGGGTTCCCTCCACATTGGCGACGTTGGCCCAATACGGTGTGCCGAGCGCGGTGCTCTTGCTGTAGTTGTACCGGGTGGTGGCGATCACGTGCAGGCTGAAATGGTAGATGTAGTTCGCATTGGCGTTGACGCCGTTGTTGGTTTGCAGGTCGTGCCAGGCGGGAATAGTGGCGGCGAATACGCTGGGCTGCGTGCTGTTGCTGCGCTGGTATTGCAGACCGCCGTTCACCTGGTTCTTGGTATTGAAGGTGTAGCTGAGGCGGGCATTGACGTTGTCCGAGTTGGTGGCGCCTGAGGCCGAGGAAGCGTAGTTCAGTGGCTTATTGGCGGTGCCGCCGACGAAGTTCGGTTCGGGAAAATACTTCAGCAATGCCGTGGCGATAGGACTGATGCTGGAGAGCGGGATCTGGTTGTTGGGAATCGGCGTCGAGCCGCTGTACAGCGTGACGGGTCCGTTGGAGCCGGTCACGCCGGCGAAGTTCCCGGCCTTTTCGGCGTCGGTAGGCACCAGGTCGCTGTAAGTGGAGCCGGTGCGGGCACGGCCCAGCGTGTAATTAATGGTGAAGGTGCCCTTGTTGCCGGTCAGCAGATGAGGAATCTTCAGCGGGCCGCCGGCGGTCAGCGTGGAGCGCAGGCTCTGGGCATTGGGCTTGGAAACCTCCTGGCCGGTGACGGAATAGTTGCGCGCGTTGAGCGCGGAGTTGGTCAGAATGCCGCTGGCGCTGAAGTTGTAGCGCGAGCGAGGATCGCGGCGATTGTTGCCGAAAGAGTTCGCGCCGCCACGGCCACCGCGGCCGCCAGCGCCTCCACGGCCGCCGCGTCCACCGCCGCCGGGAGACATGGGAATGCCCATGCCGCCACCGCCGCCGCGTCCCCCACCACCACCGAAACCACCACCGCCGGGGCCACCGGCGCCACCGCCGCCGCGTCCACCGCCGCCGGGGCCACCGCCGCCAGCCCCAATTTGGGTGGCATCGCCGCCGGGCATGCCGGGCATGCCGCCCATGCCTGGCATCATGCCGCCGGGGCCCATTCCGCCCATGTCGCCGCCGCGTCCCGGTCCCCAATCGCCGCCCTGGCCCGGCATAGTCAGGCCTTGGCTGACGCTGCCGTTGATGGTGAAGGCATCGTTGGCGCCCTGGGCGATGTCGCTGTTCATGGCGATGTCGTTGTTCATGCCTGTGTCGGCGGCAGCGGCGTCGCCGGACTGGTTCACGCCGATGCGCTGAAAGCCGCCCTGCTGCGATCCGCCGGGCCGCGGTACGGTGGATCCCCCGAGGGCCCGGGTGAGAGACGGATTCCCGTTGTTGCCGGCGGGCGTGGGCGTGGTGGAGTTCTTGGAATTCTTGGAGTTCCCCTTGGAGGGCTTGGCGTTGCCGGCCGCGGCAGTGGTGGTGGCAGCGGGCTTGGTATCAGCCGCTTTTGTATCGGCCGCCGCCGGCTCGGCCGGTTTGGTATCGGCGGGCTTATCGGCGGTAACGGTAGTCGCCGGAGCCGTGGCAGCCGGCGCCGCGGGTGCAACCGGCGCCGGAGGTGGGGGAGGAGGCGCGGTCATGGCTTCCAAGGACTGCATTTTGAGATCCCAAATCGGGTTTGGAGCGTCGGCGGCAACGCCGATCTCGCGGCTGACCTTTTCGAAACCCAGCATGTCGATGCTGATCGTCCAAACGCCATCGGCGAGTTCCGGGAATGAATACAGTCCATTCTCGTCGGTGGTGGTGAGGACCTTCTTGTCGCCTTGGGTGGCGGTTACAGATGCGCCGGGGACGGGTAGTCCTCCGGATTTGACGCTGCCGTGATGTTCCGAAGCCATCAAGCCCATCACGACAAGGCAGGCGACCAGCAGGAGGCGCCCAATAGAGGTGTAGAAACGGTTAGCGGCCATGGGGGTAACAGCATGTAGGCGAAGCGAAAACAGGGAATGTTACCGCAGCGGTCCGGATTCTGCGGAACTCAAGAGCCTGGGGCAGGTTACACGCCGGCCCGGCGGTCTGAATCGCACCTCATCACAGGTTGCCGCGAGTGCCGCGCCGGGAGGCAAACGCTCAGTGGGGCGTACCCCCTGGTCCGCGGTCGGCCCCCTGGCCGATCTGCTTCGCGCTGGAACGCGGGTCCAGGGGGACCCGCGCAGACCAGGGGGTCTGCCCCACGCCTGGGGAAGTGTGACCCAATTAACGTTCGAATACCGGCTGTTGCTATCGAAAACTATGGTAATTTGGCGGAATTTAATCCGGCATAATCAGGGGAAAGTGACGCTATAATCAGCACGAGATAGTAGTACTAGTATTAGCGAGGTTGCGTGGGCTGCCTGTATTGCGGCAAAGAGATCGGTCTAGTTCGGCAGATGCGAGATCGCGAATTCTGCAGTACCGCGCACCGCAAGAATTACGGTGTGCGCCTGGGAAAGGCGCTCGAGGATCTGGCTGCGCCCGAACCGCCTCCGGCGGGGGTTGCCGATTTCCGGATCGACATGCCGCTACAGCCGGGCAATTTAAATCGCTCGGTTGCGGTCTGGGAATTCGGGCACGACGGCAGCGCCATTGAATTGCGCGATGCGTGGCCGGTTTCGATTGGCGGCGTGCGAGGCCAGGACGCGAAAGCTCTCGCCGGATCCCACTGGGCGCCTTTCGCGCCGGACCTCTGCGCGCGATCGCACGCAGGACCATCGGTATATTACACGGACATTCAATTGCCGCGCTTCGAGCTGGCGGCGGAAGATGACATGCCGCTCGGGAGCGGAGAGGTTGCGGAATCGCCGCCGCTGGCTGGGGCCGCGTTCTGGGATATCCCCGAAGCCAACGACGCGGCCTGCACCAGGGCCACGCCGCAAGTAGCTCAAAGGATGGCGCCGATTCTGGAGCCGGCCGCGATGGCCATGGTGGCAGCACCGCTGGTGATCGGTATCAGGGGCCTGGCAGCGTCTCCGGCGGCGGAAGCGGTGGAGGCGTTGTGGCCCGCGGCGCCATATGCCGGAGCGGTGGCGTTCCCGGCCGCAGCGGCGTTGACTCAGGCGTGGATTCTGGAAGCGGCCGGCGGACCGGCAGCGCCCGAGATCTGCGGCCCTGTGCCAGCTCCGGCGGCCGAAGTGGTGGAAGCGCTGCTTCCCATGACGCCGCATGCCGAAGCGATGGCATTCCCCGGCGCGGCGGCGATGGTAAGCACGTGGGTTTCGGAACCGATCACGGAAGCGTCGCTCGCTTTCGAGGGCTGCGGCGTGATGGCGGCTCCGGCGGCGGAAGTGGTGGAAGCGATATTGCCCCTGGCGCCGTATGCCGAAGAGATGGCGTTCCCGGCCGCGGCGGCGATGGTAAGCGCGTGGGTTCCGGAACCGATCACGGAAGCGTCGCTCACCATCGAGGGCTGCGGCGTGATGGCGGCTCCGGCGGCGGAAGTGGTGGAGGCGATATTGCTCCCGGCGCCGTATGCCGGAGAGCTGGCGTTCCCGGCCGCGGCGGCGATGGGAAGTGCGTGGGTCCCGGAACCGATCTCGGAAGTGTCGCTCGCGTTGGAAGGCTGCGGCGCGATAGCGGCTCCGGCAGCCGACGTGGTGGAGGCTCTGCTTCCGGCGGCGCCATATGCCGATGCGGCGGCCTTCCCGGCAGCGGCAGCAGCCGCGCCGGGAGCGGCATGGATGCTCGAGCCGGCGGACGTGCCGTCGCTGATTCTGGAAGGCTGCGGGGCGATGGCCGCTCCGGCGGCAGAGGCGGCGGAGACTCTCTTCCCGGCCGCGCCCATGGCTTCCGCGGTGGGGTTCCGATCCGCGGCCGTGCGGTTGCCGGAACTGACACTGGCGGCCGTGCCGGAAGCGGATACGGAAACGGCGGAAAATGTTTCGGAGCTGGTGGAGGTTGTGCCTCCGTCGGAAGCCTGGATGACGCCTCCGCCGGCGTGCGAGGCAGAGCGGGAAGTCTGGCCGTTGATGGCCGCGGCATGGCCGCTCGAAGCCGCGGTACAAGTGCCTGGGGCGGCGGCGCTGGCGATTGCCGAGCCGATGGTGCGCGAGAGCGCCGGCTGGCGGCGCGCTCCTTTGGCCGAACCGGTGGTGGCTTACGTATCGGCGCGGCTGGCGGAGAGCATCGCCGAAGTGGCCTTGCGGTCCGCGGCGTTTTGTGTGCCGGATCTGGCGGGACTGGGCCTCTCCGGAAAGCGCCAATCCGCGCCCGCGGCGCCGGCGGCGCAGCAACGGATGCCGAACCCGGCCTCGCCGGAACGTGGCTCGAGTGTGGCGGCGGAGCCGGCCGCGGGCGGCGGCGCAATCCGAATCCCAGACCTGGCGCTGGCGCAGACGACGGGCAGTTCAACGGGCGCGTTCCGAGTATCGGAAGCGGGCGTGGCAGCGCCCGAGACGGCCGTTCCGGACGGCCGCGCGGCGCGGCTGGATCCGCTCTCCACGATCTCCATCGTGCCGCCCGCAACGGGCGCCGATCAGCCTAACGCAGCCTTCCCGCAAGGGGAATTGGTTTCGATGGAATTCTTCTGCCAGCGGGTTCCCATGGCGCCCAAGCGGAATCTGGCATGGCTGACGAGAAGGATTCCGGCGCTGCCGCCGAGATTCGCGATGCGGACGGCTTTCGACCGCCTGGAAGATCTGGCGCTCATCCCGATCGAGCGGGAGCGGGAGACGCCGTCGTTCACCGAAATCTTCAGCATTGCGAATGCGGCGCGGCGCGCCCAGCACAGCCGCTTGCGTGCGCCCGCGCGGGCGGTGGCGGCAGCCCTGCTGATGGCGGTGGGATTGTGGTTCGGCGCCGGTTCGGCCAAGATCGGGCGCGAATTGCTCGCGGTGAATACGGACTGGCCTTCGGTGGAAACGCCATCGTCATCGGCCGGCCGGGATTTCAAGGCGGCCTTCGCGCGCGTCCGCTCGGTTTTTGTTCCACCGGCGCCGCAGGCCTCTGAAGGGCCGATCGAAAAGATGCGCCGCGCGATTCAAAGCCGCGCGGCGGCGGAACTGAGCGACACGTTCCGCGGGATGGAAGCCTGGGGTGCGGCGGCCGCGGCACTGCCTGCCGGATGGTCGCGGCATCCGGATGGATACATGCGCACAGGCCAACTGGCGCTGTATCACCCATCCCTGAATTTCACCGACTACCGGCTGGAGTTTTTCGGCCAGATCGAAAGCAAGGGCCTGGGGTGGGCGGTTCGCGCGTCGGACCCGAAGAACTACTACGGCATGAAGTTCAAAGTGATGGAACCGGGCCTACGGCCGGTGCTCGCGGCGGTGCATTATCCGGTGGTGGGCGGCCAGCCGGGCGAGCGCGTGGAAACGCCCCTCAGCGTGATGATTCACAACCGCACGCCATACCACGTGGCGGTGGATGTAAAAGGCAACCGCGTGACCACATCCATTGAAGGCGAGGAAGTGGATTCGTGGACCGACGACAGTTTGAAAGTGGGCGGCGTAGGTTTCTTCAGCGATGCGGGCGAGAGCGCGCATCTTTATTGGATGAAGATCACGAAGAACCAGGATTGGCTGGGCCGGGTGTGCGCGTATCTTTCGGGCAATGCCGGCAGCACGGTAACGGGCGACCTGTGGCGCGACGATTACGCGCCCGCGCCTGCTCCGCGGCCCTCGCCGCGGCCGTCTCCGGACGCCATCCTGGCGGCCGCGGAGAGCGAGTTCCCATACCACAGCCCGCACCGGGCCAGGATATTGACGAAGGGGAGGACCGAACCATGCAAGTCGTAAAACAAGAGACCGGCATCAAGCATCCGATACCAGCCGGGGTGACCTCGATCGAGGATGTGCGGCAGCTCAAGCGGCCGAATCGCACGCTTTCCAAAGCCGTGTCTCTGCACCTGGAAGGCAAGCTGGAGAGCGCGGCCAAGCTACTGTCGAAGGCCATCGAGTCGGGCGAACGCGATCCGGCTCTCTATTCGGCCCTGGGCCACATCCATTTCGAAATGCGCGACTACGCGTCGGCGGCGGCCGACTACACGCAACTGGTGGATCTGGAGCCACTGCATCGCACGGCGCACTTCAACCTGGGAGTCTGCCAGGGCAATCTGAAGGAATGGAAGGCGGCGACGGTTTCGTTCCGCGATGCGGCGGAAGCGGACGCCACGCGCACCGACGCGATGCTGGGACTGGGGATTTCACTGATCCACACGGGCGAGCCGGGCGAAGCGCTGGAGCCGCTCGAAAAATATCTAAGCCTGTTTCCGGAGCACGAACAGGCGCTGTTCGGAAAAGCGGTGGCCTTGCAGCAGACCGGGCGGCACGCCGAAGCGGTGGAGCAATACCGCAAGGTGCTGGCGCGCAATCCGCGCTGCGAGGAAGCGCTCTCGAACCTGGTGGCGATGTTCCTGGAGAAGAAAGACCACGATGCGGTTCGCCGCTACGCGGAGATGCTGGTGGAACTGCAGCCGGAATCCACGGTGGCGATTGAGGCGCTGGCCACGCTGGCATTTGCCGACGGCGATTATCCGGCGGCGGCGCGGCATTGCCGCACCCTTTCCGAGATGGCGCCCGACCGGTTCGAGAACTGGTTCAACCTGGGCGTGGCGTACCACAAGCTGGGCAATCACGAAAAGGCCGTGCAGGCCTACCGCCAGGCCACCGGGCTGAAACCGGATTGCGCGCAGGCCCACTTGAACCTGGGCGTGGCGCTCCAGGAGCTGAGCGACCTTCCGAGCGCGCGCGCCTGCTACGAGCGGGCCCTGCAAGTGGATCCCAACCAGGCGGGCGTGCTGTGGAACCTGGCGCTGGTGCTGGAACAGCAGGGCGAGCGCAACTGGGCGGAGAAGCTCTATGAGCGGATTCCCGAAGAGGCGTCGGAATCCTGCGACGCGATTTTCCGGCTGGGATACCTGCGGCTGCTGCGCGGCGACTACCCCGGCAGCGCCAGCGCCTTCGAGACCTGCATCCACATGCGGCCGGAGTGGCCGGAGGCCTGTCTGAACGCGGGAATCGCATACGCGCGTTCGGGCGATCCGGAAAACGCCAGACGGTATTTCCAGGAAGCCCTGATGATCCGGCCCGATTCGTCCGACGCCGTACGCGGCCTGGCGGCGCTGGCTTTGGAGCAGCAGGACTTCGTGGAAGCGTACGAGTTGCATCGCCGTCTGATCGAGATGGGCGAGCGCGGCCCCGAGCTTTTCTACAACGCGGGCCTGATCTGCCAGAAGCGGGGCCAGAACGAAGAAGCGGTGGGATACTACCAGCAGGCGCTGGCCGAGGATCCGGAATTCGCCGAAGCGTTGCTCAACCTGGGCCATGCGCTGATGGCGCTGGGGCAGGAAGAGGAAGCGCGGTCGTACTGGCGGCGCGCGATCCGCGAGAAGCCCGAACTGGCGCAGACATATTTCGAGCCGGCGGCCTCCTAACTTAACTGGAGTTTGGACATTCCGCCGTGCGACAGAGCCTTCCGGTCCGTTCCGGGCTACCCGGACTCACGACAGGTTCCACACGGCTCGCGCCGGCTAATGGCCGAGAAAGCACTGAACGATCATGCTGCCGGCCGGTCAAGGGAACTTTGCAACCAGCTATATAGCAGACGTTACTGGGTGCGGAACCATAGCCTGCGCCCCTATGCTCTGCCCCTGCCAGCCATCGGCGCCACAGGTGTCCACGTCAACCTGCTAAACTGCTGCCCATGTCCTTTTCTCCTTACGAGCCCAGGCACTTCGCCGTGACATTCTATATCGGCCAGGACGGCCATCTGGCGTTTAGAAGCGCGGCCAACGACGGGTCGCCGCCAAGAGACAATCAAACTGAAGTTACCGTTGGCCAGGGAGACTACGTCACTTGGTGCATCGGGACCAACTTCAAGACCCACCAGCCAATCACTGGCGTCAGCATTGACGTAGAGGGATGCGACTCGAACAGCGTGGAAGCCAACAGCCCCTTCAACGGCAGCGCTTACACGTGGTCATGGACCCACGGCGCCTACCCGGATACGCCCTTGTGCGCGAGTCCCGCAAAGCCGGCGGCGAGTTCCTATTTGGGCGTTGCGGTCGTGCTCGCAGATGGTTCGGTTCTGACGGGCAAACTGGTCATCGAGGTCACCGCCCGTCCGCCCGTTCCCACCACTTGCCAAGTCTCGTGAACCAGCATACAAAGTTTACTTTCTTGTTGCTCCTCGTTGTCGCGACGGCTCGGTTCTACCAGGCCATTCCTGGTGGTAACAGCCCTTGCCACCACCGAACCCGGGCGTGGCGGACCCCAAACGGCCATCTGGGAAGCGTGTCGGGATGCTGCCCCCTTTAAGTTTAAGTGAACCGCATTGGGGCTAGTCCTT
>JBEKQS010000103.1:0-17367 GCA_049519475.1 Bryobacteraceae bacterium | reverse complement strand
GGTGGGGGAAAAGGAGACGCCGGCCTTGACGGCTCCGCGCGGCCATCCAATGAGCTAGCCATTCTTCCAGGGCTCACGCACTACAGCATCGTCTCGTCGCCCGCGCTGAGCCAGGCCGTGGCGACATTCCTCGACGCTTCTAGCGCAGGTACAAATTGAGTGAGATGCATGGGCGCTTCCGAAATCGCAGAGGTGGCGGAGGCCGGCTTGGGCGTCGTGCAGGTTCTCGCGCAAGAGGCGGAGGCAAGTGGAGCGGTCCTGGTCGGAAGAGAAGGTTTCGCGGCGATCGACGCCCTGCTGGGTGACGTGACAGGGCAGGCCGGGCAGTACACAGCGGCTGCGACGTGGCATATGCTGAGGAAGTGCGGGAGCGGGGGCAGAAGTCCCGGAAGAATCGCGCAGTTCAGGCTGTCCCTGTTTTAGGGTGCGTGCTGCTGCTGCTCCTGGTCAATCTTGCCATCGTGGCCAAGCTCTTTGGCGTGGAGTACTCGGCCTACAATGGCTCCATCGAGGGCACGTTCATTGCAATTTCACGCATCATGGCCAGGTATCCGGGTCAATGGCAATGGTGGCCGTTTTGGAACGGCGGGCTGCCGTTTGAGGATGTCTACCTGCCGTTCACGCACTGGCTGGTGGCCGCATTCAGCTTGCTGACGCGGCTTTCCGCGGCGCGGTCCTTTCACATCGTGTCGGCGGCCATCTACGTTTGCAGCCCGGCGGCGGTTTTCTGGATGGCTCTGGAACTCAGCCGGCGGTGGGGCGCCAGCCTGATTGCCGCGCTGGCATACTCGTGCGTTTCGGTTTCCGCGCTGCTGGTGCCGGCCATCGCCGTGGATGCCGGCGGCGCACTGAATCTGCGGCGGCTGCAGGTGCTGGTGTTCTATGGGGAGGCTCCTCATCTGGCTGCCCTGGCGCTGCTGGCGGTGGCCGTGGTCTGCTTCTCACGCGCTCTGACCACGCGCCAGGTGAAATGGCAATTGCTGGCCGGCGGCATGAGTGCCGCTGTGGTGTTGAGCAATGCGTTCGGGATTGTGATGCTGCCGGTGGCATTGGTGTGCTGGTTGATGGCCTTCCCGTTGCGTCCCTGGTGGAGGGCGCCGCTGACGGTCGCGGCCATCGGGATTTTGACCTACTGCTGGATTTCGCCCTGGCTTAGCCCGAGCATGATCCGGGCGATTCGCGCCAACGCCCCCACTACCGGCGGCGACTTTCGATACACGGAGCGCACCTGGATCGCACTGGCTCTGGTGGCCGGCGGCTTTCTGCTGCTCTGGCTTGGCATGCGGCTCTTCAGGGCGTCCTCGCACCTTCGTTTCTTTCTGCTGCTGGGATACGTGCCCACGGCCATCGTGGTGACCGCGTACGTCGGGAAGACGGCCATCATTCCGCAGCCCCAGCGTTATCAAACGGAGATGGACATGCTCCTGCCGTTGGCCATGGTGTTCGCCGGCGCGTCGCTTCTGGACCGTGTTCCGGCGCGCGTGCGTTTCGCCGTGGTGGCGGCCGTCATCGGCGGCCTGGGATTCCAGACCGTGCACTCGGTACTCTATGGCCGCGACCTGATCCGCTCGGTCGACCCGAACCGCTTGGGCGAATACCAGATCGCCAGGTGGCTGGATACGCACCGGCCGGGCGAGCGAGCCTTCATCTCCGGATCGAACAGCTTTCTGTACAACGTTTTCACCGACAACCCTCAGCTCACCGGAGGGCACGATCAACACACCGTGAACACGTTCATTCCGATTGTGGGTTTCACCATCTACAGCGGCATGAATGCGGGTGACCGCGATGCCGAGTACTCCATCTTCTGGCTGAAGGCCTTCGGCGCGCACATGATCTCCGTGCCGGGCCCCGGCAGCAACGATTACTACTATAAGGGCTTCGTCCACCCAGGCAAGTTCGACGGCGTTCTTCGGCTGCTATGGCGGTCGGGAGGCGGCTCCATCTACGAAGTGCCGGCCCGCTCTCCGTCGCTGGCGCACGTCATCCCCGCCTCTGCCATCGTCAGGCGGACTCCGCGCCACGGTCTGGATATCGCACCGGTGGAGGCCTATGTCGCGGCTCTGGACGATCCCACTTACCCGCCCGCGGCATTTCGGTGGAAAGGCATGAGTGAAGCGGAGATCGAGGCAACTTTGAGGCCGGGGCAAGCGATCAGTGTTCAGGTGACCTATGAGCGAGGATGGGAGGCCTGGGCCAATGGGAAGCCGCAACGGGTTTTCGGCGATGCCATCGGACAGGTGATGATTGAGCCCGATTGCCTGGGACCTTGCCGGGTGTCGCTCGCTTACACAGGTGGTTGGGAGCACCGCGCCACACGCGCCATGAGTTTGGCGGCCATGCTGTTGGCGATCGGCATGGCGTATTGCCGCTTGCGGCGCAACCGCTTAAAATCTGATCCAGGATGATAGCGCGCCGGAATCTGGTGGCCATCGCCGTACTGTCCAGCGCCGTGATGGAGGTGCTGGACACTTCCGTCGTCAACGTCAGCCTGCCCCATATTGCGGGCAACCTTTCGGCCACCACCGATGAAGCCACCTGGGTCCTGACCTCCTACCTGGTGGCCAATGCCATCATCCTGCCCATGAGCGGCTGGCTGGCAAACTACTTCGGCCGCAAACGCATGCTGCTGACGGTGGTGACGGGCTTCACTGTGTCCAGCCTCTTGTGCGGGCTCGCGCCCAGCCTGCCCATGCTGATCCTCTTTCGCGTGTTGCAAGGCATCACCGGCGGAGGACTCCAGCCGCTTTCCCAGGCGGTGCTGCTGGAGGAGTTTCCCCCGCAAGAGCGCGGCAAAGCCATGGCGCTTTTTGGGCTGGGGATCGTGGCCGCTCCCATACTCGGCCCCACCCTGGGCGGGTGGATCACCGACACTTATTCCTGGCGCTGGGTCTTCTACATCAACCTGCCGGTCGGCATCGCCAGCCTGATCATGATCTCCATGTTCGTCGTCGATCCGCCCTACCTCAAGCGCGGCTCGCTGCGTGCCGACTTCTGGGGATTCGGCATGCTGGCCGTGGGCATGGGTGCGCTGCAGATCATGCTGGACAAGGGCCAGGAAGACGACTGGTTCGGCTCGCGTTTTATCGTCACACTGGCTATCGCCGCCTTTGTTTTCCTGACCGGCTTCATCATCCGCGAGTTAATGATCGCCCAGCCCATCGTTCACTTGGAGCTGCTGAAATACAGAAGCTTCGCGGCCGGCATCTTCTTCGTCACGGTGCTCGGTTTCGTGCTGTACAGCAGCCTGGTTCTCTTGCCGCTTTTCATGCAGACCCTGCTCGGTTGGACCTCCACCACGGCGGGCCTTTGGAGCAGCCCGCGCGGCATCGGCACTGCCCTGTGCATGCCCCTCGTGGGATACCTGCTAGGCAAAGGCTGGGATGGCCGCTGGCTGTTGGCGTTCGGTTTCTCGATCGGTGGCCTTGCCCTCTTAGGCTTTTCCCACATGAACCTGCAGTCCGGAACCTGGGACATCCTGGTGTGGCAGATCAGCCAGGGCCTCGGCATGTCGTTCATCTTCGTCCCGCTCACCACACTCACCATGGACCCCATCCCCAAGCGCGAGACCGGCTATGCCACCGCCCTCTACAGCGTCATGCGGAACATCGGCTCCAGCGTCGGCATCTCGTTCGTCACCACATGGCTTGCACGGCGCACCCAGTTCAACCAGTCCGTGCTGGTTTCCCATGTGTCGCCCTACGATCCAGCCGCCCAACGCATGCTGAGCCAGGCTCAGGCCCTGCTGATACGGAATGGCGCCGATCCCGTGACCGCCAATCGCCAGGCCCTGGCGATGCTCTATGGCGTGGTGCAACGCCAAGCCTCGGTGCTGAGCTTCCTGACGGTGTTCCGGGTGATCGGCATCGTGTTTCTGGTCATCATCCCACTGGTTCTGATCCTGCAAAAGCCCAAGCATCTTAGGGAGCCAATGGCCGCCAGTGACTTATAATCGGGGCATGTGAGCCCGCCTATGACAACACTCCACCTTGCAGACGACCCGGTCGCGTTGCAACACGAACGCATGGTGGCGGACCAGATTGAGAGCCGTGGGATCCGCAACCCGGATATATTGCGGGTGATGCGCTCCACTCCGCGCCACTTATTCGTCCCCGCAAACGTTCGATCCATGGCGTATGAGGATCGCCCCCTTCCTATTGGCTACGGGGCTACCATTTCCCAACCGTATATAGTGGCGCTCATGACCGAACTGCTGGCGCCGGCGAAGAATCATCGGATACTGGAGATTGGCGCCGGCTCGGGGTATCAGGCGGCCATCCTGGGGCAACTGGCGGCCGAGGTCTGCACGGTTGAGATTTCGCCGGAGCTGGCCCGGTCCGCGGCTAAGACGCTACGCGAGCTCGGATACGCCAACATCGCCGTGCGGCAGGGTGACGGCTATAAAGGCTGGCCGGAACAGGCGCCTTTTGACGGCATTGTGGTGACAGCGGCGCCGCCGGAACTTCCCGCGGCACTGCTCGCTCAATTGTCCGCGGGGGGCCGCTTGGTGGCTCCCATAGGGCCGTTGTGGAGCCAGGAATTGATCGTGATCGAGAAGCGGGCTGACGGAACCATCGAGCGGCGATCGGTATGCCCGGTGAGCTTCGTGCTTATGAAGCCGTCCGGGGGGTAGTGTGGCATGTTCGGTCATCGACCTCGGGCGCGCGCACAACTGGTAGCCGTTCAGACCGGATCTAAACAGAAAGGAACAGAAAGGGAGGTTCCGGCTGAACATTCTTGAACTGTGGGACAATAGGCGTGGAATATTGAAAAGCTGTTCCAAACGCAATTCTGGTTCTGATCATGCGGACTCCTACAGAAAGACACGCAGACTGGAAGTACGCCCCCGACGCGCAGCCGTTCGTGCCTCACGGCGAGGTGACCTGCCCCACTCCCATCTTTAGCGAACCCCTTTGCGCCCTGGAATTCCTGGCCCTGCGGCTCTCGCCCGAATATCACGGCCTGACCATCCCGCGCGGAGATGGATCGGCGGTCGTGATCATTCCCGGATTGCTCGGGATGGATCTCAGCCTGTTCGAACTCCACGGGTGGCTGCGGCGAATCGGATACCGGCCATATTATTCCGGCATCGGCTTCGCCGCCGATTGTCCCGACCGCCTCTCCCGGGAGCTCGACCAGACCATTGATCGCGCGTACGCGGCGACGGGCCGCCGGGTGCATCTCATCGGGCACAGCCTGGGCGGTATCTTCGCACGATCCGCGGCGGTCCGGAAGCCGCAACGAGTTGCTTCGGTCATCACCCTCGGCTCGCCTTATCGGGGGCTGATGGTGCACAGCGCGGTGCTTGCCGTCAGCAACGCTCTGCGCGGCTGGATCCGGAGCACGGGTCCGGAAGTTCCCGATCACTGTGCTTCGAGCCGTTGCCATTGCGCCTTCGGGCGGTCCCTGGGCCAGCAGTGGCCCCGTTCCGTCCGGCAGACTGCCGTGTATTCGAAGTGCGACGGGCTGGTGGATTGGCGCTACTGCCTGAGCGGGAAGCCGGACATCGATATCGAGGTCGTCGGGACGCACCTCGGCCTGCCGTTCAATGCGACGGTCTTCGGGCACATCGCCGTTCGACTCGCTGCTCCCGGAAGAGCACAGGCAAGATCATGACGGCGTCCCATGTTGCGTAGGACAGGCCTCCTGGCCTGTCAAACCTGGCCTACGCGGTAGTCGTCTGCTCCACCGGCGGTGCCGCGGTTCGCGTGGCCTGAGGAGCCATGCTCTTCTTGGCGACAGGCTTCTTGGACTGATTCGTGACCCGGCTGTGCTTGGTCTGAACCGTCTTCTTTGCCGGCACTGCTTTCTTCGCCGGAGTTGCCTTGGCCGCCCGAAACGCGGCCCAACGCTTCTGGTTGGCTTCCGCGATGCGCTTCTTGCCAGCCGCACTCAGTTTGCGCTTCTTGGCGGCGGGCTTGGCCGGAGCCGCCTTTTGCGCCGCTACCGGCGCTTTCTCCTCCTTCCGGTAAGCTGCCCATCTCTTCCGCTGGGCTACCGCCATCCGGCGTCGTGCGGCTGCGCTTAAAACGCGCTTCCCGACGGGCCTGCTACTCTCGGGAGCGGAAGAGCGTTGACTCCCGCCGATCCTCGCGCGAATCTCGGCCATCTTTGTATCGATTTCGGAGGCCTGGTGCTGCAAGCCGATTAATGCCGCTTGCAGAATTTCAACATCGTTTATGCTGCTCGCCATGATAGAGATTATATTCCATCCAGCGGCCGCCCTCCTGTTCCGGGTATTGAGGTCGGCTGGTTGAGCCGTCCATTGGCAAGCCGGCTGGTATTTGACTCACCATCGATCGGGCTCCGCTTTCAGCCAAGAGACTGAAGTTATGAAACGACGTGCTTAAACGCCGCTCAAGGCCAAAGTCGACTTGTGTTCGGCTTCGTGCAGCCAATAGGGCGGCCGGCCGTAGTGAAGATGGAGCCGGTTTTCATACTCCCGGGTGATCGGCGTGGAATCGGCATACTCCGGGGCGGTCTTGATGGCTTCCCGGGAGAGGCCGACGTAGACTTTAGAATCCGTCCAGCTCACCCGTTCCACCCACGCGGGGGAAACCAGTACCTTGTTGCCCGGCCACCAATTCCGCGTTGCCACCTCGATGTAGCGGATCGCCCAGGCTTCATCGTCCACCACAAACCCGTTCACATGGCCGATTTCACCATCAGCCGCCTCAATGTCGTAGCCAGTGACCGCTTCGGTGCTACGCAGATGCGAATCCGTCGGCTCTTTCCGGATCCTGTCTGCCATCGTTTCCGTAGAAGCAGGTATTGGACTAACCAAGCCCGCCGGGAAGAACGCCGGGCCCCACATATAGGGACCACCCCAATAGTAGGGGTACCCGTAATACCCGAGGTATGCGGCCTCGTGCTGCCGTGAGATGGGCAGGTGCGTGTTGATGTCGGGGCTTTTCTCGACCTGCTTTTTCGTCAGCGCCACATCCAACCGCTTGTCCAGCAAGTCCGCATGGACCACGGAGAATGGCGAGATCAGCACTACCCGGCCGCCCAGCCAGCCGCCGGTTTCTATCGTGAGGTAGCGGATGGCCCATGTCTCATCGTCGAAATAGAACTGATCAACCGTTCCGAGATCGCCGTCCGTAGCTCGGATCACAAGACCTTTCAAATGCGTAGCATTCGTTAACATTGTTCGTTGCCCTCCGGGGCATTCGTTGGCTGCGGTTTCTGTATCGACAACCCACTACCCGTCAGGGCGCTATCTTACGGCCGCTCCTGCTGCTTCGGCCGGGTGGAGTGCCACATGCATGGGCCGTGTCTTTTCGATAATGTCTCTCGCTTTTTCCACTTCCGCGGTGGTGCCATGCACCAGCAGCAGGAACTTGTCCGTCTTCAGCGCCATTTCGTACTGAACGACACTATCCTTCGGAATCCCCATGCCGTAGAGTCCCGCGCCGATGGCGCTCAAACCTCCAACCACCACGGCGCCTTCCAACGCCCCCACGATCCACGCAACCACAGGGCCCGCCATGAGCACGGGACCGATACCGGGAATGGCAAAGAAGGCCGCCCCGAACAGCAATCCCCAGAAGCCTCCCCAAAAAGCGCCGGTCTTGCCCCAATACTTCATCCGGTCGCCGGTATTGTAGTAACCCACCACGTGTTCATCGGTGTGGGAATCCTTGCCAACGATGGACAAGGTGCGCATGTCGATGTTCGCGCGCTGCAGCTCCTTGACCGCTTCTTCTGCTTCCGTATGCGTGCCATAAACAGCTACCACCGCGTTTAGTTCCGACATTTCCTGATCTCCTTTGATGTTTGCGTTAACTTTAGTGAATCTGGCAACAACTGTCCCTATGTGATCACAGTGCACGTGCAGCACCAACCTCTTCTTTGGGAGGAAAACTCTTTCGTGCCGCTGGCCCACGGAGTTTTGCGCCCTTGATCGGGACGCCGGGCCGTGGAGGTGCAGAATCTGCCATTGCGCGTGCAGAGTCCGCACCGGGAGGCCAGCCGTCACAGCGGCGCCAAACGACCCTGGCGCTGTTGAAACTGAGTGGAATCGGCCGCCCAATTGTGCTTTCGTCAAGATTTCGGCGATTCGCGGCCATCCCGGAGAGACCTCTCCGCTTCAGCCGGAGATTGGTCCGCCTCGTGCACATGAGAGCGAGAGTGGACTACCATTCCACGGGAGGAAACACCATGCACGAGACACACCGGAGGGCCGCCGAGGAGCACGAACTTGCGGCACAGGCCCATCGTACTGCTGCCGAACATAACGAAAAGGGGGACGGCGTAGCGGAACGCTGGCATGCGGAACGCGCGCTGGAGTACTCCGATCACGCTTACAAGCTGGCAAGGGAAGCCCACACCAAGTCAGGGAAGATAGGGGCTATTTAATGTCTACTCGCTATAACAACGGATCGCATTACGAAAATCATCAACAAGCTGCCGAGTTGCACGATAACGCCGCCCACGCTCATCGTAGTGCGGCGGAAGCCCACGAGAAGCAAGATCACCAAACCGGGCAAGAGCGCTCCAGGCAGGCGCTTGAGCACTCCCAAAAGGCTTACCAGCATACCGAGCAGGCGCACCAGGCTGCTGTAAACGAACATGGCTTCGCAATCTTCGGGCACGAGGACATCGTGGCGCTGGCTCATGAGCTATGGCAAGCCAGAGGCTGTCCGGAGGGATCGCCGCAAGAAGACTGGTTTCATGCCGTGCAACAATTGCGGGACCGCCCGGTTAACCCCAGGAAGTGAACGCACCCGGAGGCCGGGACGGCTATGCAAACTCGCCAGGCGACGCGGTTCAATCCCTGCCAATCCTCGCGGCCGGTGGTTCTCGAAGTAGAAGCCGGCAACACGCAAACCAACTTCCGGACCAGGCGTTCGAATGATGTTGGGTTGACGTTGCCTGCCTCGCATCCGGTGCCGCGCGGAACCCAGCCTAATAGCCTCGAAACAATAGCTCCTCAAGTGCCATCCGTCGCACCTGCCACAAGTCGCGCTCCTTCTCCTTGACATTCAGTTTGCACTCACCCTCGTCATTAAAGGTCAGGGTCACCTCGAACATCTCCTTGCCTTTGCCATCCTGCACTAGAATCGCGTGCTGGGCCAGGCTGAATATGACTGACTTGTGCACATCTTTGGCTTCCAGGAGGACCGTAAAGTCGTCGCCATTCTCCGCCACCGAAAACTCATAAGGGGAATTATTGGGGCGCAGGGCGTTGCGGGTCTTAACGTCCTCTTCAATTTGTAATCTGAGTTCCTTGAATACTTTCGGTAGAGAGCATAGGGAACGCGCAGTTACCCAGTCGAACTTCGGCGTATCCTTCTCCACTTTGTCGTTCACGCTTTCACCTCCTAAACGTTGCCTGCTCCAAAAACACTGCACGCCCCGCGCTGCCATGGCAGGTTTGCAACGCCGGGTCCAGCGGCTCTATGGAGCATTGGCGGCCCGGCGCGGCGTCTCTCCTGACGTAACTTGCGACACCGCCGGAAGCTGCGTGACGTTCCATCCGCCTCCCAGGGCCTGGATCAACTGAACCGCCGCTATCATCTCGCTCATGCGGAGAGTCACCAGGACTTGCTGATCGCTCAACAGGATAGTCTGCGCAACGATCACATCGAGGTAAGGATCGAGACCGGTCTGGTACCGCGCCATGGCGATGTCGACGTATCGCTGCGCCGCCTCCACCGCCGCATCTTGCTTGGCGATCTGCTGCGATGTCACACGCAGCGTCGCAATGTAGTCCTCCACCTGTTGAAACGCGGTCAGCACAGTCTCCTTATAAGCGGCCACGTCGGCATGATAGGTCGCGGTGTACTGAACTACCGTCGCATTGCGCAGGCCGGCATCGAAGATCGTCTCGGAGGCCGAAGCCCCCAGCGCCCAGACTAGCGCCGGAAGTGAAAACAACTTCGCGATCGCCGACGATTGAAGACCACCGCTTCCAGTGAGGCTCAGCGTCGGATAGTAGGCGGCCTTCTCGACTCCGATGATGGCGTTTGCCTGCGCCATGGTTCGTTCCGCCGCGGCGATATCCGGACGGCGCTGGAGTAGCTGCGATGGGACTCCCACGGGGATCGCGGGAACCGGCGTCGTCAGCATTTTCACCGGCATCGAGAAGCTGGAAGCCGGCTTGCCGATCAGCGTTGCCATTGCATGTTCGTATAACGCACGGTTTGTGGCAATGCCGATTCCTGCCGCTTCCGCGTTTGCCAGCGTTACCTCCGCCTGAGCGACGGCCTCCGGACTGGCGATCCCGGTTTCAACCAGGGCGCGCGTCAGGTCGAGCGCCTGTCGGTCGGCCTCGATGGTGCGGTTATACAAATCCTGGAGTGCATCTTGCCCGCGGAGTTCGAAGTAATACTCCGCCAGGGCGGCCTGCTCCGTGAGACGCTCGTTTTCCAGATCCGCTGCGCTCACCTGGGCGGCGTACCGGTATTCGCCGACCGTATTGCGGATGCGGCCCCATAGGTCCGGTTCCCACGACACGTCGAGCGGTAGGGCAAACTCGCCCGTGGTGGTGCGTCCGCTCGTCCGCGAAACGCCCGTTGTCCCGCCAGTTCCGGTTTGGGCGCCTGCGGATGCCGCGCCCGCTCCGCTCCTGGTGAACGCGGGATTTACCGTCACGGTGGGAAAGTAGCCCGCCCGAGCCTCGCGCACCTGCGCACGGGCTGCCATGAAGTCCTGGAAGTAACGCGCGATGTTCTGGTTATCGATGTTCAACTGATCTTCGAGCGCGTTGAGTTCCGGTTCGTTGAACATCTCCCACCATTTCCCCTTGAGCACTGCATCCTGAGGCTGCGCGGGCTGCCAGGTGCCCGGCGGTGCCGCGCTGTAAGCTGCCGGAGTCGCCTCCTTGAAAGCCGGCGCAGTGGGAGCGGCGGGCGCGGTATATCTGGGGCCGACATTGCACCCGCTCAATAGAGACATGCAGATCGCTGCGGCGCAGGCCGTGCTGGCAGTGCTGCGCTTTTCAGTCGGGCCGAGGGGCTTCGCGGTCATAGATGCTCTTTCCGGACCTTCTGTTATCGGGCGGCTTCGGTCGGCGTCGGCGGTCTCGCATGCGGCGCGACACAGTGTGGCTCTTGCATCGAAGAAAGTCATGATTTCATGCGCCCCATGATGCCCCGGCTAATTTGCAGCGCTGGGGGCTGGTCCGGCCCCATGGGTAAGGATGTCGTGCTGCTTTCCGCGCATCCGCAGCCGCAGCCGGTCGAATGCCAGATAGAGGACCGGCGTCGTATAGAACGTGAGCAACTGACTCAAGATTAGTCCTCCCACAATTGTGATGCCAAGGGGCCGCCGGAGCTCAAACCCCGTGCCCGTCCCCAGCGCCAACGGCAGAGCGCCCAATAGCGCGGCCATCGTGGTCATCAGGATCGGACGGAAACGCAACATGCACGCTTCAAAAATCGCCTCGGCTGTGCTCTTTCCCTCCTGGCGCTCCGCCTGAAGAGCGAAATCGATCATCATGATGGCGTTCTTTTTTACGATTCCGATCAGCAGCACAATGCCAATGATGGAGATCACGTTCAGATCCACTTTAAAGAGCATCAGTGCGAGCATGGCGCCTACGCTCGCCGAGGGCAGAGTGGAGATGATCGTCAGTGGATGGACCAGGCTCTCATACAAAATCCCGAGAACGATGTAAACCGCCAGCAGCGCTGTCAGAATCAGCAGCGGCTCGGTGGCGAGAGATTGCTGGTAGGCCAGCAGTGTGCCCGCAAAAAAACCTTGAATCGTGGAAGGCGTGCCGAGCCGCTTTTGCATCTGGCCGATGCTCGATGTGGCATCGCTCAAAGACAAGTTCGGAGCGAGGTTAAAGGACACCGTGACCGAGGGGAATAAGCCCGTGTGGTTGACGGCTAGCGGTATTGTGTTGGATTGGCTCCTGGCCACCGCCAGCAGCGGAATGTTACCGCCGCTCGGCGCCGGAAGGTAGACGTCTTTCAGTCCTTCCGGGCTTTGCCCATACTGGGGAGCGGCTTCCAGCACCACGTAATACTGATTCAACTGTGTATAAATGATCGATACTTCCGATTGGCCGAATGCGCTGTATAATGCCGAGTCCAGCGACTGCACGGTAAGGCCGAGCTTTGCCGCCGTGACTCGGTCGTAGGTCATCAGCTCATCCAGGCCGCCATTCTGCTGGTCTGAGCTCACGTCCTGCAGACCGGGCAGGCTCTTCATCGCGCCCAGTAGGATCGGTCCCCACTTGGAAAGATCCTGCACATTGTCGGATTGCAGCGTGTACTGGTACATGGCATTACTGGACCGGCCGCCGATGCGCAAATCTTGCACCGCTTGGAGGAACGCGGAAGCCACCGGCAGACGGTTCAATTGCGGGCGCAAACGGTTGATGATCTGAGCGGCACTGACGTTCCGCTCCGCCAGTGGCTTCAGCGCAAGGTAGAGGGAGCCCGTATTTGTGGCCCCACTGCCGCCGGCAAACGCAATCACATTCGCGACGGCAGGATCGTTCTTGATCACGCCGCCGATCTGCTGAATGGAGTTGTTGATCGCCGGGAAGGACGAATCCTGCGGCCCTCGCACTGAGCCGGAGATCGCTCCCGTGTCCTCCTGCGGGAAAAACCCCTTGGGTATCTTGACGATCAGCACTCCATTGAGCGCAATCGTGAGGAACAGCACGGCCAGGGTGGGAGTCGGATGATCCAGCACCCAACGCAGGCTGCCGCGATACAACGACAGCACCCAGTCGAAGAACTTTTCGCTGGCTGTGAAGATGCGGCCATGTTTTTCCGTGCGCTCGTTCTTCAACAGGTAGGCGCACATCATCGGCGTGGTAGTCAGTGAGATGATCATGGACACCAGAATGGCCGTCGAGAGAGTGACGGCAAATTCGCGGAAGAGACGGCCGACGATTCCGCCCATCAACAGAAGAGGGATAAACACGGCAATCAGCGAAATGCTGATGGTGAAGACGGTGAAACCGATTTCTTCCGCGCCCTTCAGCGCCGCGGCAAAGGGCGTCATGCCGTTTTCCAGGTGGCGCGTGATATTCTCCATCACCACGATGGCATCGTCGACCACAAATCCCGTCGAAATAGTCAGGGCCATCAGCGAAAGGTTGTCCAGGCTGTATCCGAACAAATACATTACGGCGAGCGTGCCGATCAGCGAGACCGGCACCGCCACCGCGGGAACCAGCGTGGCGCGGCCGTTGCGCAGGAAGATAAATACGACCACGATGACCAGGCCGATGGAAATCAGCAGCGTCCTCTCGACGTCACTGACAGAGGCGCGGATGGTCGTGGTGCGATCGAGAACGATGGTGGTATCAATGCCCAGCGGAATAGACGCCTGGATAGACGGAAGCTGCGCGCGTATGCGGTCGACCGTGGCAATGATGTTGGCGCCGGGCTGGCGGAAGATGATGACGGAAATCGAGCGCTTGCCGTTCAAATAGCCGGCCGCACGCACGTTTTGCACGGAGTCCGTTACCTCGGCGACATCCGACAGGCGGATAGCCGCGCCGTGTTTATAACCGACCACCAGCGGCTTGTAGTCGTCCGCCAGCGAGAGCTGGTCGTTGGCGAGGATGTCCGCCGTCACCGTGCCATCGGAGATTCGGCCTTTGGCCAGGTCGGCGTTCTGCAGGCTCAGCACGGACTGCAAATTCCCAAGCGTAAGTCCGTAGCTGGCCAATTGTGCCGGATTGGCGTCCACGCGCACGGACGGCAGGGCGCCACCTCCGACAGTGACTTGCCCTACGCCCTGTATCTGCGATAACTTCTGCTCGACAACGGTGGAGGCTTCGTCATACACGGTTGCGGGACCGTATTTGGCCGACGTAAGACCGAGAATCATGACCGGCGCATCGGAGGGATTGACCTTGCGATAGGTTGGATTGCCGGGCAGGTTGGCGGGTAGATAGCTTCGCGCCGCATTGATGGCAGCCTCCACATCGCGCGCCGCGCCATCGATGTCGCGGCTCAGATCGAACTGAATGGTGAGCGATGTGCTGCCGAGCGTGCTTGCGGAGGTCATCTCCGTCACTCCCGCAACATGACCGAGTTGCCGCTCCAGGGGAGTGGCCACCGACGACGCCATAATGTCGGCGCTGGCCCCCGGCAAAGATGCACCCACCGAAATCGTCGGAAAGTCGACCTCCGGCAGAGGCGATACCGGCAACACCTCAAACGCAACCGCCCCGGCCAGGGCAATCGCCACCGTGAGCAGCGTGGTGGCTACTGGCCGGCGAATGAAAGGTGCGGAGATGTTCATGCCGGCCCCGCCAGTTCCGCGCCCCCGGTTTCCGGCCTGTTCGATTCGTGCGCAAAGCGGTGCCCCAGGTTGTCGAAAAAGATATAGATGACCGGCGTGGTGTAAAGCGTGAGCACCTGGCTCAGCAGCAGTCCGCCCACCATGGCGATGCCCAGCGGCTTGCGCAACTCGGAGCCGAAACCCGTTCCCAACGCCAGCGGTAGCCCGGCCAGCAGCGCCGCCATGGTGGTCATCATAATGGGGCGGAAGCGCAGCAGGCAGGCATCGTAAATTGCATCCGTCGCGTTCTTGCCGTGCTTCCGCTCGCCTTCCAGCGCGAAGTCGACCATCATAATGCCGTTCTTTTTCACGATGCCGATCAGCAGCACAATGCCGATGATCGCGACCATGCTCAAATCCTGGTGAAAGAGAAGCAGTGCCAGGAAAGCCCCCACGCTCGCCGACGGTAGCGTGGACAGAATGGTGATGGGGTGCACAAAGCTCTCGTACAATACACCAAGCACGATGTACACCGTGACCAGCGCGGCGAGAATGAGCAACGGCACGCCGGCCAGCGAATTCGTGAATGATGCCGCCGTGCCTTGAAAACCTGCCTGCAGGCTGGGAGGCATGTGCATGTCTTTCTGCACTTTGTCGACCGCCGTGATGGCGCTGCCCAGTGCGGCATTCTGCCCGAGATTGAACGATACCGTGATGGCCGGAAATTGACCCTGGTGGGTAATCGCGAGCGGCTCCGTGGTCTTCTCGAAGTGGGAGAATGCGCTCAGCGGCACGGCGCTGCTGGTGGCCGAACTGGTGGCGCCCGCGGAGGTGGCTCCCTTGCTGGACGACGCCGTGGAGGTGCTCGCCGAAAGCGCGTTCGCGGGAGCAGCCAGGGTGTTTGCCGACGGAGTGTACTTCGCGGAAGCCGTCAGCGCATTGGACCCCGCGGAGGATGATCCGGAAGATGCAAAAGAGGAAGAGGCTCCCGTACCGGTTGCGCCTGCCGACGCGTTGGACTGAATGTAAAGCTTGTTCAGCTTGTTGGGGTCTTTCTGAAACTCCGGCTGACTCTCCAGAATGACATGGTACTGGTTTACCTGCGTATACATCGTGCTGACCTGCCGCTGGCCGAAGGCGTCATAGAGGGTGTTATCGATGGTCGAAGGCGCGATGCCCAGACGCGAGGCGGTCACCCGGTCGATCACCAGAGATACGGCCAGCCCGCCTAATTGTTGATCCGTGGCCACGTCTTCCAGTTCCGGCAACTGCTTCAGCCGGGTGACGAAACGGTTGGTCCAGTCATTCAGTTCATTCGCGTCGGGGTCTTCCAGCGTGTACTGGTATTGCGTGCGGCTCACCCGGTCGTCTACGGTAATGTCCTGCACGGGCTCCATGAACAACTGGATTCCTTGAACCTGGTTCACTCTGGAGGTGAGCCTGCGGATCAGGTCTGACGCACTGATCTTGCGCTGGCCGAGCGGCTTTAAATTGATCGACATCCTGGCGCTGTTCATCGTCGTATTCGTTCCATCCGCGCCGATAAACGACGAAAGGCTTTCAACCGCCGGGTCGGCTAGAACAGCCTTGGTAAGCTCCAGTTGCTTCTCCGCCATGGCCTTTGAGCCAATCGCCGGCGGCGCCTGCGATATGCCCTGGATGACGCCCGTGTCCTGTACCGGGAAAAATCCTTTGGGGATTACGTTGTAAAGGAAAACCGTAAGCACCAGCGTCGCCACCGCGACCAGCAGTGTAATCGTCTGGAATCGAAGGACGAACTTCAGCGTCCGGCCATAGAACGCGATCATCCCGTCGAAAGCCCGCTCCGAGAGCCTATAGATGCGCCCCTGCTGCTCTTTTGGATGGTGCCGCAGGATGCGCGCACTCATCATCGGCGTGAGCGTAAGGGAGACCACCGCCGAAAGCACGATGGTGACCGCCAGTGTCACGGCAAACTCGCGAAACAGACGGCCGACTACGTCGCCCATGAATAACAGCGGAATCAGCACGGCGATGAGCGACACGGACAGCGAGAGAATCGTGAAGCCGATTTCCTCCGCGCCCCTGAGCGCCGCTTCCATGGGTGGATCGCCCGCTTCGATGTACCGCGAGATGTTCTCAATCATCACGATGGCATCGTCCACCACAAACCCGGTGGAGATGGTCAGAGCCATCATCGATAAGTTATCCAGGCTGTAACCAAGGAGGTACATCGCCCCAAAGGTGCCGACCAGCGACAGCGGCACGGCCACGCTCGGGATAATGGTGGCGTAGAGACTCCGCAAAAAGAGGAAAATGACCATCACCACCAGTCCGACCGTCAACAGCAATTCGAACTCAACGTCCGAAACCGATGCTTCGATAGCCGTGGTAAGGTCGGTAAGCGTAGTCACCTGAATGCCCGTGGGCAGGTTGGCCTCAAGCTGTGGTATCAGCTTCTTTATGCTCTTGACCACGCTGATGGTGTTGGCCCCGGGTTGGCGTTGCACATTCAGGATCACCGCGGGGGTCTGATTCATCCACGCTGCCTGATCGTTGTTCTCTATGCCATTCACGATGCGCGCTACGTCGGTCAGCATCACCGGCGCGCCGTTGCGGTATGCAACTACAACGCTCCGATAGTCGCCGCTGGTGACCAGTTGATCGTTGGCGTCGATCTGGTAATCCTGGCTCGGCCCATCGAAGTTTCCTTTGGCCGCGTTCACGCTGGCCTGTGTCAGCGCCGTGCGCAGGTCTTCCAGGTTGATGCCGTAGGATGACAGGGCCGTAGGATTGGCTTGAATGCGCACGGCGGGTTTTTGCCCGCCGCTGATGGTTACAAGGCCCACCCCATTGAGCTGCGAAATCTTAGGCGCAAAGCGCGTATCCACAAGGTCTTCCACCTGAGAAAGCGGCATGGAATTCGAGGTGATGGCCAGGGTGAGCACAGGGGCGTCGGCTGGATTCGTCTTACTGTAGGTAGGCGGCGCGGGCAGCACGGACGGCAATAAACTCTGCGCCGCGCTTATGCCGGACTGTACCTCTTGCTCGGCGACGTCAATGGCCATGGTGAGATTAAACTGCAGCACGATGACGGAAGTGCCTCCGGAGCTGGTGGAGGTCATCTGGCTCAAGCCCTGTAGTTCGCCGAATTGGCGCTCCAGTGGCGCCGTGACAGTGGTCGCCATCACAGTC
>JBEKQS010000102.1:0-17629 GCA_049519475.1 Bryobacteraceae bacterium | reverse complement strand
GGCGTTGCGGCGGCCGGGGCTCTCGGACTTTTCGCCGGGCGTGTCTCCGGATGTTTTCGGACCCTATTACGGGGCGGCCGCCAATGATTTGAACCGCATCTGCGGGGTTGACGACGCTGGATGGCGCCGCGCTCCCCGATTCAATGCTTGATTCTCTGAAAACCGTACTCCACGCGGGCACGAATGCCGGAATGTTTCGGGATTGCGAAATCGATTTCACGTTTCTTCCGTCGGCCCCCATCGGTTAACAGCCCCGAAAGTTGCCGCAAGGTTTCAAGGCCTCCGGAAGTATCAGTACCACCTGAAAAGCAACGCTTGCTGGCCAGCAAGTCTGGATTCGGAAGATTGCGACGAGCGCAACTCCTTACCCGATTCAAAAGTAGCACGGGGTTGAGTACCAAGCCGGGGGAGAAAAACTGCAAGTGGCTGAAAACAAGGCAAATTTAGGTACAAGATTTTTGAACTGAATGCAGCCCTTGCTACACTATTGTTTTCCGCCATGAAACTCAACAGCTATACCATCACCCAGGGACGGGACCGCGCCCCGGCACGCGCCATGCTCAAGGGCATCGGCTTTACCGATGAAGATCTCGCCAAGCCCATCATCGGCGTGGCCAACACGTGGATCGAAACCATGCCGTGCAACTACAATCTGCGCGAGCTGGCGGTCTTCGTGAAGGAAGGCATCCGCGCGGCCGGCGGGACGCCCATGGAGTTCAACACCATCGCCATCTCCGACGGCGTCACCATGGGCACGGAAGGCATGAAGACCTCGCTGGTAAGCCGCGAGGTGATTGCCGATTCCATCGAGTTGCTGGTGCGCGGCCACATGTTCGACGGCGTGGTGGCGCTGGTGGCCTGCGACAAGACCATCCCCGGCGCTGCCATGGCGATGCTGCGGCTCAACATTCCGGGCGTGATTCTGTATGGCGGGTCGATCCTGCCGGGCCGCCACGCCGGCCGCGACATCAGCATACAGGACGTATTCGAAGCGGTGGGCGCGCACGCGCGCGGCCGCATCTCCGATGCCGAACTGCTCGACATCGAAGACCACGCCTGCCCCGGCGCGGGTGCTTGCGGCGGGCAGTTCACCGCCAACACCATGGCGACGGTGATGGAACTGATTGGCTTGGCGCCCATGGGCACGGCCTCGGTTCCGCAAGTGGACAAGCGCAAAGAAGCCGTTGCGGCGCGCTGCGGCCGCATCATCATGGACGCCGTGCGCAGCAACTTGCGGGCGCGCGACATCTGCAGCAGAAAGGCTTTCGATAATGCCATTGCCGGGGTGGCCGCGAGCGGCGGTTCCACCAACGCGGTGCTGCACCTGCTGGCGATGGCGCGGGAGGCCGAAGTGCCGCTTACGATCGACGATTTCGACGTCATCTGCGCGCGCACGCCGGTGTTTGTGGATATCAAGCCCGCGGGCCGCTACATGGCGGCCGACGTCGATACGGCGGGCGGCATTCCGGTAATCGCCAAGCGGCTGCTGGAAGGCAACTTTGCCGATGGCTCCGCGATGACGGTGACCGGCCGCACGTTTGCCGAGGAAGCCGCGGATGCGCGCGAGACGCCGGGGCAGGACGTGATTCTGCCGCTCGACAAGGTGCTGAAGCCGCGCGGTGGCATGGCGATTCTACGCGGCAGCCTGGCGCCGGAGGGCTGCGTGATCAAGCTGGCCGGCCACGAGAAGAAGCTCCATCACGGTCCCGCGCGCGTGTTCGAGCGCGAGGAAGACGCCATGCAGGCGGTGATCGAGGGCAAGATCAACGCCGGCGACGTGGTGGTGATTCGCTATGAAGGGCCGCGCGGCGGTCCGGGGATGCGCGAGATGTTGGGCGTGACGGGCGCCATCGTGGGCGCGGGTCTTTCCGACAGCGTCGCGCTGGTGACGGACGGCCGTTTCAGCGGCGCGACGCACGGGTTCATGATTGCGCACGTGGCTCCCGAAGCCTTCAACGGCGGGCCGATCGCGGTGGTGCGGGAAGGCGACTCGATCACGGTGGACGCCGACCGCGGCGTGATCGATCTGGACATCACGCCGCAGGAAATGGCCGCACGGCTCAAGGCATGGAAGCAGCCGGCGTTGCGGTATACCACCGGAGTGTTCGCCAAGTACTGCGCGCTGGTGGCCTCGGCGTCGGAAGGGGCCATCACCAGGCCGTCACAGAATTAGCCTGCCTGGTGCTTGCAGCGCGCGGACAATCCGGGACCACATTTGGCTTGGTTTGCTCTGAGAACCGACAGGGCCCAGCCCTAGAGCGAGCACAAGGCCTACTACTGCTACGGCCGTCGTGCGTATCCTCATCCTGCCTACGTATAGCACTCGACCCTCACACAATCAGCATGCAGTCGCCGTAAGAGTAGAAGCGGTACCGCTGCTCTACCGCGTGACGATATGCGGCCAGGGCCAGTTCGGTTCCGGCGAAGGCGCAGACCAGCAGCAGCAGGCTGGTGCGCGGCAGGTGGAAGTTGGTCAGCATGGCGCCGGCCGCGCGGAACTCATAGCCGGTGTAAATGAAGATATCGGTCTCGGCAGTAGTATTTTGACCGCTAGAAGTTGTTCCGTCGGCCGGCAACGCTCTCTTACGTTCGCGGCTCTGATCCGAGCCGCGCGCGTTAGCAAGCGGTATTCCAATAGCATCAAATCGCGCGGCCTGACCGGGAGGAAACATTCGCCGGACGGGCACCGCTCCCTCACGGTCGCGGCTCGCATCGGGGTTCGCGGCACCGGCCGCGAGCGCGCTTTCGATGGCGCGGACGCTGGTGGTTCCTACCGCAACCAGGCGGGCGGCGGAGCTCATCAGAGCGGCATTCGGTTCGGTGATCGAATAGCGCTCGGTGTGCAGATGGGCATCTTCGACGCGCTCGGTGTGCAGTGGCTGAAACGTGCCCAGCCCGACATGCAGCGTGACGTAGGCCACGGCGGCGCCGCGGACGCGGCAGGCATCGAGGATTTCGTCGGTGAAGTGCAAGCCGGCAGTGGGCGCGGCCACCGAGCCTTTCTCGCGCGCGAAAACGGTCTGGTATCTTTCGCGATCGGCCGCGGCGTCGGGGCGCTTGATGTAGGGCGGCAGGGGGACGTGGCCGATCTTCTCGAACTCCGCGAACAGGTCGGACGAACCAACGAAGCGGATGGTGCGTGCCCCAAATTCGCCGCGCGCGACGATTTCGGCTTCCAGGTCCGGGGTGAAGCGGATGCGTTCGCCGGCAGGCAATTTGCGGCCGGGCCGCACCAGGGCCTCCCAATCGCGGCCATCGGCGCTTACGGCGCGCAGCAGAAAGACTTCTACCTCGCCGCTCAGAAATTCCCGCCGCCTGGGGTTGTTCTTTCCCACCGGCAGCGCGTGCAGCCCCGCGCGATGGCCGAAGAGCCGCGCGGGGAAGACGCGCGAATCGTTGAGCACCAGGCAATCGCCGGCGTGGAGATACTCGGGAAAGTCGCGAAACAGGCGGTCTTCCCAACGGCCGCTGCGGCGATCTATCACCAACATGCGTCCGCCGGCGCGGTCGCTGGGCGGCGCCTGGGCGATCAACTCTTCGGACAATTGGTAGTCGAAGTCCGCCAGATTCATTTAGCCGCTTTTCTCAGCGACGTTCGGTGGTTTTCCCAATTCCGCGCACTGCATAAACAGTGGGGCGGACGCTCTCGTCCGCTGCCGGCCCCCTGACCGGCTTGTCGATGGTGGCAAGCGCCTGATTCTTCGAGAGAGAAGCGGGACGAGGGCGTCCCGCGCGGACCAGGGGTCCGCCCTCCATTATGCCGAATCCCCCGCTTTGCGAAAACTAAGTGGCATTGCGCACGAGTGCGTGCGCCACAGCATCTGGACCCGCGGGAGAAATGCAGGTCAGATTCCTTGCCGGTCCTTCTTGGACGAAACCACTTCAACAATTGACCTTTGGCCCAGACTTCACTGTAGCGAAAACAGCTCCCCCTGCTCCTGGCCTTCCCAGAGTTCGGGCCGGTATTCGATCCAGCCGGAGGCCAGGCCATAGCGGTCGCGGACGCGGTCGAGGCGCGCGGCCAGCGCTTCCTTGTAGGCGCGGCCGAGGTGGGTTCGGCCTTCATACATGGCACGGTAGCGCGGGGCGAGGTCCGGGAACTCGCGATCGAGGAACGGCAGGAAGACCTTGCGCGCGGCCGCGCCCAGGAAGAGCGGGCCGCCGCCGAAGGTCATGGCGCCGGCCCGGCGGGAAGCGTAAGCCAAGCGGTCGAGCGACTTTTCGCCATCGGTGAGCCCCGGCATGACGGGGTTGGGAAGCACGCCGACGCAAATTCCGGCGGCGCTCACTTTACGCGCCGCGGCCAGCCGCAGTTCCGGAAGCGGCGCCAGCGGTTCGAGGAGGCGCGCCAACTTTTCGTCGAGCGTGGTGATGGTGAAATGAACGGCCAGCACATTGGAGCGCGCAATCTCGCGGAGCAGATCGAGATCGCGCACCACCAGGTCGCTCTTGGTGGTGATGCCCACGTGGCGGCCGCGTTCGCGCGCGAAGACTTCCAGGATGGCGCGGGTGCGGCGGTAGCGGCGCTCGGCGGGTTGATAGGGATCGGTGGCCGTTCCGATGGCGATATGGTCCGCGCGACCGATGCGGCCGAGCTCCTGCCGCAACAGGTGCGCGGCGGCCGATTTGGCGTAGATCTTGTCTTCGAACTCCTCCGGCTTCATCTCCATGAATTCGTGGGTATAGCGCGCGAAGCAATACTTGCAGCCGAATTCGCAGCCGCGGTAGGGATTGATGGTCCATTGAAACGGCATCCCGGGTCGGGTGCGGTTGAGGATGCTGCGCGTGGGGATCTGGAAGTATTGAACCTGGCGTTTGGCTTCGAGCAGTTCGCTCTGCGAAGCCAGCCGGGCGATGCCCATTAGTGCCATGCTTTATTTTCGCTTTTTATTCGCCTTTTAGCAAGAGGAAAGCGAGGCAAAGGCAATTGGCGGTAACTGGCTTTGTTTCTGATGGTTACATTGGAACAATCAAGCTTGCTCCCAGCGCCAGATGGGCATGCCGTCTTCTTCTTCTTCGCCGGCGAGTTTCATGCCGATTTTTTCCAGAATACGAGTGGAGGCATTGCGCTCCGCGGCGGTATGCGCGATCACCGCGGTGACGCCGGGTAGAGTGACGGCACGCTCCACCAGGAAGCGCGCCATCTCTGTTCCAATTCCGCGGCCTTCAAAGCCGGGGAAGGAATAGTAGGCGATCTCGACCGCGCCATCCACCGGCGGGCCTTTCAGGCTGCACGTGCCGACCAGTTGGCGGGTTGCTTCTTCCACCACCAGGTATCCGAACCACTCCGGCGCGGTCTCGTAGGGAAAACTTTTCATGAACGTGAGGCTCTGCCGCGCGACGGGCTGCACAACTTCGTGAAGGCGGATGTTATATTCCGCGGCGAATTCGTCTGGCTCGGATGCCAGGCGCCGCAGCAGCTTCCGCGTGGCCGGGATAAATTCCAAAACGCCCAAGGTTCACCTCTCGTCGACTTGCAATGAGTATACAGTTGCGGGGCTGGGAGCCTTCAGGGGCATGATTTTGAGGTGCAAGAAAGAGCCGGACCAGGGGGTCCGGCGCGGGCGAGGGCGCCCGCCCCACTATGTTTCCACCATGGGGAGGCGCAGGTCACGGAGATTTCGCAAGAGAATGTCGGGGTTCTCGCGAACCAGGTCCTCGACGGGCGTGATTCCGGTGCATACGGAGATGGAGCGGATGGAATTCTGGCGCGCGGCAAGGATATCGGAAGTGGCGTCGCCGATCAATGAAATCGGGGTCTCCGCGTCAATCCAGCGGCGGCGGCGCGCTTCGGCGATGGCCAGGGCCGCGAGTGCGCCGCGAGTTTCGGCCACTTCGCCGAACGCGCCGTAGCGGAAATAATCGCTCAGTCCGGCCCGCTCGAGTTTGCGCCACCCGATGCGCGTGAGGTTGCCCGTGACCAGCGCCAGCAGGACGCCGCGGCGGGCCAGGCGTTGCAGCACGGGCTCGACGCCGGGACAGTGTTTGTGGCGCAGGTCCGGGCAGACGCGCAGGTAGTAGCGCTCCGCGGCGGCCAGGATTTTGGGCATGGCGGCACGGATGTCCCGAGGCCCGGCGCCGGCGCGGCGCATCATTTCGTGGAGGATCACGGGATCGAGCATGCCCTGCACGGGGATGCCTTCGGTGGAGGTGCGGAGGCCGGTGACGCGGCGGATGCCTTCCACCAGGGCTTCGCGATGATGGGGCCCGGCACGGCGGGTGAGCGTGCCGTCGATATCGAAAAGAACCAGAGCGCGGTGGATCAAACTGCAATCATACGCCGCTACAATGGGAATGTGCAGCAAGCGAAATTCCGCATCGGCCTGATCCAGATGGCCTGCGCGAAAGATCCCAACCAGAATCTGGCCAAGGCCGAGTGGCGCATCCGGGAGGCGGCCGGCCAAGGGGCGCAGATCATTTGCGTGCAGGAATTGTTCCGCAGCGAGTACTTCTGCCGCGAGGAGAACGCCGGTAACTTCGATCTGGCGGAGCCGGTGCCCGGACCGACCAGCGAGAGCTTCGGCAAGCTGGCGGGCGAGCTGAAAGTGGTGATCGTCGGCTCGGTTTTCGAACGCCGCGCGGCCGGCGTGTACCACAACACCGCGCTGGTGACGGATGCGGACGGCACGCTCGCCGGGACCTATCGCAAGATGCACATCCCGGACGATCCGCTGTATTACGAGAAGTATTATTTCACGCCCGGCGACTTGGGATTCCGCGCCTTCGATACGCGCTATGCGCGTGTCGAGCCGCTGGTCTGCTGGGACCAGTGGTTTCCGGAAGCGGCGCGCCTGGCAGCGCTCGACCGCGCGCAAATCATCTTCTATCCGACGGCGATCGGCTGGCATCCGGCGGAGAAACAGCAGTATGGGAAGGCGCAGCACGACGCGTGGCGCACCATCCAGCGGGCGCACGCCATTGCCAACGGAGTTTACGTGGCGGCGGTGAATCGCGTGGGCTACGAGGGCACTGCCGAAAGAGGCATCGAATTCTGGGGCGGATCGTTTGTGTGCGATCCGTTCGGGGAAGTGCTGGCGGAGGCGTCGCACAGCCTTGAGGAAACGCTGATCGTGGAGTGCGACCCGCGGCGCATCGAAGAAGTGCGGCGCAACTGGCCGTTCCTGCGCGACCGGCGGATCGACGCCTACGGCGGCATCCTGCACCGGGTGATCGATTGAAGCCGGCGGCGCCACACCACGCTCCGCGCACGCCCGGCTTCCGCATGCCGGCCGAATGGGAGCCGCATGAGGCCACCTGGATTGCCTGGCCGCACAACCGCACCGACTGGCCAGGGCGGTTTGCGCCCGTCCCCTGGGTGTACGGCGAGATCGTGCGCAAGTTGAGCCGCGTGGAGCACGTGCGGATTCTGGTGGAGGGCCGGGCGGCGGAAGAGCAGGCGCGGCGCGTGCTGCGCAAAGTGGGGGCGGAAGAGAGCGCGGTGGAGTTTTTCGCGTGCCCCACCAACCGCGCATGGACGCGCGACTACGGTCCCATCTTCGTCAAGAGCGGGCGCGGTGAGACGGCGCTGACCCGGTGGCGCTTCAACGCCTGGGCCAAGTACGACGATTGGCAAAAGGACTCGAAAGTTCCGGCCTACATGGCGAAGCGACTGAAGCTGCCGCTGTTGGCTTGCGAGATGGTGCTCGAAGGCGGCAGCATCGACGTCAATGGGGCGGGCCTGCTGCTGACCACCGAAGAGTGCCTGCTGAGCGACGTGCAGGCGCGCAACGCCGGGATGAGCCGCGCGGAGATCGAGGGCCGGTTGCGCGACTGGCTGGGCGCCGAGCGCGTGATCTGGCTGCGCAAGGGGATTGCGGGCGACGATACGCACGGCCACGTGGACGACGTGGCGCGCTTCGTGGCGGCGGATACGGTGGTGGCGGCGGCGGAGCCCGACCGGTCGGATGCGAACCACGAGCCGTTGCGCGAGAACCACGCGCTGCTGCGCGCGGCGGGGTTGCGGGTGGTGAAACTGCCGATGCCGCGCCCGCTGGTTTTTGCCGGACAGCGCCTGCCGGCGAGCTACGCCAATTTTTATATCGCCAACGGGCTGGTGCTGGCGCCGACTTTCAACGATCCCAACGACCGGGTAGCACTGGCCACGCTGGCGCGCGTCTTCCCGGACCGCGAGGTGGCGGGAATCAACTGCACCGAGCTGATCTGGGGCCTGGGCGCACTGCACTGCATGACGCAACAACAGCCGCGGTGAGGAAGCTCATCAATCGCCGCCCCTTTGCTTTCGCTCCAGGTACCACGGCACGTCGACTATCACGATGCGGCCGTTCCCCTTCATCATCAGCAGCGTCTTCAATAAGTACGCGCGCTGGTTGTGGAGCATGTAATGATACCAGCGGCTCTCCACCAGTTCCGGAATGACCACCGCTACAATCCGACCGGGGTTCTGGCGCTCCAGATCCAGGATGAAGGTCAGGATGGGCGTGACCACAAAGCGGTAGGGAGACTCGATGACCGCCAGCACCGGCTCCTGGAGGCCGGATTCACGCGCCGGGCGCGCCACGTGGTCTTGCCACTCCTTCACCAGGCGGTCGCTTTCCTCGCACTCGATGTGCACGGCGCGCACGTCCGGGGAAATATTCAGAGCGAATCGCAGGGCCTGGGCCGCGATGAGGCTCCAGCGCTGCACCGGCAGCACCACCAGCGGCGGATTCGGCTTGCCGGGGCTGAACAGGAGCGGTGCGGCAATTTCCCGCGCCACCGACTCATAGTGCCGGCGGACGGCCACCATCGCCGCCAGCAACAGCGGAACCATGATGACGGTGATCCACGCGCCTTCCATGAATTTCGCGGCGAGGACGACCACCACGGTAATGCCTGTAGCCGTTGCCCCCACGGCGTTGACCA
Organism: Bryobacteraceae bacterium; assembly: GCA_049519475.1. Lineage (GTDB taxonomy): Bacteria > Acidobacteriota > Terriglobia > Bryobacterales > Bryobacteraceae > PALSA-129. The sequence goes on along the minus strand of JBEKQS010000102.1, from coordinate 8,767 downwards.
CGATGCTGTTTCGCGCGTGCCGGCCGCCGGTGCGCTTCCAATGCATCACCATTCCGGCCTGCGAGAGAGTGAAAGCCAGGAACGCGCCGATGGCGAACAGCGGAATCAGCCGGTCCGTGACGCCTCCGAAGATGATCAGCAGGACTCCCGAGATCACCGCCAGCACAAGGATGCCCTCGGAAAAGACCAGACGCCGCCCGCGCGCGCCGAACGAATTGGGGAGATAACCGGTTTCGGCGATGACGCGGCAGAGCCTGGGGAAATCGGCAAAAGAGGTATTCGAGGAAAGCACCAGCACCACCACTACCGAGGAAATGGCCACGTAGTAGAACGCACCTCTGCCGGCGATGGCGCCGAGCAGTTGCGACAACATGCTCTGGTAACCCGGGCCGCCGGGATCGGTGGCGCCGATGTGGTAAGCCTGCCCCAGCCAGGCGATGCCGCCCAGCAGCGCAATCAGGATGGCGATGATGATGCCGAGCGTGCGCTGCGCCGCTTGGACCACCGGCTCGCGGAAAGCCGTGACGCCGTTGCTCACGGCTTCCACCCCGGTCATGGCCGCGCATCCGCTGGCGAAGGCCCGCAACAGCAACCACCATCCGACCGCGGCGACTTGCGGCGGAAAGGCCGGCGGCGCGACCACCGGCGCGGGCCGGCCACCGGCCGCCAGCGTCTTGCAGACGCCGATGCCGATGGCCAGCAGCAGCGAACCCACAAACAGGTATGTGGGCGCCATGAAGATCAGTCCGGCTTCGCGCAGGCCGCGGAGGTTGATCAGGGTGATGGCCGCCAGAATGCCGAGGCAGATCGCGAGGGTGTGCGGCTGGAGCGAAGGCGCGGCCGAAACCAGCGCGCCCACGCCGGCGGAGATGCCGACGGCCACGTTCAATATGTAGTCGATCATCAGGGCCGACCCGGCCAGCAAGCCCGCGGAACTTCCCAGGTTCTCGCGCGCCACGGTATACGAGCCGCCGCCGCCCGGATAGGCCGCTATGGTCTGGCGGTATGAGAAGAACACGACGGTCAAGAGCGCGATGATCGACAGGCTGATGGGAACGAGGTACTGATTGCCGAGCGCGCCGAGCGGCCGCATCACGGTCAATGCCGCCTCCGGGCCATAGGCCGCCGAACTTAAGGCGTCCAGCCCGAAAATGGCGATGCCCGCCAGCACCGCGATCCTCTGCCCCTGCTCTTCATGGGATGAGAGTGGGCGGCCCAGCAGGAAATCGAGAATCGACATGGATTCTCAGTGTACCGTGGCGGGACCTCAGACAGAGCCGCGACCGTGAGGGAGCGCTGGAATGGGCATCAAGCGCTCCCTGACGGTCGCGGCTCTGATTGGAGCTTACTTGGCGGTCAGTTCGTTCACCAGGCTTTTGGCGTTGTAGAGCTTACCCAGAGCCTCGGTCATGGCGGCGGTGTGGACGGCTACGGCGCGGTTGGTGGACCCGTCGTAGACGTAGTCGCCCACCAGGGATTCGATGTTGCCGTCGAAGATCAGGCCGACGATCTCACCCTTGGCATTGATGACCGGCGATCCGGAATTGCCGCCGATGATGTCGTTGGTGGTGACGAAATTGAGCGGCGTGGCCAGATCGAGTTTGTCGCGGCCTTCCTGGTAACGCGAGGGCAGATAGAACGGCCCCTCGTAGTTGAAGCCGGCGGCGCGGTCGTATAAGCCGAACAGAGTGGTCTTGGGCGGCGCTTTGGTGCCGTTCATGGGATAGCCCTGCACCTGGCCGTAGGAAAGGCGGAGGGTGAAGGTGGCGTCGGGATAGGTGGTCTTGCCGTATGCGGCGAAGCGCGCTTTGCCGAGTTGTTCGCCGGCGCGCTGCTCCACGCTTTGCACGTGATCCTCGAACCACTTGGTGAGCTCGCGGCGCAGCGGATCGAGGCGGCGCGCCATCACGATCATGGGATCGGTGGAAGCGGCCAGGGCCGATTCGCCGCCATCCACCAGCTTGTGACGCACCGCCGGGTCGGAGAGCGTGGTGCCGTTGACCAGTTCCGTGGCGGCCCGCTGGGGCGAACGGCCATCCAGCACGGTTTTCACAAAAGCGTCGTCGGGGCCGAGCGAGGCCAGCGCCAGCTCGAGCGAACCGGCGAGGCGCGCGATCTCCATAGCCGGATAAATCGGGGCCGGAGAATACAGGCGCAAGCGCGTGGACTCGAGCTGCGAGTCGTGATAACCGGACAGGCGTTCGCCATCGGGCTTCTTGATTTCGGCGACATACTGCACGATGGTGGTGGAGAGCGTGGCGAGCCCGGAATCGAGCGAGCGCAAGAACTGTTGCCTGGTGCGCGGGGCGGCGGCTTTTTCGGCGGCCGCGATCGCATCCCAGGCGCTGCCATAGGCGGCCTTCCATTGCGGATTGGCCATCACCTTGTCGCGGAAATCGGCTTCGTCCTTCTGCTTGGCGGCCATCACGCCGGGGTCCAGCAGACCGCGTAACCGGCCATCATCCGCTTTGAGGCTGTTGGCGAGGCTGAAAACGGTGGAACCGGTTTGGCGCGCCTGCTCTTCGCCGAGCGAAGCGTAGCGTTCGAGCACCGCGATGCGGTTCTTGAGGTTCTTGATGGTGAGGGGCATCCTGAGATCGCGGACGGCTTCGAGCTGCGCGACGGTATCGAGACGCGCCGTGGAGCCGGGGTGCCCCACCACGAAAACCAGCTCGCTGTCGGCGGCGCCGGCGGGATTCCATCGCAAGTAATCCTTGCTCTCGATGGGCTTGCCGTCCTGGTAGACGCGGAACAGGGCCATGTCGAGGTCATAGCGGGGATAGGTGAAGTTGTCGGGGTCGCCGCCGAAAAAGGCGATCTGCTCCTCGGGCGCGAAGACCAGGCGCACGTCGGTGTACTTCTGATAGCGGTAGAGCCAGTATTCACCGCCGTTGTAGAGCGTGATGACGTCGGAGCGGAAGCCGGTCTTTTGCTGGCTCTCACGCTCGATTTCGGCAATCACCGCGCGGCGGGCGGCGAATTCTTCTTCGGGCCGGGCGGCCTTCTTCACCGCGGCGGCCACGCGGTCGGTGACGTTTTCAAACGAGACCAGCACGTTGACTTCGAGGTCCGACGACTTCATTTCCTGATCGGGCGTGGCGGCGTAAAAGCCGTTCTTGAGGTAGTCGTGCTGGGCGGTGGAGTTCTTTTGCAACTGGCCGCGGGCCACGTGATGATTGGTGAGCAGCAGGCCGTGGGCGCTGACGAAAGAGCCGGAACCGCCGTCGTTCAGCCGCACCGAGGAGAGGCGAATGTGGTCCAGCCACTGCTGGGTGGGCGTGAAGTGGTACTTCTCCTGCAACTGCTTGAGCGGCGGATTGTCGAAGGTCCACATGCCTTCGTCGGAGCGCACGGGCACGCTAAACAGCAGGGCGGCGCAGGAAGAGATAACCAGAGTGCGGAAGACTTGCGGGCGAATATTCATAAAAAGAGGCCTCCAGAGATGAATCCCCGAGATTGAATCCATAGCTTAGCGCGCTTCGGGGCGGCCCGCATCGGCTATGCTGAGGTTTGCCGATGAAACTGCGCGCACAGCAGAAGCACTGGGACCGCCTGGCGCGGGAAGACCCGTTCTGGGCGATTCTGACCGACCCGGCCAAGCGCCACGGCGGGTGGGACGCGGAGCAGTTTTTTTCGACGGGGCGCGACGAAATTGCCTCCGCCATGCAGTATGCGGAAAGTCTCGGCCTGCCGGCGGGGCGCGGGCATGCGCTCGATTTCGGCTGCGGCGCCGGGCGGTTGACGCAGGCTCTGGCCGGCTATTTCGACCGCGTGACGGGCGTGGATATTTCTCCGGCCATGATCGAACTGGCGCGGCAGTACAACCGCGCCGGCGAGCGTTGCGCCTGCGTGGTGAACGGCGAAGAACATCTTAGGCAGTTTGCGGACGGCAGCTTCGATCTGATTTACTCGCGCATCGTGCTGCAGCATTTGCCCGCGCGGCAGGCGCGGCGGTACATTCGCGAATTCGTGCGGCTGCTGCGGCCCCGCGGGCTGGCGCTGTTTCAATTGCCCGCGCGGCTGGCATCACCGCGCCTGTGGAGCCGGATAGGATTCCACCTCAACCTGTGGACGCGGCGAATTCTGCGCCAACCGCACTTGATCGAAATGTACGGCGTTCCCTGCCGGGTGGTACGGCGGGATCTGGAAGAGTGCGGCGGGCGGCTGGTGGATGTGCAACCGGACTCGAGCGCCGGCCCGGAATGGGAAAGCTGGCGCTACGCCGTCAGCAAATGAGCTCACCGCAGAGACGCGGAGTTTCACGCGGCTTCGGGCGGGCTCTCGCGAACTTCCACGATGACCGAAGTAGTGATGGGCTGATGAGCCGGGTGGCCGAATTCCAGGCACATGCCGCGGCCGATGTAGCGCTCTTTGAGCATGGAACCGCCCCACGTGGAGCCGTGGATATCCACCAGCACCGGTTCCGGGCAGAAGACCGGGTGGCCGGAAATGAGGGCCTGGCCCGAGCCGCGGTACTGAATGGTGTAAGCGCGGTTCCGGGTGCGGACTTCGAGAACCGTGCCGGGGGTGAGATCGCGGAGATGCACGCCCCCTTCGATTTCGGATTGCACGATGCGGCCGTTGACGGCGTCGCTCAGATGCGGGTTTGGGATGAATACGGCCGTCGTGAATGCCGAGGTCCTGTCGCGCATGGCACTACGCTCATTTTGGCACAGAAGGCGGCGAATCCGGAACAGGTTTCACCGGCCCGGGTGCGGGCAGGGTACCGGTTGTGTGCGGGGAAGGCCTTTACCCGCAGATCGCCCTGAAGAGGCTATAAAATGAGAAGGGGTGGAGCAATTGGAAACGGCACGGGAAGGTTGCGGACGGCTGTGGACGTGAGACGCGGACCGCCCGTGCAGGATTACATACGGATTCTGGGGGCACGAGTCCACAACCTCAAGAACATTTCGCTTTCCATTCCCCACAACCAGTTGACGGTGGTGACGGGAGTTTCGGGGTCGGGGAAATCGTCGCTGGCGTTCGACACCATCTATGCGGAAGGGCAGCGGCGCTACGTGGAATCGCTGTCGGCCTACGCGCGGCAATTCCTGGAGCGCATGGAAAAGCCGGACGTGGATGAGATTGACGGCATCGCGCCGGCGGTGGCCATCCGGCAGAAGAATACCAGCCGCAATCCGCGATCGACGGTAGCGACTTCCACCGAATGCTATGATTTTCTGCGCCTGCTGTTCGCGCGCGTGGGCCAGACCTATTGCCCGAACTGCGGCACGCGCGTGCGCAAAGATACCGTGGATGAAGTGGCCGCGCGGCTGATCGAGCTGCCGGAAGGGTCGCGGTGGTACGCGTTGTTTCCGTGCGGGCAGCACGGGACCACGCAGGCGCTACGCGATCACCTCTTCGAGCTGCGCAAGAAGGGATTCAGCCGGCTGTTTCAGGCAGGGCGGCTGTTTGAATTCTCGACGCCCGAATCGCTGCTGGACATCGATTTTTCGAAGCCGGTGTTCCTGCTGGTGGACCGCATCGCGATGGGGCCGGATCTGCACCAGCGGCTGGTGGACACCATCGAAATCTGCTATCGCGAATCGGGCGAAGTGGTTTTCGAGAACGCCGCCGGGGGGCAACAACTGCGGTTCAACGAGCGGTTCCAGTGCAAGACCTGCGGCTTGGAATTCGCCGAGCCGGAGCCGACTCTGTTCAGCTTCAACTCGCCTACGGGGGCATGCCCGCGGTGCCAGGGGTTCGGCAACACCGTCGATTTCGACATGAACCGGGTGGTCCCGGACGTCGCCAAATCGCTGGCGGACGGCGCCGTGGAACCATGGACCAAGCCGAAATACCGCTCCTGGCTGGGGAATTTCAAGAAGCATGACAAGAACGCGCGGCTCAACGTGCCGTACGTCGATTTGACGGAGGAAGAGCGCGGGCGCGTGAACGATTTCATCCGCCGCTTTTTCGACCACCTGGAAGCCAAGAAATACAGGCTGCACGTGCGCGTGTTTCTGAGCCGCTACCGCGGCTATGCGCAGTGCCCGGAGTGCAAGGGCGCGCGGCTGCGCAAGGAAGCGCTCTACGTGCGCGTGGGCGGGCGCAACCTGGCGGACGTTTCGCGGATGAACATCGCGGAGGCGCGGGACTTTTTCGACGGGCTGGCGCTGAGCCCGGAAGAGACGGGCATCGCGGACAAGATCCTGGTGGAGATCCGCCAGCGGCTGAAGTTCCTGGTGGACGTGGGGCTGGAATACCTGACGCTGGACCGGCTGGCGTCGACGCTTTCGGGCGGCGAAGCGCAGCGCATCCAACTGGCGACGTGCCTGGGATCGCGCCTGGTGGGGGCGTGCTACGTGCTGGACGAGCCGTCGATCGGGCTGCACACGCGGGACACGGGCCGGCTGATCCGCATCCTGGAAGAACTGCGGGAACTGGGCAACACCATCGTGGTGGTGGAGCACGACGCGGAATTGATGCGGGCGGCCAACCATATTGTGGACCTGGGGCCGGGCGCCGGCGAGCATGGCGGGAACATCGTGTTCGAAGGGCCGCTCGAGAAGCTCATGAAAAACGGCGCGGGGTCGCTGACGGCCCGCTATTTGCGCGGGGAACTGCGGGTTTCGGCGGAGCGGCCGCGGCGGGCGGTGAACCCGCGGCGCACGCTGAAAATTCTGGGAGCGCGGGCGCACAACCTGAAGAACATCGATGTCGAGATTCCGCTGGGAATGATGGTTGCGATCACGGGCGTATCGGGGTCGGGGAAATCGACGCTGGTGCACGACGTGCTGTACCGGACGCTCGAAGGCCTGAGCAAGTCGCGGGAGACGGCGGCGGAAGCGGAAGACGGCGCGGGGGGCGCGGGGATAGACACGCCGTCGCAGCCCATGGCGTGCCGCAAGCTGGAAGGGGCGGAGCGGATCGCGAGTACGGTGATGATCGACCAATCGCCCATCGGGCGGACGCCGCGTTCGAACCCGATCACGTATATCAAAGCCTTCGACCACGTCCGCGCGCTGTTCGCCTCCACGCGCGAGGCGGTGAAGCGGGGCTACACGGCGGGCCACTTCTCATTCAACATTCCGGGCGGGCGGTGCGAAGTCTGCCAGGGCGACGGCACGGTGACGGTGGAGATGCAGTTTCTGGCGGACGTGGAGCTGGTGTGCGAGGAGTGCAAGGGCACGCGGTACAAGAGCGGCGTGCTGGAGGTCAAGTATAACGGGCTGAACATTCACGAAGTGCTGCAATTGACGGTGCGCGAAGCGATGGAATTCTTCCACGGCGCGACGCGGCTGGTGGGGCGGCTGAAAGTGCTGGACGACGTGGGGCTGGGATACCTGCGGCTGGGCCAATCGGCCACCACGCTTTCGGGCGGCGAAGCGCAGCGGGTGAAGCTGGCATCGCACCTGGCGGCGACGACGTGCGCGGGCACGCTGTTCATCTGCGACGAACCGACCACGGGGCTGCATTTCGACGATATCGCCAAGCTGCTGGCTTCGTTCGAGCGGCTGATTGAAAACGGCGGCAGCCTGGTGATCATCGAACACAACCTGGATGTGATCCGGGCGGCCGATTGGGTGATCGACCTGGGACCGGAAGGCGGAGCCGGTGGTGGACGGGTGGTGGCGGCGGGCACGCCGGAGAGCGTGGCGGCCACGGAAGGCTCGTATACCGGATACTATTTGCGGGCCGCGCGCTAGAATCGTACCAGGAGGTCCGATGCGTTCTCTTGTTCTTCTTGCCTTGCTGCCGGCCCTGGCGCCCGCGGCCGAACCGCTGGGTGTGGTTCAGGCGGTGATTGCCCAAATGGAGGGTGGCGAAGCGCTGCCGGCCGACTTTCAGCATGCACCCGGGGAGACGCTGTTTTTCAGTTGCCGGATCGCGGGCTTCACGAAATCGGCGAAAGAGCAGATTCATCTCAAGTACTCGGTGCAGGCCTTCGATCCCAAGGGCGTGGCGTTGAGCGAGATTTACCAGAACGAGATGGAGGAAGAAGTGGGCCCACAGGACAAAGACTGGCTGCCGAAGATCGAAACCCAGGTGGATCTTCCGGCGATCCTGCGAGGCGGTTCTTACAAAGTGCTGGTCAAAGTGGAGGATGTGCTGGCCAAAGCTTCAGCGGAGCTAGCGGTGCCATTCCAGATGCACGCCAAGGATGTGCCGGCGAGCGCGACGCTGACGGTGCGCAACTTCCAGTGGTTCCACACCGACGAGGAAGAGAGGCCGATGGCCCGGCCGGTGTACCACCCCGGCGATTCCATGTGGATGAGATTCGATATGGTGGGATACAAGTACGGCGAGGAAAACAAGGTGGATGTGAGCTACGTGGCGTCGCTGGTGCTGGCGAGCGGCAAGGCGATCTGGACGCAGCCGTTACCGGCGGTGGAGCAGAGCGAGTCGTTCTATCCGAAGCCATATGTAACGGGTGAGTTCGGCATCTCACTGCAAAAGAACTTCCAGCCGGGGACCTACACCATGTCGGTCGAGGTGAAGGATGCCGTGGGCAAGCAGACCTACGAAGGCAAGTTCAACTTTACGGTGCAGTAGGAAGGTAGTGGGAAGTCGAGGAAGTCAGAAGTCAGAAGTCAGAAGTCAGAATGATGGAGCGCGCTTCGCGCGGATTCTGAACTTTTGAATTCTGAATCCCACATCGACGGTTTTTTGCCGATGTTGGCGCCGCAGGGCGACAAAAAAGAAATGGTTCCAAGTGATCCGATTTCCAGCCTCGCCCACCACCGGCATGCACGGCACTGAGCTTCGCGTTCAGGAGCGCCGGACGTTCCGCCTCTCTGCTCCCCCAGTGCCGTTTTCCCCGGCC
>JBEKQS010000101.1:0-17634 GCA_049519475.1 Bryobacteraceae bacterium | reverse complement strand
GTTGCCGTAGAAAAAGAGTTCGTTCTTCTTGATGGGGCCGCCGATACTGGCGCCGAATTCGTTCTGGTGCTCGATCGGCGTGGTCACCGCGAAGAATCCTCTGGCGTCGAAGTCGGTGTTCCGGAAGTACTCGAAAACGCCGCCATGGAACTGATTAGTTCCGGACTTGAAGACGTAATTCGACACGCCCTGCCCTTCGTACATAGCCTTGGCGCCGGATGTCTCCACCTGAAACTGGTCCACCGCCTCCACCGAAACCCCGAACGCCAGATTACGGGTATCACTCTCCGTGCCGGCGCTGGTCAACGGCAGACCTTCGATGTACACCTCGTTCTGATAGGTCTGACCGCCGTTGTAGGAGCCGGTAGATGGACCGGCCGCCTGCGTGCTGTAATTGTCGACGCCGCTGGCAAGGCCGGCGAACGCCGAGGGATCCCTGGCAGACCCATTCATGGCCAGCGGAAGGGAATCGTAAACCTGATTCTCCACCGAGGAGCCAAGCGCCACATCGTCCGTCTTCAAAATGGTCGGCTGCTCTGAAACCGTGATCGTCTGGTTGGCCGCTCCGATCTGTAATTTCGGATTCACCGCAACGTTTGCCAGCGCATCCACGATCACATGCGTTTGAGCCAGAGTCTCAAAACCGGCAGCTTTGACCGTAACGGTATACTCGCCGGCGGAAAGCAGAGGCAGCACAAAAACACCGGCATCCGAGGTTTTGCGAGCGGTTTCAGCTCCAGTCGCCACGTTGATTGCGGTGACCGAGGCGCCCGTGACTACGGCGCCGGATGGGTCGGTGACGGTGCCCTGAATTGTGCCGGTGCCGCCGACCTGTGCAATCGCAGACGCGGCGCCCAGGAGCGCTGCCAAAAAGAAGTACTTCACTTTCATAGATATCCTCCCGAAACTAACCAAGCTTCAGTCACTGCGGAGCCTAACACCAGGTTGATCTTGTAACAAAGGAAATCGGACTTCGTAGGCGTGTTTTGGCTTTCAAAACACGGAAGGCCCCCTAGCCGGCTGCTAATATACTGATTTCAGGAGTGATGAATCGTCTTTACGGGGATGTCGCGGGTCCTCAGCGCGGGGTGCATCCGTTCCCCGCTGCGGAACATGGGCCATCTTGCGCTTTGAATGATTCGAGGCTCAAACAAATTATCCAAGCTCACTGTGGGGCAGGCAATCTTGCCCGCAAGCCGCCTTTCAGGCGGCTTTCTCGGGGCCGGCGAGCGTTTTCGATCACCGAAGAGCGCCGGCTGAAAGCCGGCGGCAGCCAGGATTGGCTGCCCCACAAACGGTGGATACTCGCTATTCTGCTTGCCGCACTACTCTAGCTGGAACCCGCCTGCTTTGGGGCGCGTCGGAAAACTAAATATGCGAGCTCTCACTCTGCTCATCCTGGCCGCCGCATCCGGCTGGTCCGCGGAAGAAGCGAACGGGATTATCAAGCGGCTGGCCGAAGCCCAAAAACAGAACGACTCCCTCGCCAGGGAATACACCTACGTGCAAGAGGCCGCTTTCTTCACGTATGACAAGGCCGGGCATGCAAGTAAAGACCGCGCGGAAACGCACGACATCATATTCGTGGAAGGGATTTCATACAGCAAGCTGACGGCCCGAAACGGAAAGCCGCTCGAGCCAGGCGAGGCCGCAAAGGAGCTGAAGAAACTTCAGCAGACGGCGGAGGAGCGGCGCAAGCAGCGGCACGCCGGCCTGTTGCATCCCACCGTGAATACCGCGTCGGAGGAAGACCTCCTGGCGCTGTTCGATAACCGCCTGGTGGGCGAGGAGGAGATCAGAGGGCGCAAGGCGTGGGTGATCGAATCGACGCCTCGGCCCGGCCACCCGCCGGCCAACGACCATGAGAAACAGGTCCTCAGCTTTCGAAAAAAACTATGGATCGACGAGGCGGACAACGTGCTGGTCAAGACGCTGGACGTCGTAATCGGCGATCAAGTATTTATGAAACCGGGGTCGACGGTGGCGTGGGAGTTCAGCAAGATAGACGGCGCGGCGTGGCTGCCGGTGGCGGGCGTGATCGACGCGCACCTGCAATTTGCCAAGTTCATCAAGCCTTACGTGCGGACGGAGTACGCAAATTCCCAGTTCCAGAAGTTCGACGTGAAATCTACCATCACCATGGACCCCCCGAAATAATTTTGAGGGTGGCTTAGACGATCCCTTCGAATAGAACGGAACTCAGGTAACGCTCCCCGGAATCGGGCAGCACCACGACAATGGTCTTGCCTTCGAATTCCGGTTGGGCAGCCAACCGCACCGCCACCGCCGTGGCCGCGCCGCTGGAGATTCCCGAGAGAATCCCCTCTTCGCGAGCCAGCCGGCGGGCCGTTTCAATGGACTCCTCGTTTGAGACGGTCTCGACCCGGTCCACTAGAGAGAGATCCAGCGTTTCGGGAATGATGCCCGCGCCGATGCCCTGGATCTTGTGCGGGCCCGGTTTCAGAGCTTCGCCACGTCGCAGGAGAACCGGAAACTAATGGCTCGCCAGACAAGAATCCGGCGAGTTGGTGTACTAACGGAGTGGCGCGGTGCGGTATTGAGCGAGGGTTTTCTCGAGCGCACGGCGAGCGGGAGTGGGCGCGGGTTCAATCAGCGCGAGAGCCTGCTCGATGGCTTCGACGGCGGACGCGCGGTCGTGGTTGAGCCAGTGCGCCTCGCCCAAAATCTCCTGGACTTCGGAATCCTTGGGATCGAGCGCGGCTGCCCGCTTCGCCAGGACCAGGCCGAGCTTCGCATCCGCCATGGCGGGGACTTTGGTTTCGAGCAGCGCCCGCGCGGTCACAGCCATCTCGACCGGGGAAGCCTGGGCCGCGGAGGCGATTTCCTTGAGCGTCGAAATGCCGGCGCGCGCCAGTCGCAGAGCTTCCTCGGGACGTCCCGCGGCCGCGCTGAGATTGGCCGAGTCGCTCTGAAGTTCGGCCTGGCCGAAACGGTAGGTCGGGTTGCCGGGATTTTTCGCGAGCAGTTGATCACCAATCCCGATGGCGATCAGAAAATAGCGCAACTGCGCGTCCGGATGGCCGGCGTAGCCGTTGACGATTCCCAGATCGCGGTATGGGGTGGTGCGGAAAAACAACGCACCGATGTTCCGGGGATCTTCTTCGGACACCTTGTCGCGAATCTGACGGGCTTCTTCCAGAGCCGCCAGGGCGGGCGTGAAGTCACCCAGGTTGCCGAGATTCCAGCCGAGGCCGAGCAGGGCCGAAGAGCGGGCATTGCGTGCCTGCGGAGTGTCGCGGTCCTTGGCCGGAATGCGGTCCAGCACCTCGAGCGAGTGCCGAAAGAAATGGGTAGCGGCTGGACGATCGCGCAATTCGGTCAGGTCGCCCAGGCGCTTATAATTCATCGCCAGGATGACAACCGCATCGAGGTCCTGTGGATGGAGCTGCTCAGCCGCGCTGGAGTGCGCGATGCCTTTCCGCATGGCATCGATGGCCGAATCGAGGTTCTGCGCGTTGACATAGGTGCCTCCGGCGCCAAGGGCGGTGGCCAGCGACTGGAAGGCGATGCCGGCCTGGCGGCGAACTTCAAAGTCCGCAGGCCAACGGCTGGCCAGTTCATCGAACTCCCGCGCGGCTTCCTGCACCAGTTTGAGACCTTCGGATTCGCCCCCGCCGAATCCGATGCTGCGGCCGAGTTCCAGTTTGGCTCGCGCCAGGCTCACGCGGGCGCGCCGATTGCCGGGGTCCTTAGCCGCGACCGGTTGGAGAATCGCGATGGCTTTGCGAAAGCTTTCCCGCGCCTTGGCGGTCTCGCCGAGGTTGGCCTGGAACGGACTCCCGAGCACTGCGCCGAGCTGTGCGTAGCCCTCGCCTACCTCAGTGCGCAGAACCGGGTCGTCGATCTTCTCGGCCGACAGGCGGTCGAGATAATCGAGCGAGTGGCGCACCATGTCGGCCTCCACGGGTGTCGAACCGGGAAGCTTGGCGACGGCTTTCTGAAGATCGAACTCCAGATAGCGTGCCAGTTCGTGCGCAACCGCGAACCGGCGCTCCGCCACGCGCGCCTGCCACAGCGTGGCCAGCAGGCCGGCCGCCAGCGAAAGCGTAACCAGGGCCACGGTGGCGACGACGGATTTGTGACGCGAGACAAACTTCCGTGCCCGGTAGAACCGCCCGGCCGCGGCGGCTTGCACGGGATGGCCTTCGATGCGGCGCCGGATGTCGTCCGCGAACTGCTCCACGGAGGCGTAACGATCGGCCGGCGACCGCGCCAGCGCCTTCGAAACGATGGCCTCCAGGTCGCCCCGCAGAAGGCGGACCAGTCCGGCGGTGGTCTGCACTCGCGCGGCGGCGGACTCTTTGGTGACGCCGGCGCTGAGCGGCGACGGATCGGTGGAGAGCGCGGCGCGGATGATCTCGGTGGCGGTCGCCTGGTTGCGGCTGAAAGGAAGATCTCCGCTCAACAACTGGTACAGCAGGACACCCAGCGAATACACGTCGGCTGCCACCGTTGCGGGCTGGTTACGAAGCACTTCGGGGCTGGCATAGAGCGGCGTGAGGAAGAGTTTGGATGTGCCCTGGGTGGTGCTGCCATCCGCGGCGAGGGTTTGGGCTACACCGAAATCCAGCAGCTTCGGCTCACCCTCCGGCGTCACCAGAACGTTGTCGGGTTTCAGATCGCGGTGCACGATCAGGCGCTGGTGAGCGAAGCTGACGGCGGCGCAGACCTTCAGGAACAGTCTCAAGCGCCCGTCGATGGAGAGATGGCGGGAATCGCACCAGGAGTCGATGCGCTCGCCTTCCACGTACTCCATCACCAGGTAAGAGAACCCGTCATCGGTGAGGCCGCCGCCCAGAAAAGCGGCGATGTTGGGGTGGTGCAGTTCCGCCAGGATCTGGCGTTCGCGGCGCAGCCGTTCATCCAGCAACGGGGAGTGAAATGCCGAAGCGATGGCCTTGATGGCCACGCGTTGCCGCACTTCGCCGTCTTCGCGGCTGGCGAGGTAGACAGCGCCCATTCCGCCGGCGCCGATGAGTTCGCGCGCCTGGTAGATGCCGAAGCGGGGCAAGCGCGAAGGCGCCGGCGATGCGCGCTGCTGGACCGCCGCATCGGACTCGAGCAGACGGACCACTTGCTCGCGCAAGCCGGCGTCGCCGCCGCATTTCGATTCCAGGCAGGCCTCCCGTTCAGGCCCCGGCGGCAGCAACACGGCTTCCCGGAACAGGTCGGCCAATTGCTGGAAGCGGTCTTGCGGAGACACGGCCATATCAGATCCGGCGTAAAACGCGGCCAAAACGCGTCTGGGAGCCTTGCAGAAACCGGTTGGCAGGCGAAAGCGCCTGCCCCACCGAGCGGCAAGGTCCTGTTCTTAGTTAACCTCTTTCGACCAGCCTGTCGCGCCCTTTACTCGTATCTCAGCGCATCCACCGGATCGAGCCGCGCGGCTTTCACCGCGGGCCATACTCCGAAGAAAACGCCTACAGCGACTGAAACCGTGAAGCCGGTCGCCAGCGCCCAGGTCGGCACGGACGAGGGCAGCGACGGCACCAGCGCGCCTATCAGCATCGTGATGAGCACCGCGATCACAATGCCCAGCATGCCTCCGGCCCCGGTCAGCGTCATGGCTTCCACCAGGAACTGCCCGACGATGTCGCGCTTGCGCGCGCCGACGGCCTTGCGAATCCCGATCTCGCGCGTCCGCTCGGTCACGCTCACCAGCATAATGTTCATCACCCCGATGCCGCCCACCAGCAGGCCCAGCCCGGAAATCGCAATCGCCACCAGGCCGATCAGGCCCGTGATGCGGTCGAACTGCTGGATGATCTGGTCGGGCGTCGAGATCGAAAAATCGTCGGGCGTGGCCGTGGCCAACCGGCGGATGCGCCGCATCACGCCTTCCACTTCCTGGTAGGCATCGTCGCGTTTGCCCGCCTTGGCCTTGGCCGTAATCATGAAGCGGTCGATCTGCGGGTAGCGCGAGCGCGCCGTCTGCAGCGGAATGTCGATGGCGTTGTCCATCCCGTTCTCGCCGAAGAATCCGCCCTTGGCCTTTTCGTAGATCCCGACGACGGTGTACTCCGCGCCGTCCATCATGATGGCGCGGCCCACTCCGCGGCCGTCCGGAAACAGCGCCTCGGCCACGCTCGCTCCAATCACCGCGACGTGCGCCGAGCGTTGGTTTTCCTCCGAGGTATAGAAGCGGCCCGCGGCAAAATCGCGCGGCTCGATGTCCACCATGTTGGGCGACCGGCCGGTCACGTTGATGGTGTCGGATTCATAGCCCGGAACGCGCGCGGTAATGGGCTTGCCATCCACCGCCGCGGGGAGCAGAAGCTCCAGCCCCACGTCCTCCACCGACGTGCAATAGCGCTTGAGCAAATCCGCATACTCCGGTTTGAAGGCGCGCCGTTGCCGTTCCTTGGGAATCCGGGTGTCCTGGCTCGGGTCGCCCGAAGTCTTGTAGAGGAAAATGTTGTCGGGGCCCATTTGCTTGAAGAACACCACCACGCCCTCGCGCAAACCGGTCAGGAGCGAGGCCACCGTGACCACCGTGGTGATCCCAATGACGATGCCGAGGATGGTCAGCAGCGAGCGGAAGCGGTGCGTCCAGACCGCCGACAACGCCAGGTGCATGTTTCCCGCGAAGCTGATAGTCATGGTCTACTCCGCACGCAGCGCCACCACCGGATCGAGCTTGGCGGCGCGCGATGCCGGATACCATCCCGACGCCACGCCCACAATGGAGGACACCGCCAGCGACAGCACCACGTAGCCCAGCGTGATGTGGAGCGAAAGCTCGAAAACGCGCCCGAGCAAGGCCGTGACGATGGCGCCCAGCCCCACGCCGGCCGCGCCTCCCAGAAAGGCCAGCACCACGGCTTCAATCAGTATCTGCATCATGATGTCCTCGCGGCGCGCGCCGACGGCCTTACGAATGCCGATCTCGCGGGTGCGCTCGGTGACGCTGACCAGCATGATGTTCATGATGACGATGCCGCCCACCACCAGCGAAATGCAGGTCACCGGCACGACGATGGCCGCCACCAGGCTGAGCAACTGGTCAATGAAGCCGCGGATGGCGTCGGGCGTCAGCGTGTCGAAGTTGTCGGCCTCGCCCGGCCGCGCGTGGAAGCGGCTGCGCAGCGAGACGCGCGTGAGATCGAGCGCGTCCTGCAAGCTCAGCCCGCTCGATGGCTTGGGGCGTCCGAAAAGCGCGAAACCGGTGCCCGGCCCGTACAGCCGGTCGAATGCGGTGATGGGGATGTACATGGATTTGTCCTGGTCGCGGCCGAAGGCCGAGCCGAGCTTTTCCTGGACGCCGATCACGGTGAATTCCACGCCTTCGATGCGGATGAGCTGATTGAGGGGCGATGCCTCGCCCGGAAAAAGCGTGGTGCGCACGGTTTCGCCGATCACCGCGACGAAGGCGCGCGCGCGGTCCTCCTGCGGCGTGAAAAAGCGGCCGTCCACGATTTCGATATCGCGGATGCCGGCCAGGTCGGCGGAGGCGCCGAAAACGGTGGTGTCCTCGCAGAGGAGGTTTTCGCGCTTCACGTCGGAAGAGTGACTGCGGTAAGGGCTGTAGAGTACGCGGTCGCCGTCGATGGATTCGACGAAGCGGGCATCGGCGGTGCGAATGGGTTTGTTGCGCTTGACCTTGTCGAAGTATTCGCGCCGGCTCAGCCGGCCGGTGACGACGATCTGCGCCACCAGGAAGGATTCCGAGCCGAAGGCCTTGGCCGTGCTCTCTTCGGCGTACACGCTGAGCCCCGCGATGGCCGCGCCCACCATGATGACGCTGGCCACGCCGATAATCACTCCCAACAGAGTGAGAAAGCTCCGCAGTTTGTGCGCCCGGATGGAGTCCAGCGCCAGCCCAAATGCATTTTGAAATTGATGCCGGGAGCGTGAAAGCCCCGGCCCCGTTCGGACCATGTTCCTTCAGGATAACGTAAGATGGAGGTTCATCCACGACCCATGCCGATCCTCCGTCTGGCGTATGCCACGCTGTTCCTGATTGCGCTGATGGCCGTGTTCACCTTGTGGAGCCAGGTGGGCGGGCAGAGCCACCTGGACCTGATGCCGTGGTATCTGAAGCTGGGACTGGGAGCGGGCGCCGCGTTCGCCGTGGTCAAAGCCATTGCCGCCGCGGTAGCCGGCTCGCATTCCTGGAACGCGGGCACGCTGAAGTGGTTCGGCATCCTGCTGTTGCTGCTGACCGCATGCGGCCTGGCGAGTTACTACTGCCACATGTATCTGGAGACCGACGAAGAAGACCAGACCGACAACAGCAGCGTGAGCCGGCTCCAAGGGCCCAAGACACCGGCGGCAAAGACCGCCGGCGGCGCCAGGACCGGTCAGGCCAGATCCGGGAGCAGGAATTTGGCGGGTTTGCCGGCGGCCTGGGCCACCCACTCGGCGGCCATGTAGCCGCTGCGCACGGCGCCTTCCATGGTGGCGGGCCATCCGGTGCGCGTCCAATCGCCGGCCAGGTACAGGTTGGCGATTCCGGAATCGGTGGTGGGCCGCAGGTGCTCGGTATCGGGCGCGGCCGCGAACGTGGCGCGCTGTTCCTTGATGACGTGGGCCTTGACGAGGTTGGCGTCGAGCACCCGCGGGAAATAGAGGCGCAAATCGCCGATGGCGATATCGACGATCTCTTCGCGCGAAAGCGGCGTCAGATCGCGCGATGCGCTCACCACCAGCAGCAGATACTTCCCACTGTCTTTATTAAACATCCACTGCATGGTGCGGTCGAGGAGGGTGGCGTGCGGCAGCGTGGTGATTTCCCGGTCGAACCAGAGATGCACGCCGGTGATGGGCGAGTGGCCGAACCGGGGAGCCGGCAAGCCGACGGATTCCAGGCGCTCAAAGGGCAGCGCGCAAATGTAGTGGTCGGCCACGCGGCGCTCTCCAGCCACCACAAAGCCCTCGGCATCCACGCGCTCCACCGGGGAGCGGAGATGGAAGCGCACATTGCGCAGGCCGCTCCAGGAATCGCCGGCGTAGAGCTGGGCCAGCGGAATGGAGGGCACGCCCATTTCGTAGGAATCGGCGCGCGCGAAGAAGCCCAGCCCGAAAACCTGGAAGCCGTGAATGGCGGCCATATGTTCGAGATCTTCATTGACGGCGCTGACCAGGATCTGGCGCCAGAAGCGGTCGATGGCGTGCGGCGTCTGGCGCTTCTGCAGCAGCCAGTCGAGCATGCTGATGCGGTCGAGGTCCTTGCGGCGAGTGCGTTCGCGGCGCATGGCCAGCAGGGCCCGCGCCACGCCCAGTTTGTCGCGGCGGTCCAGGCAGTGCATGCGCAGAAACGATCCGGTGAAATGAAAGGGCGCGGGCAGGCGTCCGCGGCGCAGCACGGAAATGCGGCCGCCCGGTTCCAGGAAATAGAATTCGCGGTAGAAGCGGATGCGGTCGCGCACGCCCAGGCGCCGATAGAAATCCAACAGGTTGACGCAGCAGCGCATCAGGACGTGCTGGCAGTTATCGATCATTTCGGGCGCGGCGCCGCCCGATGCCGGCAGCGGGTAAGAAGTGGCGCGTCCGCCGAGGAACGGCCGCGCCTCGAACACTTCGACCTCGAAGCCCGCGTCGCCCAGCGCGGCGGCAGCGGCAAGACCGGCGAGCCCGCCTCCAGCGATCAGGACTTTGGCCATTCCAATGTCAGTATGGCATGGACGTCCCGGCGGCCCATCCTTCCGGCTTCTGCCTTCCGGCTTCCCCCTTCCGCGTGCAATCCTGGAACCCTTTCCGCCATCCTTGCGTAAAAGCAAAGCAGATGCCCGCAATCTGCTTTCGCCGCCTGCTACCGGCGCTCGCCCTGGCAACGCTGTCTTCCGCTGTATGGGCACAGAATCTCGCTAACGTCATCTTCCTCGAACCGGTCGGCGCCGTGGATACACGCGGCGCCGAAATCCGCGCATCCATGCCGCTCTACCGCCGCGTGGCCGATCCCGCTAGGTACACGCCCTGGCTGGAAAACCAATCCGCCCGCTACGCCTTGCGCCTGTACCGCGCGGCCTACGAAATCGCCCATCCCAACGACGGCACCCCGGATTACTACGTCGCGCTGGTTCCCGGCGGCAACCACGCCGCCGTCGGTTTCCGCGTGCAGACGGGCGAAAGGATCGAAGAGCATCCCAAGCAGCCCTACATCCTGCTCGACGCCCAGCCCGACCGCTTCGAGACCACCCTGCTCCACGAGACCGCTCACGTCGCGATGGCCATGCTGGCCGGCGGGCGCCAGTTGGACGGCAAGAGCGTCTCCGCCATTCCCCACACCACGGCCGCGCTCTCCGATCGCGCCACCGCATTCAGCGAAGGCTACGCCATCCACTTCGAAACTCTGGCCGCGCACCTCTTCCACGACGACCCGACGCGCCAGCGCTTTCATCGCGAGCAGGTGCTCTTCGGCGACGGCTCGGAGTATTTCCACCAGTCGAGCGACCTCGCCAGCTTCTCCCAGAACGTCGCCCGCTACCTCGACGTCCGCGACAACAACTTTGCCTTCGAGCCCGCCTTCCAGGGCCCCGATTACCTTCGCGTGCAGATGGAGGAAGCCCGCGATTTCGCCTCCCTGCGCAGCGCCAACCAGCTCCTGCAATCCGAAGGCTTCTATGCCAGCTTCTTCTTCCTCTGGGTGGTGCGCGGCGCCGGCATCCCCACCGATGCCGTCATCGAAGAGCGCGAACGCCAGGTATTGCTGGCTATGCACGCCATGTTCGGCGCGGACGACTGGGATCCATCGAGCCCCTGGCTGGTGCGCTTCGTAACGGCGTATATGAAGCAGTTTCCGGAGCAGAAAGCGGCGATGGCGGACGCGATCAACGACCTGAGCCACGGCGTCTTCGTAGACGCGGACGCGGCGCGGCTCTGGAAGGAACACTACCTGGCAACGCTCAGTCTGGACCAGAAGAACATGAACATGGCAGGCATCACGACGGCGCGCAAGAAGTGGCGCGACGCGGTGGTGGCCGACCCGCAGGTGCTGTACTCGCAGTTGGGGCCGGAGATCGCCTGCACGTTGCCGGGCACCAAAGTGCGCCTGGTGGCATTCGGAGAGGATTCGCCGGTGCTGTTCGACCTAAACACCGCGCCGGCCGGCATTCTGCGGCTGGCGCCCGGCATCACCGAATCCGAAGTGGCCGGTTGGATCGAGCAGCGCGGCAAGAAGCCCTTCGCGAGCGCCGAAGATTTCAGATCCCGCGTGGGCCTGCGCCCAGCTACGCTGGCGGCACTGAAGTTCTGACCCAGGCCTTCGCCTCTTGAAATCCGCGCGGGATTTGGAAGTCAGGAGTCCATGCGTTCATGGTAGAATCGTTCCGTCCCATCCTCCTGATTTCAGATTTGGGTTTGAGCCAACAATACATTCCTATGCAAACGCAGGCACCTAAGAGAGTCCTGGCGGTGATGACCGATCTGTTCTTCTCGGTCAAGCTGGTGGAGGCCGCCAAACGTTGCGGCCTGTCGCTGGAGTTCGTGAAGGAGCCGAAGGAGCTATTGGAGAAGGCCGCGACTCTGCCGTCGTTGATCGTCTTCGATCTGAACTACGACGCGGCGGAGCCGATCAAGCTGATCGCCAAGCTGAAGGGGAAGACGGAGACCAAGGGGATCAGCCTGCTTGGCTTCCTGTCGCACGTGCAAGGGGAGTTGAAGATGGCGGCGCAGGACGCGGGATGCGACATGGTGATGGCGAAGCAGGCGTTTTCGCAAAACCTCACACAGATCTTCAAGAGACATTCGGGCATGATGTAGGGCCGGATTCCCGCCGAGCCCGAAGAGCCGCTTGAAAGACGGCTGCGGACAAAATTGCCCGTCCACAAAGCTCGACCGCTCCTGGTCACCTGACCATATATGGTCGCTCGCCGGGCCCCACTCGCCGCAAAGCCCGGCGCCCAACCGGCCGGCGAGCGAATCGGCTCAACAAAAGATGCTGTTGGCGTGAATCGTGCCGTACAGAAAGACGGGCCGAAGCCCTGAGCGTACGAAGGAGATTCCAATGTTCTTAACGCTGTTTGTGATTTTGCTGGTGATGTGGCTGCTAGGGTTTTTCGCGTTCCACGTTGCCGGTGGGTTGATTCACATCCTGTTGATCATCGCGGTGATTTCTTTACTGTTTCACCTCTTCAGAGGTCGCAGCGAGGCTTGAAGGAGCCTCGGTCACGGCGCTGAGTGGGGCGATGACTTGAGACCGCCTACTGCTTGTCGAAGGTGTATTTCTGGTCGACGGTTTTACCGTTCGCGGCGTTTTGGCGGAACTTGGTGAGGGTCTTGCCATCGGCGGAGAGCGCCCAGGATTCCCTGATGACTCCCAAGACTTTGGCAGTTTCCTTTCTGCTTTCCTTGTCGACGACCTGGATGATGAGGGTGGCGCCCTCCCAGTTGGTTTGGGTGTAGTGGTAGTGAGGGAAGGCTTTGTCGACCACCAATTTGTTGTTGGCGATGAAGGTGCCGTCGACGGGGGCGACGGCGGGAGCGGGAGTGGCCTTGGTCGAAACCGTGATGGTGTCGCCCTTCTGGTGGATCTCGCAAATGTAGACGCGATCGGGCGTGGCGTCCTTGGTGCTCTTATCGTTGTTGAGTTTCCAGGTGCCGGAGAAATCGGGCTTGACGGGGGCAGCGCCGGCCAATGCGCACAGCAAGCCGGCCAGAAGAATCCATCTCGATATTTTCAATTCGCGATCCTCAATCTTCCCGTTCGACGGTGAACTGCAATATGTGATTATATTTTAGCGCCGATGCTCGAGCGCGGGATGGGCGACCCGGGGAACCCGCGGTCCGTGAGAGGAGTCTAAGCTGGGGTAGGCCCTCCTATGCGAATCGGGTTGCTTTGGCTGTGCTGCCTCTCGGCTGCCGTCGCGCAGCAAGACGCTGGTCCGGGTTGGAGTGGCCTGGAAGCAAAGAACCCTCTGGGAATTGAGCTCTCGCTGCGATTGGTGGAACCACACAGCTACCACGAGAGCGAGTCGATCCGCGCCGAGATCCGGTTGCCGGGGCGGAGTCCCGCGCCGGCACAACAGCCGCCGCGGGAACAGTGGCAGTTCGCCGGCTTTCTGCTCGACCCCGCCGGAGATTGTGGCTCGCCGGCTTCGCCCTGTTTTAACTCGATGATTCTGGGGTTCGACCAGAGCGAGCCCACGCTGCGCATGGGGCAGACATCCGAGCCACTGGCGGTTTCCCTGAACAATTACCTCCCTCGGTTGGGACCGGGGCGCTACCGGACAGCAGTGCTGATCCGTAAGCTGGTCTTGACCTACCGGGGCCCCGCGTCAACCACCTATGGGTACGGAGACCCACCGCAGTATGCCGTCTCCAACACCGTGGAGATTGAGGTGACGGCCACAACGGAAGAGTGGGTTGGGGGGACCATCGCGATCAGTTTCGCGATACTGAACAGCCCCGAGGCGAACAAACCCGACAGTTACGAGAAGCGGAAGGCGGCCGCGGAACAACTGCGGCTTCTGGACGTGCCCGACTCATGGAGCGCGGCCCTGGCGCTCTTGCCTACGGAGGAAAACACCCTGCTGAAAGGATTCGCGGCGACGCGCGAGCCTGGGCGGGTTTGCGAGTTGATGCAAACGGCGGTCTTAACGCCGTCGCAGGCTGTATCGTCCTACTATCTGCGCGCCATGGCGCAAACTTGTGCGTACGCGAACCTGCCTGCCCCTCCGACTTACACACCGCCGAAGCCGGGTGAGAAGCCGCCGGAGCCCACCGCCGAACAAACGCGGTATTGGCGTCAACACCAGGAATATGAGCAGGGCTTGATCGAAAAGGCCAACGCCAGCCTGGCCGCGAGCATTGTTCGAAAACAGGGTGAGGCAAAAGCCATCGCGTTCGAAACCCTGATGGAACGGGTGCAACAGATTCGCGCCAACGAGAAGGAAAAACCATTGCCCGCATGGGTTCCGGCGGTGACGGAGGAATTCACGAAATCATACGCCAGGATCGAGGGCTTCCGGCAGCGCCAGTTGCTGGGACTATATGCGGGCACGTTGCGGTCGCGGGACATGATCCCGCTGCTGGAAATGGCGATGGATGCCTGGAAGCCGGGTGACTACTATGAGGCCTCGCACGAGGCGCTGCAAGACCTGTATGCCATCGACCCGGCGCGCGCTCAGGCGCGAATTGTCGCAGAGCTCGGGAAAGAGCGGACGTGGCTGGATTCGCCGGAACTCGAAATGCTGCCGGTGAGTGTCGCGCGGTTCACGGACGAGGCGTTGATCGAAGCGCTGGCCACGGCACAGCGCGCCGGCGGTTGGAATGTGGGATTGCGGATGACGGCGCTGGCGAAGTATGCCAGTTCCCAAGCGTTGCCGCGTATCAAAGCCATCTACGAATCGCAGCAGGACCAATGCCAGCCGGAACTGATGGCGTACTTCGTGCGCGTGGAACCGGCATACGCCGACGCGGTGTTTCACAGCCACCCGTGGGACATACACGTACCGGCGCCCCGCTGCACGGCGCAATATTTCCAGCGCACGCCGCCAATCGCCATGGGGCCGGGGCTGGAGCGGTATATGACGGCGTACCTGATGCAAGGCGACGTGCCTCTGAAAAAGATCGCGGCGCAGCAATTGGGCCGGTTCGGGTCGCCCGCGGCGGAGGGGGCGCTGTGGGACGCCTTCCGCTATTTCCACGACTACTGGAAAGGGAAACCGGCGGAGTTGACTCAGAATGGCGACGAGGAGGTGGGACTGCGGAACGCGATCGCGCGGGGAAGCCACTGGCTGGCCACGCAGACCGACCTGCGGACCATCGAGTCTTTGTGTATTTCGGAACGGTGCGTATCCGAGACCGAGCAGGATCTTGACGCCTGGCGACGGCCCTTGCAGATCGAGGCGAGTCGTTGGCCGGGGCTGGGAACTCGACTCCAGGTGGCGCAATACCACATGATCGAATCGATGGAAGCGCTGGAGGAGAAGTTGAGCCAATTCCCGAAGGGAACTCAGTTCGTTTTGACGGTTGATGGCGAGGGAGCCGACGGGGCTACTACAACTCGCCTTCGGAGCTACGCTGTGGCGCACGGTCTTACGGTGGTTTCGCGGTAATGCCTGGTTTGAGGTGAAGGCGGCCCGCTTCACGGCCACTGACAGGCCCCCTCTTAAGCCCGCCCCCCGCATTCCCGGTGATACACTGGACGTACAATTTTTTGAAGAGGAAGTGATCTCAATGTTTCGTGCCGGCCTACGCCTGATGTTTCTCGCGGTTCTTTATTGCGGTGCCGAAGGGCTCGCGCAGCCTCCCGCCGCACAGCTAAACCCCGCCGTCAAGAAGATTGTCGACGAGGTCTCCGAGGAGCGCATCGGCACCATCATGAAGAAGCTCGAAAGCTTCGGCACCCGCTACGTGGGCTCCGAGAAGGACAATCCGGCGCACGGCATCGGCGGTGCCCAGAACTGGATTTTGAGTGAGTTCAAGAGTTATAGTCCGCGCCTGGAAGTCAGCCTGCAGAAGTTCACCGTGCCCAAGAGCCAGCGCCTCCCCACCGAGACCGAGCTCAACAACATCGTGGCCCTGCTCCCGGGAACCATCGATAAGGACCGCTACGTCATCATCTCCGGCCACTACGATTCCATCGCCCTGCGCCGCGCGCCCAACCAGGCCGTGCGCACCGACGATGCCGGCCCGGCTTCGGCCGCCGATGCCGACCCGCTCGCGCCCGGCGTCGCCGACGACGGCTCCGGCACCGCCGCCACCATGGAACTGGCGCGCGTCATGAGCCAGTACCAGTTCGATAAGAGCATCGTCTTCGTCACTTTCGCCGCCGAAGAGATCGGCCTCAACGGCAGCCGCGCCTACGCCGCCCAGGCCAAGGAAGACAAGATGCAGATCGAGGCCGTGCTCAACAACGACATCATCGGCAGCGACATCTCCGGCAACGGCCGCTCCGCCAACAGTCACTTGCGTGTTTTCTCCGAAGGGCCCGACGATTCCACCAGCCGCTCGCTGGCCCGCTACACCAAGGAAATCGCCGAGCGCTACATGCCCTCCATGACCGTCGACCTGATCTTCCGCCACGACCGTTTCGGCCGCGGCGGCGACCATTCTTCGTTTGTGGCTCAAGGCTTCACCGCCGTGCGGCTCACTACCCCGAGTGAAAACTACGCCAACCAGCACACCGCCACCGACACCTTCGCCAATGCCTCCGTGCCCTACACCACGCGCGTGGCCAGGATGAATGCCGCCGTGCTGGCGACCCTCGCGCTCGCTCCCAAGCCTCCCGTGGTGGCGCCTCCGCCGAGGCCGGCCGGCGCCGGCGCTGCCGGCGGTGGTGGAGCGCGTGGCGATGCCACAGCCGGCGGAGGCGGCCGCGCCGGCGCGACCGACACCGCAGCGGCCCCGGCGGCAGGCGGCGCCACTCCCCCGGCCGGCGCCGGCCGTGGCGGCCGCGGCGGACGTGGACCCGGCCTCAGCCGCGGCAACGGCTACGACGCCGTCATGCGCTGGGCCATGCCCAACCCCGAGCCCGATCTTGCCGGCTACTCCATCCTCATCCGCGACACCACCTCGCCGGTCTGGCAGAAGGAAACTTACGTGGGCAACGTGACGGAATACACCATCCCCGATCTTTCCATCGACGACGTCGTGATCGGCGTCCGCGCCATCGACAAGGACGGCAACCCGAGCCTGGTCTCCGCCTACGAAATGGCCCCCACGCGCCTCATCGACGCGAACCCGCCGCAGCCGCAGCGTCCGCCCTCGGCAAGCGGTGGCCCAGGCGGCGGAGGCCAGTAGACCACCTCCGTGCCGCGAGACCCCTTTTTGCAAGCCGCCATCGAGCAGGCCCGCGCGAGCGCCGCGCAAGGCGGTATTCCCATCGGCTCCGTTCTGGTGCATGAAGGGCGCATCATCGGCCGGGGCCGCAACTGCCGCGTGCAGAGCGGCAGTCCCATCGACCATGGCGAAATGAATTGCCTCCGCAATGCCGGGCGTCAGCCTGCCAGGGTCTATCGCGACTGCACGCTATACACCACCCTCTCTCCCTGCCCCATGTGCAGCGGCGCAATCCTGCTTTACAAGATAGCTCGCGTCGTCGCAGGCGAAAACCGCACCTTCCTCGGCGCCGAAGAATACCTGCGCGCCAATGGCGTTCAAGTGGAGGTAGTGCAGGACGAGGAGTGCATTCAGTTGATGACGGACTTCATCCAGGCGAATCCCCGGCTCTGGAATGAAGACATCGGTGTGTAACCGGGCACGTGGGACAGGCACTTTCGCCTGCCAACCGCGCACTCGACCAAGCGTACAACCCAGCGCCCCGATCCGAGCCGCGACCGTGAGGGAGCGGTGCCCGTCCCGCGAATGTTTCCTCGCGGTCAGGCAACTAGTCAACACCGCGGAAATCGCCCCTGGTACAGCTACTTGCCACAGCCCGTACACTTGCGGTATTTTCTGAAATGTAAGGTGCGAGATAGAACATGAAGCCGAAAAAAAAGCCCGACTCGCCTTTCGATCTGACCGTCTTTCTGACCAAGGCCAACGGTGGAAGAACGAGGGCGGAGTACCGTACCAACGACCGCATTTTTGTCCAGGGTGATCCGGCAAACGCTGTTTTCTATATCAACGACGGCAAGGTCAAGCTGACCGTCCTCTCCAAGCAGGGAAAGGAAGCAGTCGTCGCCATTTTGGGAGTTGGCGATTTCTTCGGCGAGGGGTGCCTGGCGGGAC
>JBEKQS010000100.1:0-21995 GCA_049519475.1 Bryobacteraceae bacterium | reverse complement strand
GTCCCCCTGGACCCGCCTCTTCGCTCTGCTTGCCACTCGCGAAAAGTTTGTGGGGCAGGCCCCCTGGCCTGCGCGGGTCCCCCTGGACCCGCCTCTTCGCTCTGCTTGCCACTCGCGAAAAGCCGGCAAGGGGCCATACGCGAAAACTGCGTAACCTTCCCTCCAAACCGGCGTATATATAAGGTCATGGCACCATTGCTGCGGGATCTCCGCTATGCGTTCAGAACTTTGCGCAAGTCGCCGCTGTTTACATTCGTCGCCGTGGCATCGCTGGCGCTGGGGATCGGCGCCAATACGGCCATTTTCACGCTGGTAAACCAACTCATGCTGCAATTGCTTCCGGTCCGGCATCCCGAAGAGTTGGTGCTGCTCGACTGGCGGGGCGCACACTACGGCAGCAACACCGGAATGAACTCGCTTTCCTACCCCTTGTATCAGGAGATCCGCGACAAGAACCAGGTTTTCAGCGCCATGTTCGCCAAGTTCGACATGAGCATGAGCCTGAATGTCGACGGCCGCACCCAACTGGTCTTGGGAGAGCTGGTATCGGGCAATTTCTTCCCTGTGCTGGGCGTGCGCCCGGCGCTGGGCCGCCTGTTTACCGCCTCCGACGATTTGTACCAGGGTTCCCATCCGCTGGCCGTGCTGAGCTACGGCTATTGGAAGACGCGCTTTGCCGCCGACCCCGGCGTTCTCGGCAAGCGCATCCAGGTGAACGGCTACCCCTTCACCATCATCGGCGTCAGCCAGCCTGGCTTTGACGGCGTGGAAGTCGGCACCTCGCCGCAGATCCGCGTTCCCATGATGATGAAGCACCAGCTCACCCCCTTCTACAGCCTGAACAACCGGCGCGGAAAATTCGCCCAGGTCTTCGGCCGGCTGAAACCCGGCGAGTCGCTCGTCCAGGCGCACGCCGGCCTGCAGCCGCTGTTCCACCAGATCCTGGAGTACGACGTCAAGCTCCCCGATTTCGCAAAAGCCACCGACTACAACAAGCGGCAGTTCCTGCGCGCGTCCCTGGACGTTCTTCCCGCATCGCACGGCCGGTCCGACCTGCGCCAAAAGTTCTCCGACCCGTTGTGGGCCTTGATGGGTATGGTCGGCCTGGTGCTGCTGATCGCCTGCTCCAACGTGGCAAACCTGCTGATCGCGCGCTCCACCGCCCGGCAGAAGGAGATCGCCGTCCGCCTGGCCATCGGCTCCGGACGCGGACGCCTGATCGGTCAGTTGCTGACCGAAAGCCTGCTGCTCTCGCTCGCCGGTGGCGCGGCCGGGTTGTGCCTCTCTGTCCTGATCGACCACGCGCTCATCGCTTTCCTGCCGGCCCGCATCTCCCCGTTGACGCTCTCGGCAACCCCGGACCGCCGCGTGCTGGAATTCACCGCCGCCATCTCTTTGCTGACCGGCCTTCTATTCGGCCTGGTGCCGGCCCTGCAAGCTACGCGCCCGGATTTGGCTGGCACCCTGAAGGACCAGGCCGGCGCCGTGGTTGGCGGCATCTCGGTGTTGCTGCGTAAGAGCCTGGTGGTGGCGCAGGTCGCTTTTTCGCTGCTGCTGCTCATCGGCTCCGGCCTGTTCCTGCAGAGCCTCCGTAATCTGCGCGACCTCAACTCCGGCTTCCAGACGCAAAGCCTGGTGGCCTTCGCGGTGAATCCGACCATCAACGGCTACAGACCCGAACGCAGCTTCCAGTTCTACCGCCAGTTGATGGAGCGCATATCCGGGCTGCCCGGTGTGGTTCATGCCTCCCTTGCCGTGGTGCCGGTGCTCGACAACAACGAATGGGACAGCTCCATCGCTGTCGAGGGCTACACCGCCAAAGAGAGCGAAGGCATCGATCCGCACATGCAGTACACCTCGCCGGGCTTCTTCGACACCATGGGTATCCCCGTGCTGGTGGGCCGCGATTTCAAGCTGAAGGACGATAAGGACGCGCCCAAAGTGGGCATCATTAACGAAAAACTCGCCCAAAAGTACTTCGCCGGGCGCAGCCCCATCGGCCTGCATGTCGGCATGGGAGGCGACCCCGGCACCAAATTGGATATCGAAATCGTCGGCGTCGTGCGCGACACCAGGTATGAAGACTTGCGGCAGGAGGTTCCCTACGAACTCTACATCCCGTACGTTCAGGCCGATTTCGTCCAGGGAATGACCTGTTACGTCCGCGGCCATGGCGACGCCTCGAACCTCACCGCTTCCCTGCGTCAGGCGGTCAACGCGGTGGATTCGAGCGTCCCGGTCTACCGCGTCCGCACTCTCGAACAGCAGGTGGATCAGTCCCTCATGACCGAGCGCCTGCTGGCCAGTCTCTCCACCGTCTTTGGATGCCTGGCGACGCTGCTGGCCGCCCTGGGACTCTATGGCGTGATGGCCTACATGGTGGCGCGGCGAACGCGCGAAATCGGCGTCCGCATGGCCCTGGGCGCCGGAAGCGGTCAAGTCATCTGGCTGGTCATGCGCGAAGCGCTGCTCCTGGCCGGTATAGGCATTGCGCTGGGCGCGCCGGCCGCGTGGGCGCTCTCGCGCCTGATCCAAACCGAGCTATTCGGCATCCTGCCCGCCGACCCCGCCACCACCCTGCTGGGTGTTGCGGGCATTGCCGCCGTGGCCGCTCTCTCGGCCTATCTGCCCGCCCGCCGCGCCACCCGCATCGACCCCATGCGCGCCCTGCGCTGGGAATAGCAGCACCTCGCAAAACGGGGACAGGCTCGAATTTCGCCGCCTCTGCGAAACTTCGTGCCTGTCCCCGCTTTGCCCCGCGCCTCAGCGTCTCCGCGGTTCAATTCTCCGTTCGCGTCTTCTCTGCTTTGTTTTCTCCGCGCCTCAGCGTCTCCGCGGTTCAATTCTCCGTTCGCGTCGAACCTGGCTTCCCGCCCTACGGATACAACCCGCGGATCCGGCAAGCGTCCGCCACCCGCCCGACGCCCAGCATATTGGCCGCCAGCCGCATGTTGACCTTCTTGTCGAGATGGATCTTCAGCACGTCGTTGAACGAACGCACCATGATCTTTTCCAGCTTCGCGTTCACGTCGTTCTCGTCCCAGAACAGGTGGTTTTCGTCCTGCACCCATTCGAAGTACGATACCGTCACGCCGCCCGCGTTGCACAGGATGTCCGGAATCAGGAACACGCCCTTCGTGTCGAGGATGCGATCCGCTTCCGGGGTCACCGGCCCGTTGGCCGCTTCCGAAATGATCTTCGCGCGAACCGCCGCGGCATTCTCGTCCGTGATGGCGTTCTCCAGCGCCGCCGGGATCAGTACGTCCACCTGCAACGCCAGCAATTCATCCGGCCGGATGCTGTCCGCGCCGGGGAACCCGACCACCGAGCCGGTGACTTCCTTGAACTTCATCACCGCCGGAATATCCAGGCCCCGCGAGTTGTAGATGCAGCCCTTGGTATCGCTGCACGCCAGCACCTTCGCGCCCGCTTCGTGGAAAAGTTGGGCCGCGATCCCTCCGGCATTGCCGAAGCCCTGCACCGCCACCGTCGCTCCCTTCATCGGGATCTTCAGTTGTTCCATGGCGCCACGCGTCGTATAGTAACAGCCGCGCGCCGTCGCTTCGTTGCGTCCCAGCGACCCGCCCAGGCTGATCGGCTTGCCCGTCACCACGCCCATCACCGGATACCCCTTCATCATGCTGTAGGTGTCCATGATCCAGGCCATGATCTGCGGCGTCGTATAGACGTCCGGCGCCGGAATGTCCTTCTCCGGTCCGATGAGTGGCAGAATGGCGCTGGCATAGCGCCGCGTCATCCGCTCCAGCTCGCCCATCGACATGGCTTTCGGGTTGCAGGTAATGCCACCCTTGCCGCCGCCGTAGGGAATGTTCACCACGGCGCACTTCCACGTCATCCACGTCGCCAGCGCTTTCACTTCGTCCCTTGTGACGTTGGGATGATAACGGATGCCTCCCTTCGCCGGGCCGCGTTGCGTGCTGTGCTGCACGCGGTAGCCCTCAAAACGGACGATCTTTCCGTCGTCCATGCGGACCGGAACACTCACCGTGAGCTCGCGTTCCGGATACTTGATCATTGCTCGCACGTTTTCTTCGAGTTCCAGCGCGTTTGCCGCCAGGTCGAAATTCTCCAGTGCGACTGCGTATGCGTTCATTTCAACTTTTGCGGTTGCTGACATGGCCACCTCTCTGGTTCGTCCGATTCTCGGAGGGCCCTGGTATTCCAGAGCCCCCACAACTTCCTCCTGCCCTTGCCCTACGGACACAATCCGCGGATCCGGCAAGCGTCCGCCGCGCGCCCGGCTTCTCGAGCTTGGCGCTGGCGTCGTTCTCGTCCCAGGACAGGTGATTCTCGTCCTGCACCCACTTCTAGACGAGACCCTGCGCCAGCATTGCGTCCGCCACCTTGGAGAAGCCGGCGATGTTTGCGCCCATCACATAGTCGCCTGGAGCCCCGTACTCCTTGGCAGTTTCCCAAGCCGCGTCGTGGATCGCAGTCATGATGTGCTTCAGTTTGTCATCGACTTCTTCCCGGGTCCAGGAAATACGCATCGAATTCTGCTCCATCTCGAGGCCCGAGGTGGCCACGCCGCCGGCGTTTGCCGCCTTGCCGGGACCGTAGAGGATTTTAGCCGCTTGAAAAACCTCCACTCCTTCGGGCGTCGTCGGCATATTGGCGCCCTCACCCACAACGTAGCAGCCGTTCTTGACGAGCAGTTTGGCGTCCTCTCCGCTGATTTCGTTCTGAGTGGCGCTCGGAAAGGCGCATTGCGCGGGTATGTGCCAGGGATTCATCTTGGGGAGGTACTCGGCCTTGGGGAACTTCTTCACGTACTCTTTGATGCGGCCGCGCCGGTTGTTCTTCAGATCCATGACCCAGGCCAGCTTCTCCCCGTTGATTCCAGCCTCATCGTAAATCGTGCCTTCGGAGTCGGAGAGAGTGACGCACTTGGCGCCGAGTTGGTTGAGCTTCTCCACCGTGTACTGCGCCACATTGCCCGACCCGGAAACTAGGCATGTTTTGTTCTTAAAATTCTCGCCGCGCGTGTGCAGCATGCGTTCGGAGAAATACACGCAGCCATATCCAGTGGCTTCGGGCCGTATCAGCGATCCGCCCCAGCTAAGACCTTTGCCCGTCAGCACGCCCGTGAATTCGTTCCGGATGCGCTTGTACTGGCCGAACAGGAACCCAATCTCGCGTCCGCCCACGCCAATATCGCCCGCCGGGACGTCCGTGTCCGGGCCGATGTGCCGGACGAGTTCCGTCATAAAGCTCTGGCAGAAGCGCATCACCTCGGTGTCCGACTTCCCTTTGGGATCGAAGTCCGATCCTCCCTTACCGCCTCCCATGGGCAGCGTGGTGAGCGAGTTCTTTAACACCTGCTCGAAGCCCAGGAACTTCAGGATGCCGAGGTTGACGCTCGGGTGGAATCGCAATCCGCCTTTGTACGGACCGATCGCACTGGAAAACTCAATGCGGAACCCGCGGTTGACCTGAACCCGCCCCTTGTCATCCTGCCAGGGCACGCGGAACATGATGACACGTTCCGGCTCGACCAGACGGTCGAGTATTCGCGATTCGACGTATTCCGGATGCCGGTCCAACGCCGGCGCTATCGACCGAAAGACTTCAGTGACGGCTTGCAAAAACTCCGGTTCGCCTGCACTCCGCCTCTTGACGGTCTCGAAGACTTGGTCTACGTATGTTGCTGCGTATGCTACTGTGCTCACGTAAAGCTCCTTTTTATTAATCAAGTACTAAGACTGTCGAGGCGTTGCTCATCGAACCCCGGCCTGACAGGTCCGCCTCGTCGTCCTGTTGCCTGCCACCCAGCCCCTTGTCGATCCCGCACGCAAAACGGCGCAAAACGGGGACACGCAAAACGGGGACAGGCTCGAATTTCGCCGACGCCGCGAAACTCCGTGCCTGTCCCCGCTTTTCGTACGTATGCGTTCTTACCAGCCGTTGCAGTGGCTAACATGGCCAATCTCTCTGCAAGATTTCAGACTAGGAAATCCTATACACCGGTAATCATATTCCCAATCACGCACCACGTCAACGGGGTGCCTTTTGCATGGGGTGCCATCTACATTCTTGCCTGCGGGGCCAATCGTGGCGGATTCCCTCACCTGGGTCCGAGCCTATGTCGGAACTTTCCACGCGGATCGCCGCCGCGGCCCCCGACTCCCATTGAAAGGATTCCTCGCCTCGCGCCATTACCGGTCAGGTCCCGCGGAAACATCCCGCGGCCCATCAACCGAATTGAGGTGGATAATATGTCGAACGGATTTCGTCCCTGCATTTCCCTGCTCACTTTCGCGCTTCTCGCCGCGCCCCTCGCCGTTGCGGCCGACGATCTGCGCATCTCCGGCCCCTTCACGCACGACAACCTTTCAGTCTTCCTGATCCACGGCACCCGCCCGGACGCCGCCAAAGGAAAACTCCTGACGCTGCACGAAGCCATGGATGCCAAGAAGGTGGTGGTCTATGAGACCGGCACTGTGAATGAGCTCTCCATCGAGAACCAGTCCGGCCAGGACGTCTACATCCAGTCCGGAGACATCGTCAAAGGCGGCCGCCAGGATCGCGTCCTGACCACTGACCTCATCTTGCCCGCGCACTCCGGCAAGCTCCCCATCTCCTCCTTTTGCGTGGAGCAGGGCCGCTGGACCAGGCGCGGCAACGAGCCCGCCGAACAGTTCGGCACATCCGACAACGTGGTGGCCTTCAAGCAACTCAAGATGGCCGTGCATGAGCCAAACGCCCAGGTGCAAGTCTGGAACCAGGTGGCGAATGCGCGCCAGTCCCTGGCGCAGACTGTAACAGTCACTGGCGCCGCCGGCGGCGTAAGGGCCCCTAATCCACTCGCCATGCCCCGGTCCACCAGCATGCAGATGGCGCTCGAAAGCAAACCCGTGGTCGACGCGACCGCCGCCTACATCGAAGATCTCGTCAAAATCGTCGACGGCCAGAACGATGTCGTGGGCTTCGTCTATGCCATCAACGGTGCAGTCAACAGCGGCGATGTGTATGCCTCCAATGACCTGTTCCGCCGCATGTGGCCGATGCTCCTGCAATCGAGCTCCACCGAAGCCCTCGCCGAACGCGCCAAAACCGCCAGGACCGCAATACCCGACGTGGCTACCGTGAAGAGCGTCCTCGCCGACGCCGACCGCGCCAGGGAGTCCTCGAAGCAGACCAATGGCCGTCTGTCGATCACCAGGAAGGAATCGCCGAATACCCTGCTCTTCGAAACCCGCGACCCGAATCAGCCCGCCGGCTGGATCCACAAAAGCTACGTCGTCAAATGAGGCCATGGTGGGGCAAGCGGTGCTCGCCTGCCCCGCGGAGCTTGGACATTCCGCCGCACCCGCACCCGTGGGACCGGCCTCCTGGCCGGTCGGCAACGTGGAGCACCCTTCTTGTCGGCGCTTTGTGGGGCAGCCAATCCTGGCTGCGAGCCTGCTTTCCAGCAGGCTCACCGGGCGCAGCCCGGCCTGCAAGTTTGGACATTCCGCCGCACCCGCACCCGTGGGACCGGCCTCCTGGCCGGTCGGCAACGTGGAGCAGCCCTTCTTGTCGGCGCTCTGTGGGGCAGCCAATCCTGGCTGCGAGCCTGCTTTCCAGCACGCTCGCCGGGCGCAGCCCGGCCTGCCGCGGATCCGCGCGACTTGCGCCCAACCCTACGTCCCCTTCGTCCGCGCCCGGTCCATGTACTTCCGCGTCTCCAGATCCAGCCGGATCCAGTCGCCGCTCTTCACAAACTGCGGCACCATCACCTCGACGCCGTTCGCCAGTCTCGCCGGCTTGAAGGCGCTGTCGGCCTGCATGTGCATCGGCGGCGCGGTATCCGCGATCTTGACTTCCAGCACGTCCGGAA
Source organism: Bryobacteraceae bacterium (assembly GCA_049519475.1). GTDB lineage: Bacteria > Acidobacteriota > Terriglobia > Bryobacterales > Bryobacteraceae > PALSA-129. Next base: position 14,155 of record JBEKQS010000100.1, on the reverse strand, counting down.
ACACCACGCTCACCGGCCGGTTCTCCAGGAACTCGACCCCGATCTTCGTCCCGGCTTCCAGAAACACCGCCCGCTCGCCCACCACCGCTCGCGGAATCTCGGTCTGCTCGTACGATTCCGGATCCATGAAGCAGCACTGGTCGGCATCGCCATACAGAAATTCCATCGGCCGCTTGTGGAGAGGAACTTCCTCGAACCTCAGCTCCGCGCGGAAACTGTGCTCCCAAAAAGTGCCCGTTTCCAGATTCTGGAGGCGTGTGTGCGCCACACCCCCCATTCTTCCCTGCCCGGGATGATACTCCGCTGCTGTCACTCTATACCTTTGCCCCTCGTGACGAATGGCCATCCCGGGACGCAGTTGCGATGCCGTAATCATTCCCACCTCCGCCCGCGCAGTAGCGCCGGCGGTCTTGCCGCCGGTGTCTCGCGCTGCGATGCCGTGTTCATTTCCACCTCCGGCTATACCGCCATCACGAAGAGGGTTCGTGATCGTGCGCGGTTGGCGAACCCGCCGCCTGCGCCGGCTTCGCCAAGGGTCCCCGGAATTTCTGGCGGGGGTCCGCCCGCAGTTTCATCGCCTGCGGCGGCCTGTAATGGGTCTTGGTCCGTTCCACGGTCCACGTGCGGATGACCTGAGGATGACGTCCCTTGTCCATTGCATTCCTCTTGTCGTCCATTAGTTTACACCCCGCACAAACCAGTCGCTCAACGCGGGATGGCCGCACGGTGATCGGCGCGCCCAATTCTGGACAACCTCAAGGCAGAGCTTGAACAACTTCCCTATAGTGGTATGCTTTCCGGTGCCGGGATTCCATTTGATTATGAGACGATTCGTTGGGGAATTGACAATCTTGCTGGCAGTGGCGGGCATCGCCTTGTCATTTGCGCAATGGAGTCATGGGGATCGTGCGTCGACCTGCGTTTCCGACTTTTTGAGTTACTACACGGGCGGGAGACTGGCGTTTTCGGGCCAGATTTACTCGCCGGCAGCATCAATGACCGTTCGGCACGAGACTCTAGGATGCTCCAACGATGTGTACGGACAATTCGTGTGGCCGCCTTATTTCGCCGGGTTGATGTGGCCGCTGGCACAATTGCCGTTTCGAGTGGCTCTGGTTGTGTGGTACTCATTTTGTGTGGCGGCGATGCTGGGCTTCGTCTGGTTGTGGCCGGGACCACGGTGGCGCACTCTGGCAGTATGTAGTTGGTCTTTTCCGTTGATGTCGGCATTTGTCTACGGGCAGGACGTGCCAATTTTGCTGCTGGCTGCGGGCGCTGGTATCGTGTTGTTGGGGAAAGGGCGCGACTTTGAAGCCGGATTATGTCTAGCGGTGGGAGCGGTTAAGCCACACCTGTTCGTGATCCTGGTGCTACTGATTCTTGTGCGTCATCGCTGGCGGGCTGCTCTAGGATTCGCAGTAGCTGCGGGGATGGAGATTGGGGCTAGCTTCTGGACGGAGGGCTGGGGCTGGCCTGGCGAATTCTGGCATGCGGCAACCGGCGCTACGGCTAATCCCAACCCAGGCACCATGATTAACCTGCACGGGCTGGCTTACGCTTTCCATGCTCCGTGGTGGATCGAAACAATTTTGTCACTCGCTTTCCTGGCGTTGATCGCCTGGACATGTATGCGAATACCCGATTCGATGGGGTTTGCGCTGGCTCTGGCCGGTGGCGTGCTGCTCGGAGTTCATTCGTACTTGTACGATCTGACCTTCGTGATCCCTCTGGTACTGACGGTGTTGGCATTGAATAGCGCTCCGCTGTGGCTGAAGTGGGCAGCGGGGGTCTTCGCTTCGCCAGCGCTGATGTATTGGACACCCGCGTTTTCACCGGGGCCGGTCCACTTTATGCTGCCGGTGTTTTTAGTGCTGACTAGTGTCGGGATCGAAACAGCAGCACGACCACATCTAATGGCAAGAGAAACCAAACCATCTTGACATTTGATACGCCTGCACAGCTTTGCCGCACCTGAATTGTCGTATCTGGCCTTCCCACCCATAATTTCTGCGAATTTCCCGTCCGTTAACCCACTATGTCTCTAAAGTGATACTGCGAACGCTCATCCTATCGGTGCTTGCCCAAATGTTGCCGCTTGCTCCGATGGCCTTCGCCCAAGCTTCCGACCCGGCCTACGAGTCCCTCACCCGCGCCTACGAGCAGCTCCGCGCCCACGCCTACGACGCCGCTATTTCTAACTTTCAAAAGGCCATCGAGCTCGCACCCAAGCGCGCCTCCATCCGCAAAGACCTGGCCTACACATACCTCAAGGTTGGCGAAAACGAACTGGCCCGCGAACAGTTCCGCACGGCCATGGATCTCGACTCGGCCGATGCCCAGGTGGCCATGGAGTTCGCCTTCCTGGCCTACGAAACCCACCTCCAGGCCGAGGCGCGGCGCATCTTCGACCGCATCCGCAAGACCGGCAACCCCACCGCCGAACAGGCCTTTCAGAATATCGACGCTCCGCTGGCCGCCGGCATCGAGCGCTGGACAAACGCCATCGCCATGGGCGCCGATAACTTCAGCGCCCATTTCGAGCTCGCCACGCTCGCCGAGCAGCGCGACGAACTCGCGCTCGCCGCCGCGCATTACGAAAAGGCCTGGCGCCTGCTCCCCGACCGCCGCTCGGTCCTGGTGGATCTCGGCCGCGTCTGGAAAGCCATGGGCCGCACTGAAGATGCCACTGCGGCGTTGCTGGCCGCCTCCCGCGGCGGCGAACCCCGCGCCGCCGAGCTCGCCCGCGAGCTTCTCCCCGACCGCTATCCGTTCGTCCCCGAGTTTCAAGCTGCCCTCCAGCTCGACCCGGCCAACATCGAACTGCGCCGCGAACTGGCCTACCTGCTGCTCCGCATGGAACGCCCGACCGAAGCCGAAGAGCAATTCCGCGCCATCACCGAAGCTGCCCCGGACGATATGCTGGCCGCCACCCAACTCGGCTTCCTGCTATACGGACGCGGCACGCGCGATGCCGCCATGCCTCTGTTCGAGCGGATCCTCGCCGGCCCGGATGACGATCTTGCAAACCGCGTGCGCGCTGTCCTCCGCATGCCCCAGGTGCTGCGCGCCCGCCCCTCGCCGCAGCCCCCGTCCATCGACGCCAAAGTCATGGCCGAACGCAGCATGAAGGCCGGATACATGAAGGACGCCCTCAAGTACCTCCAGGTGGCTCACGAGGCCGACCCCGGCGATTTCGACGTCATGCTCAAACTCGGGTGGGCCTACAACGTGATGCACCAGGACCGCCTCGCGCTTCCCTGGTTCGATCTGGCCCGCCGCAGTCCGGACCCGCAGGTGGCCTCCGAGGCCACCCACGCCTGGCGCAACCTCAAGGGCGCCGCGCGCCTCTTCCATACCACCGCCTGGATCTATCCGCTCTTCTCCACCCGCTGGCACGACTTCTTCGCCTATGCCCAGGTCAAGACCGAGTTCCGTACTGGCTCGTTCCTCGAGCCCTATCTTTCCGTCCGCTTCATCGGCGATACCCGCCAGACCATCGGCATCGGCACCCCCGATCCTCAAAACCTTTCCGAAAGCTCCTTCATTGCGGGCGCCGGCATCCGCACCGTTCCCTGGCACGGCCTCACTGGCTGGTTTGAGGCCGGCTCGGCCATGAGCTACGTCACTGGCCACATGCTCCCCGATTACCGCGGCGGCGCTTCCGGCCAGTGGCACAAACTGCCCGAATCCGCCGGCTGGTTCGTCGATACCAGCCTCGATGCCCTGTTCATCAGCCGCTTCGACAACGATTTCCTGGTCTATAGCCAATCCCGCCTGGGCTACGCTCTCAGCCGCTACACACAGCTCTACTGGAACGCCAACATCACTGGCGACATCAAGCGCCAGTACTGGGCCGATTTCGTCGAGACCGGACCCGGCATCCGCCTTTCCTCCGCCTTTCTGCCCCGGTCCATGTGGATCTCCTTCAGCTTCCTGCGGGGCGCTTACCTCACAAATACCGCCAATCCCCGCCGCCCCAACTTCAACGACTTTCGCCTCGGACTCTGGTATGCCTACACCACTCGCTAAGCACGTGGTCTTGAAACCTCGTTCACCTATTGCCAGACCGCTTGCTGACGCGCGCGGCTCTGATCGGAGCCGCGACCGTAAGGGAGCGGTCTTCGCGGAATACGAGAGGGTGTTCGCGAAACGGTGTACTAAGCCGTTCGCCATCCTCGGCGGCCTGCTGCTCTGCGCGGCCTCCCTGAGCGGCGCTGCGCTCCCTTACTTCGCTGTCCTTTCCGACGACGCCGGCGCCTGGCCCGATATCCTTTCTTCCATCGGCCTCATCCGGCAGCCGGCTTCCGTCTCGCACGTCTTCGTGGCCCGCACCGGAGCGCCCGCGTCGTCGGAGTGGAATGGCCGCGTCGAGCAAGGCGCGATCCTCATCCTCGAAGGCGAATCGTCGCTCGCTGAAATGTTCGGCTTCAAGCACGGCTCGGGCAGCGTCCGCGTCACCAGCCTCGCCGACGTTCACCGCCCCACTCTTCCCATCGTGTGGGAAAAAGGTCTCGAGCTCCCGGTCTTCGATCTTCCCGCCGGCGCACAGGTGTTCACGCGGGCGCGCTGGAACGGCGCTCCCATGGCCGCGGGCCTGCGCCGCGGCGCGGGCGCGGTCCTCTGGATCGCCGTCCCCCCCGGCGAGCACGGCTACGAGCGCTTTCCTTATCTGCTCGAAGCCCTCTGCGATCTCGGCCTGGAGCCGCCCTTCCGTTCCTCCCGCCTCTGGGCTTTCTTCGATTCCGCCTACCGCTCGCGCGTCGACCTCGATTACTTCGCCGCGCGCTGGCGCCGCTCCGGCATCTCCGCCCTGCACGTCGCCGCCTGGCACTTCTATGAGCCAAACGCCGAACAGGACGCCTACCTCGCCAGGCTGATCGATGCCTGCCACCGCGAAGGCATTCTGGTATACGCCTGGCTTGAACTTCCCCACGTCAGCGAGAAGTTCTGGAACGACCACCCGGAGTGGCGCGAGAAAACCGCCGTCCTGCAGGATGCCCAACTCGACTGGCGCAAGCTGATGAACCTCACCAATCGCGACTGCTTCCGCGCCGTTTCCGCCGGCGTCCAACAGTTGACCGGCCGCTTCGATTGGGACGGCGTCAACCTGGCCGAGTTGTACTTCGAATCGCTCGAAGGCATGGGCAACCCGTCTCGCTTCACGCCTATGAACGATGACGCGAGGGCCCTGTTCCGGCAAGAGGGCGGCTTCGACCCCATCGAGCTGTTCTCCACCCGCAAAGACGCGGCTTCCCGCGCCGCCTTCCTCGAATTCCGCGCCTCCCTCGCCCGCAAAATGCAGGAGGAGTGGATCGGCGAACTGGAGACCGCCCGCCGCCGCAAACCCCACCTCGATCTCGTCCTCACGCACGTCGACGATCGCTTCGACCCCGGCATCCACGATGCCATCGGCGCCGACGCCGCGCGCGTCCTGCCGCTGCTCGACAGCCACACTTTCACCTTCCTTATCGAAGACCCCGCCACGATCTGGAACCTCGGCCCACAACGCTACCCCGCCATCGCCGAACGCTACCGTTCGCTCACTCCCCATCGCGAAAAACTAGCAATCGACCTGAATATCGTCGATCGCTATCAAAATGTTTATCCCACTAAGCAGCAGACCGGCATCGAGCTCTTCCAACTTGTGCACCAGGCCGCCGCCAGCTTCCAGCGCGTCGCTCTTTACTTCGAGAGCTCCCTGCTTCCCCCCGATCTGAGCCTGCTGCCGTCCGCTGCCGCTGCCGTCACGCGCGTCGAGAAAGTGGGGTCGAAAACCGTGGTCGATTCGGTCCTGGGAGCCGGTGTGCCATGGATTGGACCAGCGATAGTGGACGGCGCGCCCTGGCCGGTAGCCGACGGCGAAACGGTCTGGCTTCCCTCCGGTGCGCACAGCCTGGAACCGGCCGCCGGCGCGCCTGGCCCGCATTTGCTGCGCCTCACCGCCGACCTCGAATCGGCTCGCGCCGTGGACGCGACCACCATCGAATTCTCCTATCAATCGAGCGCCCGCGCCATCGCCATTTTCGATCGCGCGCCGCTGGAGCTCCAGGTGGATGGCTCCAGCGAACCCCTCCAACCGGCCGGCCCCAAAACCATTTTCCTGCCCCGCGGCCAACACTTCGTCACGATCATTACCGGTAACCAGTGACTTTGGCGCCGGGTTGAGCTAGGATGTCGAATGGCTTATGACGGATGTCGCCTTTCAGACCGGTGCTCCCGAGATACCCGATAAGCTCTATTTCAAAATCGGTGAGGTGAGCGAACTTCTGGGCGTGGAGCCTTATGTTCTGCGCTACTGGGAGACCGAGTTTCCCGTGCTCTCTCCCAAGAAATCCGGCACCGGCCATCGTCTCTATCGCCGCAAAGATGTCGAGTTGCTGCTGCGCATCAAGCATCTGCTTCGCGACAAGCGCTTCACCATCGAAGGCGCACGGCAGTCGCTGCAGGCCGAAGCGCGCGCCCCCAAGCCACCGCGCATCGCAAAACAGGCTCAACAGGAATTGTTTTCCGAGGATCCGTTACCGGAAATCCGCAGAGAGCTGGCCGACATCCTGCGCCTCCTGAAATAGGCGCGCTGCGGGTTACTTCGTCTCACCCACAATCGTGTCGTAGATGCGGTCGAGGTCTTCCGCCGAGTAGTATTCAATCTCGATCTTCCCGCCTTTGCGCTTCTCGGTGATGCGCACGCGAGTCCCCAGCACGCGCTCCATCTCCTGGATCGCGGCTTTCACGTTGGGATCGATCTGCACTTCGTCCACGTGTTTGGGCTGGCGCTCGGCCATCATTTTCTGAGTGGTCCGTTCCGTCTGGCGCACGGACCACCCTTGCGCCACAGCCTTCTCCGCAACTTCCCGCTGCAACGCCAGGGTCGGCAAAGTGAGCAGGCAGCGCGCGTGTCCGGCCGAGAGGCGCCGCTCCGCCACTAGTTGCTGCAGATCTTCGGAAAGCTGCAGCAGCCGCAAGAAATTAACCACCGTCGTGCGATCTTTTCCGGTCCGTTGGCCGATCTGTTCCGGGTTGAGCCCGAACTCGGTCGACAGCGTCGAGAAGGCCAGGGCTGTATCAATAGGATTGAGATCCTCGCGCTGGATGTTCTCGATCAGGCTGACTTCGAGCAACCGCTCGTCCGGAATCTCCCGTACGACCACGGGAACCTGCTCCACCCCCGCCAGCTTCGCCGCTCGCCACCGCCGCTCGCCCGCAACCAATTGATAGCGGCCGCCAACCAGGCGTACCACCAGCGGTTGGATGATGCCGTTCGAGCGGATCGATTGCGCCAACTCCGCCAAACGCTCCACTTGGAAGACCCGCCGCGGCTGCATCGGATTGGGATCGATGGAGTGGATTGGGACTGTCTGTGCCGCCGGTTCCGTGACCGGTTCGATGGGTGCTGGAACCGGCTGCGGCCGCGTCGGCAGCAGCGTCCCCAGGCCTCTACCGAGCGCCTTGCGCGGGTTGTCGGGTTTGCTCATGATCCAAAATCTCTTTCGCCAGCTTGATGTAGCTTTCCGCGCCCCGCGAGCGGGGGTCATACGCCAGGATTGGCTTGCCGAAGCTGGGCGCTTCCGCGAGGCGTATGCTCCGCGGAATCACGGTCTTGAACACCAGTTGGCCGAAGAACTCCGTCAAGTCGGCGGCCACCTGCCGGGTGAGGTTGTTTCGGTCGTCGAACAGCGTCAGCAGGATTCCCTCAACCGCCAGCGGGTGCTGGAAGCCCTGGCGGATCCGCTCAATCGTGTCCATCAGTTCCGAAATGCCTTCCAGTGCGAAGAATTCGCACTGGATCGGGACCAGCACCGAATCGGCCGCAATCAGCGCGTTCAGCGTAAGCAGATCGAGCGCGGGAGGGCAATCGATCAGAATATAGCGGTAGTCTTCGCGAATCGCTGCAATCCGTTCTCGCAGCCGGAATTCGCGATTCGGCAGATCCACCAACTCCAGATTGGCGCCAACCAGGTTCTTATCTGCGGAAATCAGGTGAAGTCCCTCGAACTCAGTCGCCACAATCGCGTCTTTGGCAGCCGCGTCCGCCAAAAGAACATCATAGAGGCTTGGCCGGCTGGTGTCCTTGGTTGCGCCAAGTCCTGTCGTGGCATTGCCTTGCGGATCCGAATCAATTACCAGCACCCGGAAGTCGTTGGCTGCTAAGGCCGCCGCCAAGTTGATGACGGTCGTTGTTTTCCCAACGCCACCTTTTTGGTTCGTAATGGCAAAGACTCGGCTCAATCGGCCATACTAGCATGGTTGCCGTTTCACGTGAAACAAGAAGGTTTCCGGAGCCTCCTATGAAATGCAGGTCACTTGCCGTCACTTCGCTGTTTCACGTGAAACTGCAACTCCGGTCCGAAGAAACCTCTGCATGCCCCATGGCAGGGGGACGGCAACTTCCCAAACGAACCCAATTCCCGATGGAGGTTCTTCTCTTCCAGTTAATAGATCGGCAGCAGGGGCAAGATTCTGTAGGAACGAAGCCAAATCTTCATAGCTGACGGCCCGGGAGATCACACGGTCAAACCGTTCCGTCACCTGTTCGGCCCGCTTCGCTAAAACCCGAATATTCGCCTGCTTCCGCGAGCTTTCCCGCAGAAAGACTGCTTTTCGCTGATGGGACTCAATCAGGGTCACCTGACAATCCGGACGCAACACCGCCACGGGAAAGCCGGGAAAACCAGCGCCCGAACCAACGTCTGCGATCTTCCAAGCCCCCGGGGGCAAGTGCATTCCCAGGAACAGCGATTCGCAGTAGTGGCGTTCAATCGCCTCTTCCCGATTCCGGATCGACGTCAGGTTCAGCTTCTGGTTCCACCGCAGCAGCATTTCCAGATGCGCCTCGAGCGCGCTTTCCTGCTCCGCCGACAGTAGGAAATCAGCAAACACGGTCCAGACTCAGGTAGACATCCAGAATGGCGATGGCCGCTGGCGTCACGCCGGGAATTCGCGCAGCCTGGCCGAGCGTCTCCGGGCGCACTCGCTCCAATTTGTCCTGCACTTCGCGTGACAGGCCCGGAATCCCGCCGAACCCGAATGCCGCGGGAATCGGCCGCCGTTCGGCGTCCTTCATTCGTTGCATTTGCCGTTCCTGCTGGGCGATATAGCCGCTATACTTGGCCTCGGTCTCGACCGTCGCGAGCAACCCCCGCACCGGCTCTTCGCCCAGCATCTCGCGCACCCAGCCGGAAATCTCCGCAATCGACGCTTCCGGGCGCTTCAGCCACTGTCCGTGTCGGTGCTGCTCCAGGGCCTTCGTCAGCCGCTCCTTCTGCTGCAGTTTGCGGTTGAGCGTCTCCCACCGCTCGTCGGTCACCAGGCCGGCACGGCGCCCCAGTGGGGTCAAACGGGAGTCCGCGTTATCAATGCGGAGGTGCAGCCGGAATTCGGCGCGCGAAGTGAACATGCGGTATGGCTCATCCGCGCCTTTCGTAATCAGATCGTCAATCAGGATTCCCGTGTAGCCTTCCGTGCGGCCGATGATCACCGGAAGTTTGCCGCTCAAGCGGCACGCGGCATTGAGGCCCGCCACCAACCCCTGGCAACCGGCTTCTTCATACCCCGAGGTGCCGTTGATCTGCCCGGCCAGGTACAGCCCCGCAATCGACTTCACTTCCAAGGTGTGATCCAGTTCCCGCGGGTCGATGGCATCATACTCGATGGCGTAGCCGGGCCGGATCATCTCGGCGTGTTCCAGCCCCGGAATCGAAGCCACCATGGCGGCCTGCACGTCGACGGGCATGCTGGTCGACATCCCATTCACGTAGATCTCGTTGGTGTCGAAGCCTTCCGGCTCTAGAAAAATCTGGTGACGAGCCTTGTCCGGAAATTTGACAATCTTGTCCTCGATCGACGGGCAATACCGCGGTCCCACTGACCGCGGGATGGCTTCCTGCAAGATGCGGCGCGTTGCCTCGGTGGTATAGCCGATGTGGCAGTCGATCTGGGGCCGGTCGATTCGCGCCGTCAGGAAGGAAAACGGCGTTGGATCGGGGTCGCCGGGCTGCGGCTCGAATTGTGTCCAGTCGATGGTCCGGCGGTCCAGCCGCGGCGGAGTTCCGGTCTTGAAGCGGGCCCATTTCAACCCCAGCGAGCGCAGTTGATCCCCCAGCAGTTGCGACGGCGCTTCGCCATTGCGCCCGCAACTGTACTGCATTTCGCCGACGTGCGCCAAGCCATTCAAGAATGTCCCGGTGGTCACGATCACCGCGCCGGCTTCGAGGCTACGTCCATCGCGCAGGTAGACGCCATGGGCGCGCCGCCCGTCGATGGCCAGGGCAGCCACCTCCGCCTGCTTGATGCGCAGGTTGGGCTCCTGTTCCAACACCTCGCGCATGCGCGCGCGATACATCTTCTTATCCATCTGGGCGCGCGGCGACCACACCGCCGGCCCGCGGCTGGTGTTCAGAAGGCGGAACTGAATGCCCACGGCATCGGCCACTTCCCCCATCAGGCCGCCCAGCGCGTCGATCTCCCGGACCAAGTGGCCCTTGGCGATTCCCCCGATCGCCGGATTGCACGACATCTGCGCGATGAGATCCAGGTTCATGGTGACCATGGCGGTGCGCAGGCCCATGCGCGCGCACGCCCGCGCCGCCTCGCATCCCGCGTGGCCCGCTCCCACGACGACTACGTCGTACTTCTCCTCCATTGTTATGATTGTAGCGGAATGAGAATCCTGGTCCTGGGAAGCGGCGGGCGGGAGCACGCCCTGGCGTGGAAGTTGGCTCAGTCGAAGGGCGTCGAGGTCTTCGCGTCGCCGGGCAATCCGGGGATCGCGCGCGTCGCCACGTGCCTGCCGGCCAGGGCGTCATTTCTGAGCCTAGCGGAGGAGATTGACGCCGCGCTGACGGTGGTCGGGCCCGAAGCGCCGCTGGTCGACGGCGTGGTGGATGAGTTCCGCGCACGCGGGCGCAAGATCGTTGGTCCGGATGCACAGGCCGCGCAGCTCGAGGGTAGTAAAGTTTTCGCAAAGAACTTTTTTATACAAAGTAATATTCCGACCGCCGCGTTCGTCACCGTGAATAGCCCCGGCGAAGCGCGCAAAGCGATCGACCGTTTCGGCTTTCCGGTAGTCCTGAAGGCCGACGGCCTGGCTGCCGGAAAGGGCGTCGTCATCGCGCACGATCGGGCCGCAGCCGAGACGGCTCTCCAGACTCTCGCCGGGCGCCTGGTGATCGAAGAATTCCTGCATGGCCAGGAAGTCAGCTTCATCGCCTTGTGCGACGGCCGCAACGTGGTTCCGCTGGCCCCCACTCAGGATCACAAAGCCGTCTTCGATGGCGACACCGGTCCCAACACGGGCGGCATGGGGGCGTACTGCGACGGCGCCATCCTCACCGAACCTGAGACGCGTGAAATCCTGGACCGCGTGATCTACCCGACCGTGGAGCGCACCAGATTCACCGGCTTCCTCTATGCCGGCCTAATGATGACCGAAGCCGGCGTGAAAGTCCTCGAGTTCAACGTACGCCTGGGCGACCCGGAAACGCAGCCGCTGATGCACCGCATGGCTTCGGACTTCGTGCCGGCCCTGATGGCGGCGGCCACCGGCTCGCTTGCCGGAGCCACGCTCGAATGGCGGCGCGGTCCCAGCCTCTGCGTGGTTCTGGCGTCGGGCGGTTATCCGGGTTCCTACGAAACCGGCAAGCCCATCCATGGCGTGGAAGCGGCGGAACGGACCGGCGCCACGGTCTTTCACGCGGGCACCCGCACCGGAGCCGCCGGCCTGGAAACATCCGGCGGACGCGTGCTGGGAGTGACCGCCGGCGGCGACGACCTTCCGACCGCCATCGCGCGCGCCTATCGAGCCGTGGAGCCCATCGGCTTCGATGGCATGCACTACCGCCGCGACATCGGCCGCAAAGGGTTGGGCGGCCGGCGCGCCAGTGCTTTGACCGAGTGATTTGGCGCTAGTGTACCGACGCTCCCTAACCCGGCGAAGCCGGAACCAAACAGGAAACCGATGATTCAACGCGGAGGCACGGAGACGCGGAGAAGAAAGGCAAGATCACCAGGTCGAGGAACTAGTCCCGAGTCAAACTCCTGGTACCGCCTGGGATTAACCAAACGGAGTATCGAGAGAATGAGCCGCGTGCTCCAATGAATGCTGGCTGTTTGCGTTTGCAGGGAGTTCCAGAAAATGATGGCTTACCTCGGATGCATTCTGTTTGGATTGATCTTCATCGTAATGACGGCCAAGTCAACCGGTACTCTGGGAGCTCGGGTGGATCAGACTTTAGTCTGGGTGCACGCATGGGCGCCGTTCTCATACGTCCTGCTCCTTATCCTGCTGGCTGCTCCGGTCGCCTCTCTCAAAATCATGCACTCGTGGCCCAAGCACGTGGAGCCCGAGGATCCCATGGCTCGTTACCGCCATGGCGATGGCAGCGATGTGCTCGAAGATTAGACCCAAGCTGGAATGGCTTTCCCGCCGCCACGGTACAATGAAGCTACCAGTGGGGACGTAGCTCAGATGGATAGAGCGGCCGCCTCCTAAGCGACAGGTCGGCAGTTCGAATCTGCCCGTCCCTACCACTACTTGTCCTACCGCCTTGCTTGCCGCGCGGCCCACTTCTGCGTCCGCGAACCGAGGTTTCCCTTCAGCTTGAACTTCATGCGGCTTAGTACACAGCGTCATAAATACACTCTCGTATTCTACGAAGATCGCTCCCTCACGGTCGCGGCTCGGATCTGAGCCGCGCGCGTTAGCGGTCTTGGATACGTTAGCGAACTTCTGAAGTGACGTACTTAGTTAGGGGTCACGCAAGAATAACTTCGCAGTTTGCTGCCGCGGCGCATGGCCCGCCAGGCGTCGACACGAGTGTCGGCGCGGCACGCACGAGCGAGTGCGCCACATCTGCCGGTCAAGCAAATGTGAAGTTATTCTTGCGGCGGCGATTAGCAAAGGGCGGCCATGAGAGCTCCGCGCGCCGTGGAGTGCAGCGGGTCGCTCGACAAGCGGACTTCCGAGAGGCGCAGCGGAAATTCACTGGCGTTGAGCGTCTTGTTGAATTTCTCCAGAAAGCCGTTGGGCATCATGCTGCCGCCGCTCAGCACCAGCGGAACCGATTGTTCCAGCTTCGGCAACTTCTGCGCCGACGAAATCTGGTTGCGCAGCGAACCGATCAGGTTGGTGATCATCTCCTGGTAATAAACGGTCAGCGCGTTTTGCACACGGTCCGTGGAAAATCCGTTGAGTTGGAAGGACTGTTCCTTCAGGATGCGCAGCCGGTTGGCGCGATCGCCGGTGACGTCGGCCGCATTGGCATCGATGAAATCGCCGGCCTTGGGCGCACTAAAGCTGATCACCGGCACCGAGAGCACCGCCAAGCACACATTGCACAGCCCGCTGCCGCAGGAAACTCCGATTCCGCTGTAGTTCGAACCCGACAGTTCGCCATACACCACCGCCAGACCCTCTTCGATGGGCGTCGCCTGGTAGTCCAATTCCGCCAGAATCTGCTGGATTGACGCTGAGTGGTAGGTAATGGCGCTGTCCAGACTCTCGCCTGCCGCCGGCACGCTGAAGAAGATCTTCTGGCCCGGCACAGCCGCCCTCCCCACCAGCCTGGTGATGATGCGCCGCACTACCGCCAGACTGTGCGGCTCCTGCGGATTCAGGACCCCGTTCTTCATGGGCCGCCGTGTTTCCACATGGAAAACTTCCGCGAACTTCTCCGCGTCATTGCCCACCACCACCAAGTCGTTTCCCTGGACTTCGTGAAAAACTTCCTGCTGCCGCAGAAGGTCTTCCGCCAGTTTCGAGTACGGCAATGCCAAGAACGCGTTGAGCTGCGTATGGTACTCGTATTTCTTGTCCTTCGCCGCTCGCGCCACAACGATGCGGCTGGTGCCGACGTCCAGTCCGAGCGGTTGGGTGTATTCCTGTTCGACGTTGTTCATGACTCTCTCCTTATTCCACGTGGGCACCTGCGTGGCGAACTCTTTCCGCCCCGCGCATCGTTCCGGGAAACTAGTCCTTTCCGGCGACGGCCGTTTGTGACCGGCCCCGTACCCCACGGGCCAACGCTGCAATCACAAACTTGATCCAAACATCGGCGCGCTGCGGATTTTACATTAGGACGCCACCTATTTTTTTCTAGGGTCAAAAAAATATCGTTCGTAGACCCCCTAAACTTCTGCCCCATTCCGACGAATAATGAGC
>JBEKQS010000099.1:0-17815 GCA_049519475.1 Bryobacteraceae bacterium | reverse complement strand
GAAGCCGTCTCCCTCTATGGCAACATCAGTTTCAACGGCGCGGGCGGTTACACCCTGACGTCTGGCCAGTGGTACGTTTACGACTCGAGCCAAGGCTACGGTACCTATGCTGTCACGAACGGCACGTATTCGATCTCCGCATCCGGTTACGGTTTCATCTCCAGTCCGTACGTCACCGGCGACAGCATCTACGGTCTGGTTTCGCAGCAAGGCATTTTTGTTGGAAGCAGCACGGACAACGGCTACGGGTATAACGACATTTTCATAGCGGCGCCGCTGGCCAGTCCCTTGCCAACCGCTGCCACTTTCAGCGGCACGTATGTGTTTTCCAATTTGGATTTGACCACGAATTTGCTTGCCACACAGCAGGGGTATGAGGGAGCAAACTACAACCTTGGCATGACGTTCACGCTGTCCGCCAACGGCTCCTGCGGCCTCGGCAGCACGACCGTCACCACATACATTGGCACCTCCACCACCCCGGCTGTTCCTCCTCAAACTTCGTCCCTTCCCAATTGCATCTTCAGCAATGGCGCGGCCGTGGTCACGTTTCCCACCAACGGAGCGTTCATGGCGGGACAAAAGTACCTCTACTTCTCCAAAGACGGCAACTTTGTCTTCGGCGGCTCGCCGTACACCAACATATACAATCCGTTTGACATGATCGTGGGTGTGAAGGTGAGCAGCGGCACGCCGAATTTTTCCGGCTTGTACTACCAGGCGGGCATCGACGAAGTGGGCGGAGACCTGGACACGTATTTCGGCTCTGTGGACTCCGCCGGTGGCGGAAAGATTCTGGGGCATCAGCGCATCGAGGACCTGTTCTATACGCCGGCGACCACCGACTTCACTTACATCGATTCGTACACGCTCACTTCCGGATCAACCTACAGCACGTCGTTGGCGCGCTACGCGGTGGGCGCCGGCGGAGCCATACGGATCGGCTCGGGCATCGGCCCATACCTGGGGCTGAGCGTCGCCTTGCAGGCTCCCACTGTAACCGGCACGGGTGTTTTTCTGAACCCGCAAGGCATCGTCAATGCGGCCAGTTGGGCGCCGTTCACGGCGGGAATCGCTCCCGGCGAACTGCTGACCATTTTCAACAGCTCGAACCTGGCGGACGATACGGTGGTGGCCTCAAGTCCGTTCCCGACCACGCTCGGCAATGTGCAGGTAAGCATCGGAGGCCTGCCCGCGCCCATTTATTACGTCACCCCCACTCAGATAGCGGCCATTGTCCCTTATGCCGTCGCCGGGCCGATCGCGATGGTGCAGGTGACCAACAACGGCGTGCTTTCGAACGCCGTGCCGGTGTATGTGAACGAGACATCGCCCGGCGTGTTAACGGCGAATCAGAACGGGGTGGGCTATGCGGACGCGTTGCGCCCCGATTACTCGATCGTAACGGCCGCGAACCCGGCGGTAATCGGCGAGACTATAGCGGTGTACCTGACCGGGTTAGGGGCGGTGAGCCCGCCGATTGCCGATGGCGCCCCGGGCCCCACCAGCACCTACAGTGAGGTGGCGGCGGGTTCGGTGACGGCGGCTATCGGCGGAGTGGCGGCTACGGTAGGATACGCGGGCCTGGCGCCGGGGTACTCCGGTCTCTACCAGCTCAACATCACCATACCGGCCGGACTGACCGCGGGAGACAACTACCTTGAGATTGACGGCCCGGACGCCTCCAATGTGCAGTCACTGATCCCCATCTCAACCTCAGGCAGCACGTCCGCGGCGGAGACTACGGCGAGCGCAGTTCCGGCTGGGAAGCACCCGCCGGGCAGGCTCAAAGTGAACCCGAAAGCCAAACGCCCGCCGAGCCCGCGCAGCGGCGGAAAGTAGGACAGGCCTCCTGGCGCCTCCTGGCCTGTCTTCTTGGGTCACAAAGGTGGCTTGACGCACACGAACGGCGAGTGCGTCACTGGCTTGGCAGAATGACAGGCCGGGAGGACTGTCCCACTTCCGGCATCTCTTCGTCGAAGCACACCGCCACCTTGCCGCAGCGGCCGGAACTCATCAACTGGTATGCTTCCCCCACCTGCTCCAGCGCGAAACGATGCGTAATCAAATCCGCCGGATGCAGATTCCAGCGGACCAGGCGCTCCACTAATTCTTCCATCAGCCAGGTGGAAGTGACCCACGAGCCAAAGATGGTTTTCTGATCGTGGATGATGTCGGGCGAAGGATTGAATTCCACGCGGCCGCCTTCACCCAGAAAAACGATGCGTCCCCACTTGCGCGTGGCGCGGATGGCGGCGGCGCGAGCGGCGTCGTTGGCGGAGCAATCGATGGCGCGCTCCACGCCACGGCCTCCGGTGAGATCGCGAACCTGGGATACGTTATCCGGGCCCGATGGCAGCACCACGTCGCACAGCCCGAGCTGGCGCGCCAGTTCCAGCCGTTCGGGAACCACGTCGATGCCGATGATCTTTTCCGCTCCCATTTTGCGGCAGAGCGCACCGGCCGCCAGACCCACCGGTCCCAGGCCGGTGATCAGCACGGCGTGGTCGCCCGAGATGCCGATTTTTCGCAGGCCTTCGTAGACCGTGCCGAAACCGCAGGCCACCTGCGCGCCATCGGCATAGGTGAGCTCGTCGGGAAGCGCCACCAGGTCCTTCTCTTCGGCCAGCAGATAGCCGGCCATTCCGCCATCGCGCTGCCAGCCGTAAGCGCGGCGATACCGCTCGCTGGTGCAGGAAATCATGTAGCCGCGGCGGCAATCGTTGCACACCCCGCAGCCGGAGATGTGATAAACCACCACGCGATCACCTTCGCCAAAGCGCCGGCACCCGGGTCCCGCGGCCACAATCTGCCCGCTGGGTTCGTGGCCGGCCACCACGCCCTGGTAGCCTTCCGGGCCTTTGCCCAGGTGCTCGTGGTAAATGCAGCGGATATCGGAACCGCAAATGGTCGAGGCTTTCATGCGCAGCAACACTTCGCCGTGGCCGGGGGTGGGAACCGCAACCTCGCGCAGTTCCACCGTGCTGTTGCCGGGCAGAAACGCCCCTTGCATGGACTGGTTCATGGTCTTGAGTTCCTTTCGTTACGGAGGCGTGATGAAGCCATCGGGATCCCACAGGTCTTCCCAACTCTGGCCGTCCTTCCACAAAAAGACCTGGCCCTTGATGAGCCGGCAATGGCGGTCGATGGCGGCGATTTCACGCATGTCCTCGACCGTGAGCGGAGCCGCCGCGGCCCCTTGCAGATTGGCCAGGTAGTTGCTGCGCCGTGTGGAAAACGGTATCGGAATCTGGCCTCGCGTGATAGCCCACTGGATGCAAACCACCGCCGGGTGTACGCCCAGGCGGCGGGCGATCTTCACAATCACGGGGTCCTCGGTGGGCGTGGTGTCTTCCGCGGTGCGGTCGCGTTCCGGGCGGCCGGGCGATCCGATGGGGGAGTACCCCACCGGCTGGATTCCCTGCTCCACGACGAAGCGGAACAGTTCCGGCTGCTGGAAGTGCGGATGCAACTCCATCTGGTTCACCGCCGGCCGGATGCGCGCGTCCTCGACGAGCGGCGCCAGTTTGGGAATGGTCATATTGGAGGTGCCGATATGGCGCGCCAGACCCAGGTCCACCAATTGCTCCATCCGGCGCCAGGTTTTCAAGAAGCTCTGGTGGAGATAAGGCCGCGCGGACTGGTTGCGCGCACTCACGTCGCAGCCCGGCGGGTGATGGTTGGGAAAGGGCCAGTGGACCAGGAAGAGATCCAGGTAATCGAGTTGCAGATCGGCCAGGGTGCGGCGGCAATCGGGGATCACGTCGTCTTCGCCATGGCGGTCGTTCCACAGCTTGGAGGTGATCCACAACTCGCCGCGGTCCACGCCGCCATCCCGGATGTCGCGCAGCGCGCAGCCAATCTCTGCCTGGTTGCCGTAGACCGAGGCGCCGTCGAAGTGGCGATAGCCCACCGCGGCCGCGCCGCGAACGGCGTCAGCCACAGCGGTGGCGGAGACGTGGTCGGAGCCGAACGTGCCGAGCCCGATAGCGGGCATGTGCGCGCCGCTCGATAACCGGTGGCGCGGAATGGATTGGGGATCGACGGCATCGGCGGCCGGCGCCCAGCGGTCAGACGGATGGTTCATGCGAACTACTCATTCTGGCATCAATCGCGCGGGGTGAACAGCTCAGCACGGGGTTTCCGTCATCCAGTTTTAAGTCGCGCACCCAGGCGCTACAGGTCGAGCGTTTCGACGATGGCTTCGACATCGGCCGCACGCACGCGCACGACGTCTTTCATGAGGCCGGGGTTCGAGCGCTCATCGAAGGCCTGGAAGAGCGCCATCTTGGCGATGGCGTAGCGCTCGTTGTTCGAGAGATGGCGAGCGTGGGACCGTTCCCAATGCGCCACGGCCTGGTCGCTGACGTGCACTCCAGCCTCGCACCAGCTCTTACGGTCGGCCGAGATGGTAAACACGAACTCCGCGCCGCTTTCCCCGGCCGAGTGGAACGGGCGATGACCTTGGTAATAGTACTGATACACGTATCCGCTTTGCGCCGAGTAGGTCTTCAACCGCCGCACTGGCGGGGCGCCAGTGAGCGCCGCCGGCTTTTTGGAAAAAAAGTTCCGAAACACAGTTCCATCCGATCTAAGGGAATTCCCTTTGCATTCGGTACTCGAAGATCTCTTGACAAGAATACCAACCCGGCGCAAACTGAAGTTGGAATCAAGCCGGTTTCACTGATTCCGACGGCGTTTCAAGGCCGGCCCACCTGGGCTGGCAGGAGGTGCCAGATAGAACCGGACGAAGATGGGGGCGGCCTCATCCTCGGCTAGTGGACAAGGCAGTACGGAAAGTTTGAGCGATCGGATTCCCAGAGTGCCCACGGCATGAATGCGGGCCTAGCGCGTGATGCGCAATTCGGATGATCGCGGACGAAGTTTCCGGGTCCACACGCTGTGGGACGACCGCCCTTTTCGTTTTTGTGGCACCGTTTTTCTTTATTCTTGTGATGGGCAATCACTCGCAGTAGTGTAAACTGAGTGGAGTCTCATCCCATTTCTTATGACATCGGTTGAATCCCGGGAGATTGTCAGCGCCCACAGCCCTGATTCCGACGACGCATTCATGTTCTATGGACTGGCAACCAAAAAAGTCCGCTCGGCCAGGGTTACGTTCCGGCACGTGCTCGAAGATATCGAGACGTTAAACCGCAAGGCCAGAGAAGGCCTGTACGATTTGAGCGCTATTTCTTATCACGCGTATCCCTACGTGGCGGACAAGTATGTGCTGATGGCCAGCGGCTCCAGCATCGGCGACGGCTATGGTCCCATGATCATCGCGGCGAAGCCGATGGAGCCGGAAGAGATCAAAGGCAAACGCATCGCCGTTCCCGGCCTGCTCACCACCGCCTATCTGGCCTGTAAACTGTTTCAGCCGGATTTCGAACCCGTGGTGACTCCTTTCGACAAGATCACCGACGCGGTGCGCGAGCACTCGGTGGATGCCGGCCTGATCATCCACGAAGCGCAATTGACCTTCGACCGCGAAGGCTTCCACCGCATCGCGGACCTGGGCCGATGGTTCAAGAACACCTACGGACTGCCGCTGCCGCTGGGCGCCAACGTGTTGCTGCGATCGCTGGATGCCGACGTGCAGAGCGAGTGCTGCCGGTTGATGCGCGAGAGCATTCAGTACGCGCTGGACAACCACGACGAAGCGCTGGAATATGCCATGCAGTTCGCGCGCGATATGGAGCCGCGCCTGGCGGAGAAATTCGTCGGGATGTACGTTAACCACTACACCCTCGACGCCGGCGACGTGGTGCCCAAAGCCGCGCAGAAACTGCTCGACCTGGGCTTCGAAGCCGGCCTCATCGATCGCCGCGTGGAAGTGGAGTTCGTGCGGTAGAAAAAGATTTCACCGCCGAGACGCAGAGACGCTGAGAAAAGCAAAAGAAGGACAAAAGAGGATTGAAGGAGGAAGCCGAATCCGTCTGCCTCCTCCTCGCTCCCTGCTTTGATCTTTGTGCCTGGTTTTCTCCGCGTCTCTGCGTCTCTGCGGTGAACTCTTCGGTTTGCCCACCCCGGAACACGCTAGCATAGAAATATGCGTATTATCCCCGCCGCATTGCTCGCGCTGGCCGCGCTCTGCCCACTCACGGCGCAGGAAGTCAAACCCAAAGACGTGCGCGAGGCGGCCAAGGCCGGCTCGGCAGCCATCCCCAAACTGCGGGAGTTTCTCAAGAACCCGTCGGGCGATGTGCGCAACCAGGCCGTCCGCGAACTCATCGATATCGGCACGGCGCGGAGCGTGGACCCGCTGATCCAGGCGACTCGGGACAACGACCCCGAAATCCAGATGCTGGCCACCGATGGGTTGGTGAATTTTTATTCGCCCGGCTACGTGAAGGGCGGCGTCGCCGGCACCGTGCGGCGCGTGGCCACCAGCATCCGCAGCAAGTTCACCGACACCAACGACCTGGTGATCGATCCCTTCGTCGAAGTGCGTCCGGAAGCGATCTCCGCCCTGGCGCAACTGGTGGCCGGCGGCGCCAGCCTGGAATCGCGCGCCAACGCGGCGCACGCCGTCGGGATTCTGCGCGGCAAGGCGGCCGTCGAGCAGTTGGTGGAAGGCGTCCACTCCAAGGACACCGACCTGATGTACGAATCGCTGGTCGCTTTGCAGAAGATTCGCGACGAATCGGCCGGGCCGCGCGTGGCATTCCGGCTGCACGACCTCGATCCCAAGGTGCAGATCGCCGCTATCCAGACGGTGGGCGTGCTCCTCGACAAGGCCGCCGTGCCCGACCTGGTGGATGCGCTCAACCGCACCCGCGACCCCAAGGTCAAGCGCGAAGCGCTAACCGCCATCGCCATGCTGCCCGTGGAGCAAAGCCGCGCGCTCTACACGCAATACCTGCAGGACAAGGACGACCGCCTGCGCGCCGCCGCCGCCGAGGGCTTTGCGCGCCTGCGCAACCCGGCCGACCTGCCGATGCTCGAAAAAGCGTGGAAAGACGAACAAAAAGCCTCGCCGCGCCTCTCGCTGGCCTTCGCCCAGGTGATGCTCGGCAAAACCGGGTTGAGCGAATTCAGCCCGCTACGCTACCTCATCAACAATTTGAATTCGGCGGCGTACACCGGCGTGGCCCTGCCGTTTCTGACCGAACTGGCGCGCGACCCTGCCATTCGTCAGGCGCTCTACGCGCCGGCTATTAGCGGCACGCGCGATGAAAAAATCGGGCTCGCGCGGGCGCTGGCCGCGAGCGGAGACAGATCGAGCCTCGACGTTTTGCAGAGGCTCAGCAAAGACACCGATCCCCAGGTCGCGCAAGAAGGATTGCGGGCCCTGCGCAGTCTGCAGAGCCGGATGTAACTACTTCGCCTTCTTCTGCTTCTGTTGGCCGACGCGCACCTTGACGTGCAGTGTCTTGCCTTCCTGGAAAGCCTTGTGATCGTGACGCGCCACCGCGTCCGACAGGTACTTACCGACATCGGCGTCCCTCGGCAGGACGGCCATCAGGGTGAAATTGTCGTCGCAGGTCGGGCAGAAAGGCCGGAACCGCTTCACATTCGGAATTGCCATAACTTCATCCAGTCTACCAGAAGAGGCTGCTGAAAACAGCCAAGACATAATTGGCCGCCGATGAACGCAGATGAACGCGGATTGAAACTAATTGGTTCATCGGCGTTCATCTGTGTTCATCGGCGGCTCGATATGCTTTTTTCGGGCTTCTTCAGCAGCTTCAGAAGTTCGACGTACGCCGCCTCACCCGGCCATCTCCACCGGGTCGGTAGTGCTTATCTCGATCCAGCCCTGCTGCGGGACGGCGTCGATGGGCAGGCCGCCCTGCCAGAGCGAGAACTGGAAACGCAGCCCCGCGCCGGGCGAAACCCCCATCGCCGCCAGCGGGATGCGCGCTTCGAGCACGCGGCCCAACGCGCACTCCACGGCAGGCTCCAGCGTTTCCACGGCGCGCGCCGTGCCGGCGCCCAGCACGATGGTCAGGCGAGTCGCCCGCGCCTCCTGCAGCGCTTCCAATGTGAACCGGGCTTCCATCCCCGATACTTCTTCCTGGTAAGTGGAATCGAAATCCACCCGCACGAAAAGATTCGCGCCATCGCTTCCGAACTGGACTTCGCGGACAACGAACTTCTTGCCGTGCATGGAGCCCGACCGTTCGTCCACATGGCAGACGCCGGCGCCCAGCCACTCGAAATACGAAGTCACCTCGCCGTCGATCGAGGGGTGAATGGGACCGGACGGCGCGATGCGTACTTCCGGCACCGAGGTCTTCAGGATGGGTCGCGACAGTTCTTCAGGCGGCGTCAGGTTGAGGAAGCGGTAGACGTTGGCGAGGTGGTTGCGAAAGAGTTCGTCGAACTCGGGGCGGTTGGCGGATTCGTGCTCCGGCCCGTACCACCAGCACCAGTCGCTGCCTTCGGCGATCAGCAACTCTTCAAACGCACGCTCGCGCTGCGGTTGCGGTACGGCCGCGGCGGTGCCGTCGAAGGTCTGGCGGGCGCGCAACAATTGCGTCCAGGCATGATTATCCTCTTCGGCGCCGATCCACACGTCGAAATTGGCGCCGATCCACGAGCCTGGGAAAATGCGATCCAGCGGTTCCGGCGCCATCAGGCGAAGGGCCTCGCTTACGGTGACGGCCCGCATGCGTCCGTCTTCCGAAATGCGCCGGTATAACTCGCGCAGAAACGGGCGGCCATTGAGGTGGTAATATTCCCAGGCGTTTTCGCCATCCAGGATAATGGGCACCAGCGCGTCCCGGCCGGCCGATAGAATGCCGGCGCAGTTATCGCGGATGCGGCGCAGAAAATCCTCCGCCGCCGGCGCCGCATCCATGCGGGAATACACGAAGCCGATCAGGTCGCTCAAGAAGTGATCGCGAAACAACACGCCCAGCGTGCGCTGCGATTGGCGCCATTGGTACGGCCGGTAGAGCCCCTCCACGCCCACCAAATGGCCCAGCGTGCGGCTCAACACGCCGCTATCCGTGGCGGCCCACTCAAAGCCCGCCTCGGACGCGATGGTGAAGACCTCGTCGGATACCGAACCTTCCGACGGCCACAGCCCCACCGGCGCCACGCCGAAATGGCCGGCGCAGTAATCGCGCGCCAGAGCCAGTTGGCGGCGCGCGTCGTCGGGGTAGCGAAACCGCGGCGGCAGCGGCACATCGGGATGAGAGACGCTCGCGATATTGGAATCGCACAGCAGCGGCAGGATGGGGTGGTAATACGGAGTGGTCGAGATCTCGATCTGTCCGGTGCCGGCCAGCTTTCGATAGATGGGCAGCACGCGGCCCACTATCTCGCGCTGCTTGTCTCCCATGCGCCGCTGATCCTCCAGCGTGAAGCCCCGCCCGCGTTCCACCCATTCGCGCACTTCCGGATCCTGCGCCTGGAACTCCTCGTCGAACCACGAAATCTGCGACCACATCTGCACATCGCGAAAATCCTGGGCGCCGAACACACTGGGGCCGCCCGAATTCTTCTGCGCCTGCCAGGTGTCGTACAACTCGCCGTAGCGCGGATAGCGATGGATCATGTGGAGCGGGTCCCCGTAAAAGGAATGGCGGAGCAGGAAAGCGCGGCCGGCGTCGTCCAACTCTTCGGCCGGCTTGAGCGCCGCCGCCAGAAACGGGTCAGCCGCCTCGCCGGCGGCGTATTCGGCCACCTGCGCCATCATCGAAGGCACCAGATTGAACGTCTGCCGCACTTCCGGAAATTCTTCGAGTATGCGCGCCATCCCGTAATAATCTTTGAGCGCGTGCATGCGGGTCCACGGGAGTTTGTACTCGCCGGTGATCAGGTCCTTGTAAAAAGGCTGGTGCATGTGCCACAGGAAGCACAGGTAGATGTGGGCCATTCTCTACCAGTGTACGCAGTGGCGCCGCCTGGCGTGAGCTATGCTGTCACTTTGCAGCTCCACTCGAAAACCCGCGCCGCGGTGCTCCTCGCCATACTCCTGATCCTGGTCGGCTCGGCCCGTATCGTTTCCACCTACACCGTCTTCAACCACACCATCGACGAGCCCGACCACCTGGCCGCCGGCATGGAGTATCTTTCCACCGGAGGGTATCTCTATGAGGACCAGCACCCGCCTCTGGCCCGCGTTTTCGGCGCGCTCGGCCCCTTCCTCTCGGGCGAACGGTTTTACCCCGGCCCCGATGCCTACCACGAGGGCTACCGCATCCTGGGCCGCGACGCCCACTACGACCGCACGCTGGCTCTGGGCCGCGCGGGCATCTTGCCGTTCTTCTGGATCGCTTCGGCCGTAGTGTTCCTGTGGGCCCTGCGCGCCGCCGGCCCGCGCGCAGCGCTCTTGTCGACCCTGCTCTTCACCACGCTGCCGCCGGTGCTGGCGCATTCCGGCCTCATCACCACCGACATGGCGGCCGTGGCGTTTACCGGCGCTGCCGCCTTTGCGTCATTGTTATGGGCCGAAGTTCCCGATCGCAAGCGCACCATCCTGTTCGGCGTTTGCCTGGGCCTCGCCGCGCTTTCGAAATTCTCCGCGATCCTTTTCCTGGCCGCCGCTCTGCTGCTGATGCACCGCCGGAAAGTCTGCAAAGTGGCGCACGCACTCATGCGTGCCGTGTCGAGACTCGTCTCGACACGCTGGTGGGGGACGGAAAGCCTGTCGGGACCAGGCGTCGGCATGAGTGCCGGCGCGGCACCGGCGAGTGCGTGCGCCACGTCATCGCCACCGAATGTCCGGGAGAGATACGGGCTCGCCGCCGCCATTGCCATCGCGTTGCTGGTCGTCTGGATCGGCTACGGATTTTCCTTCGCGCGCGTCGACTATCTCCACCTGCGCTTGCCCGCGCCGCGATTCTTCACCGGCCTCCAGACGCTTTGGGCCCACAACGCCGCCGGGCACGCCTCCTACCTGTTCGGCGCCCGCAGCAGCACCGGCTTCTGGTATTACTACCCGGCCGCGCTGGCCTTGAAGACGCCGCTCGCGATGCTGCTCCTGCTGCCGCTGACCTTCCGCCGCAACGTCGCCCAGCCCATGCTCTTCTCGCTCGCCATTCTGCTCTGCGCCTTCGCCAGCCGCATCAACATCGGCACCCGCCACGTTCTCCCCATCTATGTCGGCCTCGCGGTGGCCTGTGGCATCGCGGCCGCCCCGCTGCTGCATCACCGCCTGGTCCGCTGGATCGTCGTAGCGCTGCTGCTCTGGCACGTGGCATCCGGCGCCCTGCGGCATCCCGACTATCTTTCTTACACCAACGAGATCGCCGGCGCTCACCCCGAGAACTTTCTGGCCGATTCCGACCTCGACTGGGGTCAGGACATGAAACGCCTGGCCGCATTTCTGGAGCGAGCCCACGCCACGGAAGTGACTTTCATCCCCTTCAACCGCACGTATGGCACGCTGGCCGGCCACGCATTCCCCGAGATGCATCCCGGCGACCCAGCGCACCCGTCCCCTGGCTGGAATGCCGTCAGCGTGAGCGTCTGGAAGATTTTCGGCGTGCCGTCGTGGCCGGACGGCCACCCGCAAGCCAGCATCGGCAGCTCGATCTTCCTATGGAACATTAGACCCAAGTAACCCAATTCCGCCCCCGCGAGTCTAACGCATCGTGCGTCCGATCTTCGCCACTCTCTGCGCCGCCGCGCTGGCCTATGCGCAGGACCCAGTCACTTTCCGCACCGGCGTCTCGCTGGTGCACGTCGATGCCGAAGTGCTCGGCCAGGACGGCCGCATCCTCACCGGCTTCCATAAGGAAGACTTTCGCGTCCTCGACGAACGCAAGGAGCAGCCCATCCTGCAATTCGCCGCCGAGGAGCAGCCGCTCGACCTCATCCTACTGTTCGACATCAGCGGCAGCATGCGCGGCGTGGTCCAGGAAGTGGCCGATGCCGCGCGCCAGGGCCTGCACCAGCTCCAGGCCGGAGACCGCGTCTGCGTCATGGTCTTCAACACCCAAAGCCGCGAGGTGGCGCCCTTCACCGAAGACATGGACGCCGTCGACCGCACCATTCGGGACGATGTCCTGGGGCTCGACTTCGGCGGAGGCACCCTCATTCAGGCCGCCGTCTCCGACGCCGCCATGCGTTTTCGGCGCGAACCCCACACCGAGCGGCGCCGAGCCGTCCTCATCATCACCGATAATATGGGAACGCGCACGCGCCGCGAGGAGTCGGTGGTGGAGGAGTTCTGGGAATCCGACGCCATCCTCAGCGGCCTGATCGTGCGCAACCCCGCGTTTCAGGCGATGCGCACGGTGGGCATCATCCTCGCCCCGCAAAACCTGGCAATGCAGGCCGGCATGAAAGGCATCGCGGAAAAGACCGGCGGCGACGCGCTCACCGCCAACGAACCCGGCACGGCGTTCCAGGAAGCCATGCGCCGCATCCGCACGCGCTACAGCCTCTACTACGCGCTGCCCGAAGCCAAGGCCGGCGCGACGCGCGCCATCCGCGTGGAACTGGCACCCGACGCCGCGAAACGTTTCCCCAAGGCCCGCCTGCGGGCGCGGACGGGGTACGTGGTCCCGAATGCCGCTAAGTCAGCCCCTAACTCCCGTTAGTGAAATTCGGGGCCATGCAGTATGATGGGCGTATGCTCCGCTACCACGTTGCCTTTCACCTTCCACGTGCTGCCGGTGAGATGGTGGTCGCGGAAGCGCTCGATTTTCCTGGCGCCGTCACTCAAGGCTTCGATCTAGCCGACGCCAGACTGATGATCGCCAGCGCCATGGAGGATCTGGCTCAGTGTCTCATGGAGGAAGGCAAGCCCTTGCCATCCCCTAATCCGGACGCGGTTGCCGATGCCGACTTGATCGAACTGGTTCCGCTGTCCGTCCACGTTGGGGCACACCGAATTTGAAGCGGCATGAGCTGATCGGTCACCTGAAGGGCCAGGGGTGCCGGTTGGATCGCGAAGGCAGCCGCCACACCATCTATTCCAATCCGGCCAACGGCGCGAAAGCTCCGGTCCCGCGTCACGCCGAGATCGACAATCGCCTGGCGCGAAAGATCTGCCAACAGCTTATGATCACCCCGATCCGCTGACCGCTCAGGTGTTTTACGAGACGAATCGCTGCAAGCGATTGGAAACGTCCCGTTCGTCCCCGGTTTCCCAAGCGCCACTCGCACCATCACCGTGGAGACTCACACGCGACGCCGCCCAACGTCTCCCCAAGGCGCGTCTGCGGGCGCGCACGGGGTACGTGGTTCCGAATGCCGGCAAGTCGGCGGCGGGCTCAAGGTAGAGAGGTTGGAACAGGCCGGACAGACGCGCTTTTCGGACCTGCCAAGAAATGCGTCCGTCCCCTTTTCACGCCCTTTTCATGCCCGACGATCATCAATGGCGTTCAGCGACCTGTTTTTTCATCAGCTCCGCGAATTCGGACCAACCCAGTTTGAGGGTCGGCTGGCGCTTCCCTTTCTTGGTTTCTACCTTGGCGCTCTTGGCCCACCAGGCAAATGAACCCTGACCGATTCTTATTGTGCCAAGCTGTGGGCCGCGTTTCTCCGGTCCACCTTTGGCGAAAATTTTTATTTCGATTCCAGCATTTAGTGCGGTATTCTTGCCAAGGTCAAAGCTCTCTAAGAGAGTAACCTCAGCTACGTGTCTGTCCATTCTTGTGCTCCTTTTCACGAGTCTCTTGGCTGTCCAATTCTAACGCGAGGGCAAGCGCAAGCGTTGGTGGGTTTTCCGGACCGGTCGGTCGCGAAAAAGGAAAGGCAGGCCCATAACGGCGAAGCCGCACTCGGGCCACACGTTCTGCTCACAGTTGGCGCGGGCATCGCCGGCTTGCATCCGGCCGGGGAAACGCGGTACCAATGTTGGCTAGGAGCGAGCCGCAAACCGTACATCAGGCTCGCTACTTAGCCGTGGCCGCAGCGCCTCTTAAGAAGAAGACAAAAGGGAGACAAAATGGCAGCGTTCTTGATTGCTGTGGTAGTGATCTTTGCGGGCGTATTAATTTACGGGTTTGCGGTCGCCGCACCATATAAGCCAGGCGAAGCTCGGCCTGTCACCTCCACAAAGGCTGGGCGGGACGCACAGATTGTTTGCCCACACTGTCAAACAAGAGGACGGGTAACAACGCGCCGCGTAAGGCTCAAGAGAGGTATCAGCGGAGGAAAAGCAGCCGGTGCGCTCTTGACAGGCGGATTGTCAGTTCTGGCGGTTGGACTTTCCAGGAAAGAAGATGCGACCGAAGCGACGTGCTCCAACTGCGGCTCCGTCTGGCATTTTTGAGGATTTGAGTTTCGGTGACTGGCTATGAGATTCCGCCTTTCGGTGCCGTTGGCCAGGGCGGGCTGCGCTATCGACGGACTTTCAGCGGTTCGGGGACATCCTCGCCGCTCGCGATCATGTCAGCCAATACCTGAAGGGCTATCGACTTGACTTTTCGCACCGCCTCTTCTTCGCTAGCGGCGTAGGCCATTACCCCGGGAAGGTCCGGCACGGAAGCCAGGATTCGACCGGCCTCCTCCCGTTCCAGTTCGACGCGGATTGACTGAATCTCAACCATGTGGGGATGGTGAGCTAGAGCCGGTCTTCCGGGGCGGGTTCTGCTGCTGGAACCTTGTCCAGCGCGGCCAGGAAACGTTCACGGCTGCCACGTTCGGCCATTTGCCCCACGCGGGTCCATCCGGCAAGTTGTTCGGCCAAGGCAGCCGCCACGATCCGCTCCACGGAAACCTGCTGCCGCGCTGCCAAATCGGCAATCTGGCGGTACACCGAGTCGGGAACTGTCACATTCAGGGTCATGGTGCTTCTCCTATTATTGCAGCCCGCTCACTCCGTCCACACCAATCCCGAGGGCAGTTCTTCGCCGAAAATCCGCCCCAGCGTTTGCTCGTCTTCGGCTTCGCCTTCGAGAACCGCCAGCAACCGGTCGGCTTTCGGCATCCCTTGCAACTTCTGCTTGACCGTCGCCCGCGTGGCCGCGGCCAAATCCCGCGTGGGATCTCCGGTGAGGCGCGCCATCGCCGCCAGAGCGTCGCCCGCCGTCGCGATCTTCACCAGCGACTCCACCCAGCGCGTCACCGTGGCCGGCGGCACCACCAGGTTCACCGGGCCATAGAAAAGCTTGCGCGCGCCCAGGCGCGACAGGCACCACAACTCGCTCTCTTTGTAATCGCCGGTCTTCACGCGCTTGATGAGCGCATCGCCCAACTCCGTTTTGGTTCCGATGGGCAGCAACTCCAGGCTCGAAGCCGTGCGCCACATCTCGCGCCGCAGCGATTCGTTGATGCGCTGCGGCTTCTGGTTGCCGCGCGGCAGCAGAGATCCGGCCAGCCGTTGGTAGACATCGGCCTGCTGGTTGCGATTCATGCCGCCCGCGGCGCGGCCCCAGAAAATCCACCAGTCGATCTCACATTGCACCTGGTTGCCGTGGGTGAGCGAGCCCGCGTAAACCCGGCGGGTCTGCTCGAGGCGGAAATCGTCACCCGGATAGCCGAAGCCCGGCCGCAAACAGAAGCCGCACAGATTCAGCCAGCGCATTTCGTAAGCCGGGCTTTTCTTGCGCCCGTCCGCCGCGGCCAGAAATGCATCGGCCATTTGCCGGATGGCGGCCAGCGGCCAGGAATTTCTGCCCAGGCCCATGGTCTGTTCGAGCCGTGCCGGCACCTCCTCCGGCTCGACCGGCGATTTCGCCGTCGTCGAAAACACGCTCGCAATCAGCTCCAGCGACGCCTTGAGCGCCTGTTCGCTCACCACCGCCGCGGCCTTGCGCTCCACAGGCTGCCCGGCATGCTTGCGCAGCTCGAACTGCAAGCGCCAGCGGTTGTCGCTGATCTTCGATTCGCACCAGGTTTCGAGCGTGCCCACTTCGGTGAGGCGCGCGCCCAGCTTCACCGGGATCAGCCGCTCCTCGGCCTTCTTGCCGAAGCGGATCACCGCGTGGAGCGGCACATGGCGGTGCAGGCCCGCTTCGTCGGCCGGAAATTCCACCAGGTCGCCGAGCTTGTCGTCCGTCCGCACGAGCGAGCTGTACAAGCGGAACGACACCGGCCGGTTCGCCACCAGTTGCAGCGCATCGTGATCGATCTCAACGGCCGAGCCTTCCTCCGTGCCGCGCGGCACCAGGCAGACCGCCGGAAACTTGCCGTCCTGCGCTTCGCCCAGCGCGATGTAGTAAGCCCGCGGCAGACCGCCGCGCACCAACACGCCGCTGCCGGTGGACCGCACGTAGGAGTAGTAGGCCGCTCCGCGCGCGACAGCGAGATCGAGATCTTTGTTTTCGAAAATCTCGGGCCGCCGCCCATACCACTGGCCCACCACATCCGCCACGCGCTCGCGTAGAATCGCCGGGATGAAAAAGCCGCCGTTGAAAAGGATGGCGTCCGGCGCCTGTCCCGTTGGCTCCAGAAACGCATTCAGGTGGCGCGTGATGGCCGCGTCGGTTTCATACGGCAACCCCAGTTCGCGGAACAGGCTGCGCTTTTCGTCCTTCGGCCCTTCGCCCCGCTGGGTGAATGGCAGGAAGCCTTCGAGCGCCAACTCCAGCGCCTCTTCCCGCAAAATCTCGCTCTTGAGCGAGCGCCCAATCAGCGCCGAACCCGCGCCCAGCACGGTGATTTCCACGCTCTTCAAATCCGGGTCGTTCAGCAGCTTCTCTTTGGCCGCCGAGCACTGCCGCCGCAAGCCGCTGCGCTGGCGGATGGAAAGCTTCGACGCCAGCTTGGTTTCCACCAGCCACGCCAGCGTCAAATCCAGATTGTCGCCGCCCAGCAGCAGGTGCCTGCCCACCGCGGTGCGCGTGAAGTTCACCAGGTCGCCTTCGCGGGAGACGCGGATCAGGCTGAAGTCGCTGGTGCCGCCGCCCACGTCGCACACCAGCACGACCTGGCCGTCAAAGAGCTTCTTGCGCGACTGCGCCAGGTTGTTCGAGATCCACGAATAGAAGGCCGCGGCCGGCTCTTCGAGCAGCGTCAGTTTTTCCAGGCCCGCGTCGCGCGCCGCCATCACCGTAAGCTCGCGCGCTTCTTCGTCGAACGAGGCCGGCACCGTCAGTACGATGTCTTGTTCCGCCAGCGGCGCGCCCATGGTGCGGTCCCACTCCTCGCGAAACTTGCCGATGATCCGCGCCGACACTTCCACCGGCGACATCACCCGTCCAGTCTCCGGCGAATCCCACGGCAGAATTTTCGCGGTGCGATCGACATCGGCGTTCGACAGCCAGGATTTCGCCGAGTGCACCAGGCGCGTCGGAACGATGGCCCCCTGCTCGCGCGCGTACACCCCAACGGGCTGCCCGTCTTCCAGGAACAGGAACGAAGGCAGCGTGCGCCGCGCTTCCACACGCCCCGCCGCCACCAGTTGCGGCGTCTCGTAAATGTGCACCGGCGGAAACTCGCGGTCTTCCGCCTCGCGCTCGTCGATATACGCCAGGGCCGAATTGGTGGTCCCCAGATCGATGCCGACTTTCACCGCCCGCTCACCCCTTCACCTTTTCCCGGACGTTGAACTCGAGCTTCCACTTGCGCCCATCCCGCGCCACGCACCACAATTGCAGCACGCCCGTCTCCGTGACCACCGCTTCGAAAGACACCGGCACAACCTCGGAAGAATTCTCGCCGGATGGAAAACTGATTTCGATTGGCGACAACTCTTCCAACTGGCCGCCGAAATCCTCGATGAGGTCGCCGGGCCGATCGTCCTTGCGCCCCGCCGAAGTGAAGAAGCGGAACTCCGCCGTCTGTCCCACCACCAGGCCGAATTCGCGCCCCGGAATGGTCACTTCGCTGCCCTCCTCCATTCCGAACGGGACCACCGCCAGCGCCTTGAGAGGCGCCGGAAAACCGGGCGCCGTCGGCATGGCGCTTTCCACCCCGACGTAGTAGGTGCGCGGCACGCCGCCGCGGATGCGCACGCCCCGGCCGC
>JBEKQS010000098.1:0-17831 GCA_049519475.1 Bryobacteraceae bacterium | reverse complement strand
GAGCAGCGCCGATGTTTGCGTCCGCGGAAGCGGGGTCCAAAGGGCAAGGTGGTCGTGGACCAGAAGCGGATGAGCTTGACGGCAGGATAGTTTCGGGGTTTCGTAGCCTGTCCCCGAATTACCCCCCCGAATTACCCCCCGAATTACCCCCGAATTACCCCCACAGATTCCCCCGAGGAGGCCTCCCGTTTCTCCAGCATCTGGTCGGCCTGAACCTCAGCCGGAAGACCATGCGCAAGCACGCGGACAACCTCTGGATCTTGGGTGGAGAAATCATTCGCGACTTGAACGAAACCCCTTCTCTGAGAAAAGTGCCAGTGGAAGATCTCGTTTTCGACGTACTGCAGGAGGGTGGGCCGCTGCTCTACCGGGGCGACTCAGAGGAAGAGCAGCGATCCTTTGAGTCAACCTGCCGCAAGTTCCGCCGCTTCCTCGAACAGCAGCCTCGATAGACCGCTCACCTACCCACAGATTCCCCCGAGGAGGCAATTTAAATTTGACAGGCCAGGAGGCCTGTCCCTGGAGTTTCTACACTTCTGTCGAGCGACAGAATCTTACGCCCCGTTCCGGGGCTACGCGGACTCACGACACGTTCCACACGGCTTACGCCGTGGGCTATTAACTTTCGCCCTTGCGGGCTTGCCGGGCTTTGCCCGGCGTTGACAGGCCCGGAGGCCTGTCCTACTAGAAGACAAGCTTGAGGGCTACTTGAATGCGGCGGGCGCTGGTGCCGTAGGGGTAGCCATAGTCGGCAGTGGGCGTGCCCACTCCGGTAACCGGCTTCAACACGCCCGAGACGGCGGTGAAGGCAATGGGCTCGACGCTGGTGTAATTCTTGTGGTTGAGCGCATTGTAGGCCTCGATCATGAGGAAGGCTTTCAGCCGCGACGTGAAGGGCAGCTCGCGCGTAAGGCGCGCGTCCACGTTGTATTGATTGCCGATGGGCAGGGTATTGACGGCCTCGAAGGGCACGCGCGACCAGCCGCCGAAGCCGCTGAGGGTGGGGAAGGCCATGGTGACGCCGGTAAACTGCTGGCCCATGACGTCGACGAGCGCGGTTTCGTGGAGCGAAGACGCGCCGGTGGCGATGCCGGACAATTGCCATCCGTTCAGGAAGAAGCGCTCGGGGATTGAATTGCCCTTGGTGACGCGCGGCTGCCAGGTCCAGTTGAGGGTGAGGCGGTGCCGCTGGTCGAGCGCGGAGGGGCCCTGATCGCCGCGATAGTCAAGCGGGTTGATGTTGGAGGGGGCGATGCTGACGACGGGAGGGCCGCCGATATCGTCGGAGGCGTGCGAATAGGTGTACGAAGTCTGCAGCGACAGGCCGTGAGAGAGCGCGGTGCGCAACTGGGCTACGCCGGCCATATAGCGGGAAGCGCCTTCGTTGCCGATTTGCCAGTTGCGGGCGCCGTTGGTGGAGAAGACGTTGGTGGCGTATGTGCCGGCCGCGGCGCCGCTCGCGTTATTGATGGTATAGGTTTCGGCCGTGACTTTGGCGCCACTGATGTTCAAATCGTCGGCGGTCCACAGCTTTTGGCCCAGGGTATCGATGAAGCTCACGGCGAGGGCCATGAACTTATTGAGGCGGCGTTCGATGGCCACGGTGCCCTGTTCGGTGTAGGGATTGCGAAATTTCGACGCCGTGACGATCGAGTTCTGGAGGGACGTCGAAACCGAGGAAGTGGCGGCCAGCGGCTTGGGGAAGACCGGCGAATTGGTCTGAGTGGGGATGAGAGTGTAGTTGGTCTGGTAGACACCGCCGCCGACGGTCAGGTCGCGAATCAACTGGCCGGGGAAAGGCTCGAAGTAAGTGCCCAAGCCGAGGCGCACGACGGTGCGGTTGTCGAGCATGTAAGCGGCGCCGATGCGCGGGGAGAAGTCGACATTGGGCGACGGGATGAAGCCCGACTGGTAATTGTCGGGGTTGGGCTCGGTGGGGTTGGGAATGCGCGTCTTCTCCCAACGGATACCGCCATCGACGATCAGGCGCGGGGTGGCCTTCCAGGTGTCGTGGGCGAATGCCTGGATGACCATGGTGCGCACGGTCGAGACCGGGGTGCCGAGAGTCTGCGTGAACAGGGCGTAGTTTTTCTGCTGCTTCACGTTGGCGCTGAAGTCTTGGGCGAAGGCGGTGAGGGATGCGTAGTCGTAGGAGCCGTAACGGCTGTCGAGCTGGTCGACGCGATCCTGGATTTCGGTGACATCCGCGCCGATTTTGATGGTGTGGGCGCCGATCACCTGGGTGTAGATATCGACACCGGCAATGCGCTCCTGGGTCAAATTGGCGGGATACAGCGGGTTCGACCCGATGAGAGTGCCGGCCAGATTGATGCCGACCGGGCCGGTGGAAGGGGCCAGGCTGAAATCGGTGTAGGCGTCGAGACCGTCTTTGAAATAGGAACCGTGGAATTCGTTGGTGGTGTTTTCGTTGATCACAGTGGTCCAGCCGATCTTGCCGAAGAGATCGGAGCTGGTATAGGTGGCGTTGGAGCCGAGCAACCCGCCGTTGGGCGCCACCTGCCCGGTTTCCATGCCATTGGGCGCGTGCTTATGCACGATGTCGCCTTCCATTGTGAAGTTGTTCTTGTCGCTGGGCCGGAAGTCGAACTTGACGAAGCCCGAGGTGGATTTGAGGGAGCGCGGAACCACTACATTCATCTGCGATTTGATGAAGTTGATGGCGGCGGTGCACTGGGCGGCGGTGGCCGTGCAATTGGCCGCGGGGATGGAATTGCCGGTGGGATCGGTGATCAAGGGATTGGTGATGCGGTTGAGGGCCTGGGAATTCCAGTTGACCATTTCAAAATTGCCGAAGACGAAAAAGCGATCGGGCGCGATGGGCGCACCGAGACTGAGGCCGGCCTGCTGGCGGTCGCCGGTGGGCTTGAAATTGTTGCCGAAGGGGTCGGGCGCAACCATGGAGTGGAGGATGTAATAGTCGTAGGCCTCGACGTGGAAGTCGTCGGTGCCACTGCGGGTGACGGCGTTGACGATGCCGCCGGAGGCGTGACCGAAGTCGGCCGGCGCGGCGGCTGAAATGACCTGCATTTCAGCGATGGCGTCTTGAGCCACGAGCGGCGAGATGCCGGGCTTGACGGAATAGCTATTGGTGTCATTGATGCCGTCGAGAAGGAAGGAGTTCATGAACTGCTCGCCGCGGAATCCGAGGTAGCCGGTGGATGGGTTTTCAGAGACGGCCGGGGCCAGGAGCACCAGTTTGTCGACGAGGCGGGCGTTTGAGGGCAAGCCCTGCAACTGAGGGAAGGTCACCAGGGCGGAGAGGGACATCTTGGTATCCTGCACCGGCGCGAGAGCGGAGAGTGGTTCGCCGGCCGGCGGGGAACCGGCCTTCACGAGCGGAATGCGGAAGTTGACGCTCTCACCGACGGAAACGTCGAAGTTGGCGAGCGTCCAATCTTCGTATCCCTTCTTGGTCGCCTTGAGCGCGTAAGTGGAGGACGGCACCAGGCCGGGGGCGTTGAACAGGCCTTCGTCGCTGGTCATGATGGTGCGAGTGACGCCGAGAGACGGATTGGTGATGACCAGCGTGACCTCCGGAATGCCGTCTCCGTATTGGTCGCGCACGATGCCCGTGACGGAGCCGGCGCCGGGCACGGCCTGCGCGTAAATGGCGGCGGAGCAGAGGAGTGCCAATAGAGATCCTGCGAGTGTTCTTCTCATGCTTTCGAAAACCTTTGGGTAAAGACCTATTGTATGTTAGATTTGCGGGTCTTTGAGGTGTGCCCGGCGGTGACAGTGTGAAGCCGGGACTCAGGGCGCGGGCGGCGGCCCTATATAATGATGGTTCCGTGAAGCGCCAATCGCTCTGTTTCGTCCTGTTGCTGGGCGCATCGGTCCTCGCACCGATCCACGCCTTCCAGCCTTCCGGCCTGCTGAACGATGTAGTGGATGTCGGCGCCGACTTTCGCGACTACACCAACGCGTACTACCTGGCGAATACGCTGGCGAGCTTCGACCCGGCGACGGCCAGCGGGACCATCAACTGGCAGCGCAACCAGCTCACGCCGCGTCTGGCCTTCAACAACATGGAGCCGCGGCTGGGGCCGGCGGCCGGGACGGTTTTCCCGGCGAATGAATATGCCACCAACCCGGCGCTGCCGTTTTCGCTGGAATTTATTTCGCGGCGCACCGTGCGCATCCGTATCCACACGGGCCCGCAAGTGGCGGCGGACGGGCCTTCGCCGATGTTGGCGGGCGAGTTGCCGCACGATGCGAGCTGGAAATACGAGCGGGTAAACGGAGGTCACAGGTACACCAGCGCGGCGGGGTCGGTGACCATCCGCGAGAGCCCGTGGCGCATCGAACTGCGCG
Source organism: Bryobacteraceae bacterium (assembly GCA_049519475.1). Classification (GTDB taxonomy): domain Bacteria; phylum Acidobacteriota; class Terriglobia; order Bryobacterales; family Bryobacteraceae; genus PALSA-129. The sequence goes on along the minus strand of JBEKQS010000098.1, from coordinate 13,499 downwards.
ACGCGGCGGGGCGGCTGCTGACGGAGACCAACCATTCCACGGACAACGGAAAAGTGCTCGACCCGGTGCTGCCGTTCAGCTTTGTGCGGCGGGCGTCGGATTATTCACGCAGTATCGCGGCGGTGTTCACGCTGGCGGCGGGCGAGAAGCTGTTCGGGTGCGGGGAATCCTTCACGCGGCTGGACAAGCGCGGCCAGAAGATGGTGCTCTGGACCAACGACGCGAACGGAGTGGAGAACGCGCACCTGTACAAGCCGGTGCCGTTCTTCCTGAGCAGCCGCGGGTACGGCATGTTCGTGCACACTTCGGCGCCGGCGACGTTCGATTTCGGCGCGAGCTTCAGCGGCACCAACGCGCTGCTGCTGGGCGACGACGATCTGGACCTGTTCGTTTTCCTGGGCGCGCCGAAGGACGTGCTGGGGGAATATACGGCGATTACCGGACGGGCGCCCATGCCGCCGCTGTGGTCGTTCGGGCTGTGGATGAGCCGCATCACGTACACTTCCGAAGACCAGGTGCGGGATGTGGCGGCGAAGCTGCGGGCGAATCGCATTCCGAGCGACGTGATTCACCTGGACACCGGCTGGTTCGAGACGGACTGGCGGTGCGACTACCAGTTTTCGAAAACGCGTTTCCGCGATCCGGCCAAGATGATCGCCGATTTGAAGCAGGGCGGGTTCCACATCTCGCTTTGGCAGCTTCCTTACTTCGTGCCCAAGAACGCGCTGTTTCCGGAGATCCTGGCGAAGGGCCTCGAGGTGAAGGACGGCAAAGGCAACCTGCCGTACGAGGATGCGGTGCTGGACTTCACCAACCCGGCGACGGTGGAATGGTACCAGGAAAAGATCGCGGGACTGCTACGGATGGGCGTGGGCGCGATCAAAGTGGATTTCGGAGAAGCCGCGCCGCTCAACGGCGTGTACCACAACGGCCGCACGGGATTTTACGAACACAATCTCTACCCGCTGCGTTACAACCAGGCGGTGGCGGAGATTACGAAGAAAGTGACGGGCGAAAACATCATCTGGGCGCGCAGCGCATGGGCGGGCAGCCAGCGGTATCCGCTGCACTGGGGCGGGGACGCGGGGAACGACGACACCAGCATGGCGGCGACGCTGCGCGGCGGCCTGTCTTTCGGGCTGAGCGGGTTCAGTTTCTGGAGCCACGACATAGGAGGATTCGCGCAGCGACCCCCGGAGGAATTGTACCGGCGCTGGATGGCGTTCGGCATGCTGACCTCGCACAGCCGGTGCCATGGCGCTCCGCCGCGCGAGCCGTGGGAATTCAGCGCGGCGTTTCTGGACGACTTCCGCCGCACGGATGAGTTGAAGTATAAATTGATGCCGTACGTCTACGCGCAGGCGAAGGATTCGAGCGAGCGCGGGCTGCCGATGCTGCGCGCGTTGTTCGTGGAATACCCGGACGACGCGGGAGCGTGGCTGGTGGAGGACGAATACTTGTTTGGTTCCGACATTCTGGTGGCGCCGCTGATGGAGAGCGGCACGGCCGGGCGGGACGTGTATCTGCCGCGCGGCGAGTGGATCGATTACCAGAGCAACCAGACGTACTCGGGCGGCTGGCAGCGAATCGCAGCCGGTGCGATCCCGGCGGTGATGCTGGTGCGCGAGGGCGCGGTGATTCCGCACATGAAGCTGGCGCAATCGACGGCGCAGATGGATTGGGGAAAGCTGGACCTGGTGGTGTTTGGGGCGAGCGCGGAGAAAGCGCGAGGGCTGGTCTGCCTGCCTTCGGACAACGTGCTGCGGCGGGGGACGGCGAGCGAGCTGGCGGGGCCGGGCGCGACGGTGCGGATGCACGGGCAGTACGCGCGGTAGGGGGATGGGAGGCTCATCGTTCCATGCCCGACCTTCAAGAGCAATTCGGCCAGATCGACATCTACCTTTTTGACCAGATTTTGCGAAGGCGGATCACGCCGGGGATGCGGGTGGTGGATGCGGGGTGCGGTTTCGGGCGCAACCTGGTCTACCTGCTGAGGGAGGGGTACGAGGTCTTTGGCGCGGATGCCGATGGGCAGGCGGTGGAGAACGTGCGCCGGCTCGCCGCGGCGCTGGCGCCAAATCTGCCGGCGGGCAATTTTCGCGTGGAGGCGGTGGAAGAAATGGCTTTTCCCGATGCCTTCGCCGATGTGGCGATCAGCAGCGCGGTGCTGCACTTTGCGCGCGACGACGATCACTTTCGAGCGATGCTGCGCGGCACCTGCCGAGTTTTGAGAAGGGGTGGCCTGTTCTTCTGCCGCCTGGCATCCTCGATTGGAATGGAGGACCGGGTGGAGCGCGTGGCGGGACGGCGGTTCCGATTGCCGGACGGGTCGGAGCGCTACCTGGTGGATGAGGCGCTGCTGATCGAGCTCACCGAAGAGATGGGCGGGCAGTTGCTGGATCCGCTGAAGACCACCGTTGTGCAGAATCAACGCTCGATGACGACGTGGGTGGTACGGAAGAACGGCTCAGAATGACAGCTTAACCGCGGCCTGCACCAGTCGTGGCGCCCCCGCGCTCACTACCTGGCCGAATGCCGGACTGGTAATTTCGCCGTTCACGGATGCCGGCCCGAAGAACTGCGCGTGGTTGAGAGCGTTGAACGCCTCCACCCGGAACTGCAAGGACTTTGTCTCGCCCAGGCTGACGGATTTCGCCAGGGAAGCATCGAAGTTCTCAATTCCCGGTCCGTAAAACAGGCGCCGCGCCGCCGAGCCGGCTTGCCCCAGCGGCGGCAGGCTATAAAGCGAGGTGTTGAAGTATGGCAATCCGTTGCGCGGATTGTGGTTCAGGTTCAGCGGACCTGGCTTCCCATCCGGCAAATCCACGCCATACCCGTTCACGCCGTCTGGTTGCGTCCCGAGCAGCGAGTTATCGCTGGCATTCGTGAAAGTAACCGGGAAGCCGGTCCCGAGACGGGTAATCCCCGAAAGTGTCCAACCCGCCGCCAGACGGTTGCGGGTTCCGAAGAGCCGTTCAAATGGGATCTCGTAGCGATAGCTGACCACGAAGTTGTGCTTCAGGTCGAATGCGGAAGGCGCATAAGTGGCGCGGTAGTTGAGCGGGTTCAACTGTTCCGAGATGCTGGAAGAGTTGTCGAGCGATTTGCCATAGGTGTAGCCGGCCTGCAGTTCGAGTCTTCGGGTGGTATGCCGGACACTGAGCTGCAGCGCGTTGTAGTTGGCGTTGCCGATGGTGGTCAGCCAGTCCACGCTTCCGAAATTCCGGCCGAAAGGCCCCCGCGTGCCGTTGACGATCTGGCCGGAGGCGGTGGTATAGACGTTCGATTCGCCGAATGGTCCGCAGGTCGGGGTTCCCGGCGCAACCTGGCTCACCTGGCTGAGGCTGAGACACAGAGACGGGTTGCCCGGGTTGGCCTCGAGGAGCGTCAGCAGGTGGTGGGACTGGCTGCCGACGTAGCTTGCGGTCACTACGGTGCCCTTGCCGAACTGGCGCTGGACGGAAAGGGTGTACTGCTCCGAGTATGGGCTGACGTTGCCCGGATAATATCCCGGCAGGCCGGAAATCGGCAGGAAGTTCGCCCAATTCACATTCGGGTTCGGATTCTTTGCCGAGGCGTTCAGCGGTGGATATTGCAGCGGGAATCGCTGGCCATTATCGAAACCGGTCGAGGCGGTGACGAACGGGTTCGAAAATAGCGGCGGGGCGGGGCTGCTATAAGTGCTGCCGTAGGGCGCATCGCCCACCATCACACCGGCGGAAACGCCTTCCACCGCCGAGAAGAACCGTCCGAACCCGAGCCGGATGCTGGTCTGGTCGGTATCGCCGAACAGCCGTCTGGCGAGGCCGCTCTGGCCGCGCGGCGACCAAGCCAGACCGAGCCGTGGGGAGAAATTGTTCCAGCGAGCGGGTGCGAGCGCGCGCGCGATCCCCGGATCTCCGGGGAAGACCAGGCCCGTGGGCGCACCGGGAAACACAACCGACTGTTCGCCCGGAACCAGTGTCTGAATCTGATTGTACTTTTCGTACCAGGGCATGATCACGTCCCAGCGGACGCCATAGTTGAACGTGAGGCGCGGCCGGACGCGCCAACTGTCCTGAAAGTAAGCGGCTCCGTATCGATTCCGGGTGTAAGCCGGCTGCGCGTCACCCTGCTTATAGAAGCTGGGGATGCCGATCAGGAAGTCCGCGAAATCCACTCCCGTTTCCGACCCGAAGAAGTCAAAAGTCCCGTTCGACTGCACGTCCGGCGCCAAATTCACCTGGCTCAGCAACAATTCGCCGCCGGCCTTGAGGGTGTGCGCGCCTACCAGGTGTGAGAAGTTATCGCGAAATTCAAAAGTATTGTCCTTTTGAATGAGCCCGGTGACCGTCGATCCGATGGTGAAGCTGCTGAAATTTACATTCTCCACTCCCACAATCGACGGCCGTTGCGGCAGGATGGCGGGCGCGCCCGAGGCGGTGGTGAAGCCTTGCGACGCCAGACTGGTTCCCACTGTCCCCTGGGGCGTGCCGACCTGATTGGCGGCGCGGACGAATGTAAGATGGAATTCATTTACGCTTCGCGGTCCAAAAACCTTGGTATCGCCAAGCGTGATTAGCTGCGACCGGCCCAGGTTCAACGCGTTAAAGCCCGGTACATTCGCCCCGCCCTGAGCCACTGGATAGGGGTTGTTGAGCGTGTAATCGTCGGCGTAATAGTAGGACGACAGCGTGCCGAAACTCGTGTTCGCGTCCACCCGCATGGCGCCCTTGTCGTCGCGCAGCGCTTGACCCGCGGCCGAGGTGGAGAAATAATTGCCGGCCAGGTTCGGCGCCGGGATGTACGGCAGCAGTTTTTGCGCGGGGGCCGACCAGGCCCGCTGCGGAATGACAGCATTTGGAAAAACGCATTGCGATGGGTCCGAGCAACCGGGCGTGTAGTACGGCTCCCCCGGCGACACGCCGTAGCCGAGTTTGCCGGCAAGCTGGGTCGCCCAGTACTGGCCGGTCACGGTTCCGGTCAACAGATCGGCGGAGTCGGAAAAGTTGCCGGCCCGGTTTTGAAGCGAGGGCACACTGATCAAGCCCGTATCGACGCCTTGATGCAGGCGGGTTGCCTGGTAGTCGGAGAAAAAGAAAACCTTATTCCGGACGACGGGTCCTCCGAACAACGCGCCGAACTGGTTCTGCTGGTAAACGGCCCGCCCGGGCGAGAAGAAATTGCGGGAGTCCAGATCCGTATTGCGCAGGAACTCGAACGCGGAGCCATGAAACTGACTGGTTCCCGACCTGGTGACTACGTTGATGCGGCCGCCGCTGTAGTTGCCGTACTCGGCGTCGAAGTTCCCCGTGAGAACGCGGAACTCGGCGATTGAATCGAGATTGGGAATCACGGCCGCGCCCATGGTAAAGCGCTCGACTACGTCGGCGTCGTTCACCGTAAAGCCGTTGGCGTACTCACGCTGTCCGTTGATCGAAATGGTACCGGGATTCAGGTTGCCGGAAGGAGACAGTACAGCCGCGCCCGCCGCCTGAATCGACGTGCTGGTGATGGTGGTGGTCGGCGCAACTCCCGGCTGCAAGGCCAGCAGGTCGGTAAAGCTGCGCCCGTTCAGCGGGACGGCGGCGATTTTGTCCCCCGTGACGACTTCGCCCAACTGGGTGTCGGCGGTTTCCACGTGCGTCCCCGAGGCGGCCACGGTGATGGTGTCTGCCCGGTTGCCAAGCGAAAGCGGTGCATCCACGTGCAATACGGCGTTGGCGTCCACAATCACGCCGGTGCGCCGATAGATCCGGAAACCAGGCGCCTCGACCTGGATGTCGTAGGTCCCTACCATCAGGTCCGGAAAAGAATAGATACCGTTGGAATTGGTGGCAACCGTCTGCGAGATATTGTTGCCCTGGTTGATTACAGTGACCCGGGCGTTGACGACGACCGCATCTTTCGGGTCGGTAACCGTACCGGAAATGCTGCCTCCCGTGCCGCCCCGCAGGCTTACCGCCAGGGCAAGAGAAACCGCGAGCAGCCCCAACCTGCCGGGAAGCGGGCTGCGGCGGCCGCTTAAGCCGGCAACCCTCGGAATCAGTTTCTCAGCCATGCAGGCGCTCTCAGCTTCCGTTTCAGCGACTCGCTCACCTGGGCCTCCGCATGGCTGGCCGCTCTGTGCCACAACCAGCGCCATGGCGGCCCAAGGAGTACCCTACTCGCCGACGCTTTGGTCAAACCAGTGTTATACCACCATCAAACCTTGTCGGGAATCGTGAAGCCGGGGCGGTAGCCGCGGTCGCCGTCGCGGAGCATGCGGTTGGCCTCGTCGTCGCCGATTACCTGCTCGGTCTGGGGATCGAAATGCAAGGTGCGGCCGAGCCGATAAGAGACATTGGCCAGGTGCACCAGGGTGCATGAAATATGCCCCTCTTCGACCGGCGCGTTGAGGTCTTCCTTCTTACGGCTGCGAACGCAATCGATGAAATTGGCGAAGTGATTTTCCTTGCCGCGGAACACCGGACTGGGGTCCTGCTTTTCGCCCAGCCAGTATTTGTAGCTTTCGTATTCCTGGATCGCCAGGTAACCGCCGGGGCCGTAAAAAATGTTGCCAACGGTGCCGGGCTTGCCGGTGGCGGGGCCAAGGTTCGCCGCTTGCTTGGCCGCCGGCGCGGGCGCGGGCGCGGCCGGTTTGGCGGCGGAGTTCAGGCCGGCGGCCGGCAGCACGCTGCCGCCCCCGAATTGGCCGATGTCGGCTTCGTGGTTGGTCATCCAATGGCGCACTTCGAATTCCATCAGGCGGCGTTTGCCATCCGGCATATCGAACTCGAAGCAGCAGTTGAGCACGTTGGGCGTTTCCTGGTCGTCGTCGAACATCACGTGGCCGCCGATGGCGGAAACCTTGTTGGGGAATTTGACGCCCAGGCCCCAGCGCGCCGTATCGACTTCGTGAATGCCCTGATTCCCCAGGTCGCCGTTGCCGGTGTCCCAGAACCAGTGCCAGGTGTAATGAAAGCGGTTCATGGTGAAACCGCGGTCGGGCGCGGGGCCGAGCCACAAATTGTAGTCGACGCCGGCCGGCACCGCCTGGCGCGGCTTGCGGCCGATGGTATCGCGCCACTTGTAGCAGAGGCCGCGCGAGAGGTAGAGATCGCCCACCAGCCCGTCCCGCAGCTTTTGAATGGCTTCCTTGGCGCCGGCGCTCGACCGGCTCTGCGTGCCGTGCTGCACGATGCGGTTGTACTTGCTCGCGGCAGCCACCAGTTGTTTGCCCTCCCACCAACTGTGGGAGAGCGGCTTTTCGACGTAGGCGTCCTTGCCGGCCTGGCAGGCCCAGATGCCCATCAGCGAATGCCAATGATTGGGGGTGGCGACGGTGATGGCGTCGATGGACTTGTCCTCGAGCATCTTGCGGATATCGACGAAGGTCTTGGGCTTGCCGAGGCCGAGCCTTTCGACATCCCCAAGGCGCGTCGCGATGACGTTCTCGTCGATGTCCACTACCGCGGCGAGTTCCACGCCGGGGGTGTCCTTCACCTTCCTCAGATGATCGAGCCCGCGGCCGCGCAGTCCCACCACGGCAACCCGCACCCGATCGTTCGCGCCCAACACTCGTTGGGGCACAAGCAGCGCCGCGCCGGCGGCGGCTTTCAACATATCCCGGCGATTCAGATCCAATGACATTTCACACCTCTTTATAAGACTTTAAACAAACCTTCCAACGATTCGCGCGTGCTCTCGACCTTGTTGCCGTCCGCCCGCCTGTAGTGCGTTTCGAGCGACATGGTTCCTTCATAGCGGTCGCGGTGCAGCGCCTGAAACTGGCCCTTGAAATCGATGATGCCGCCGCCTACCGGCGCCCATTCGAGCTTACCGGTTTTTGCGTTCTTGCGGGAATCCTTGACGTGCATGTGCGGGAACAGGCCCTTCACCGCTTCGTAGCCGTCGGGATAAGGAACCTCGCCGAGCATCGTGGCGTTGCCGGGATCCCAGACGCCGCGCAGGCTGGGCGAATTGACTTCCTTCAGCAGACGGCCCAGTTCCTTGCCGGTGGCGACATTGCACGAGGGCTCGTTTTCGACGTTCAGAACGATTTTGGCCTTAGCGGCCACCTCGGCGGCTTTGGCCATGCGGTCGCGAACGTAGGGATAGGCTTTGGCGGGATCCTCCACGCGCCAGTAGGTGAAGATGCGCACCATGCTGGTGCCGAAGAAGCGGGCCAGCTCGAAAGAGCGGTCGAGAGCCTTGTCCGCGTCCTCCTCGGTGAAGTTGGCGCTGAGCGGGTCGTGCCTTTCGTTGGCCCTGACGGGCATCTGCGGGCAATTCCATTTGAAGAGGGGGGAAGCGATCTCGCTCACGCGGACGCTGTGTTTGGCCAACAAGTCGCGGGCGCGATCCAGGTCCTCCTTGGGAGAGATCATGAGGTTCTTCCCGAACATCTCGCGCAGCTCGCACCACTGCAGGTGGTAGCTGGAGATGAAATCGAGGGCTTCGTCCAACCGGGTGGTCAGCTCGTCGGTGATGATGCCGAGTTTGAAACCCTTGGTGTCCATGGTGGAGTCGGCTGTCAGCCGCGAAGCTGCGGCGGCGGCCAGCGATAGTTTCAAGCAACTCCGCCGGGTCAGGCCAGTTTGCATAATTCGTCCTTTGCCGTCCGATTGGTTCACATTATACGTTAGCGCCAATGGGAAAGCTTCGCCAGGGGGAGCCCCACAACCCGCGAGCAGCCGGGCGCTAGAACATCTCGTCCCTCAACAGCGGGCGGCCACCGAGCGACGTGCGGAAGCCAAAGATTGCGATAGCCGCCACAACCAGGAGCGGCGCCATCCCGATCCACGCGTACCAGGAGGAAAAATCCAAAGTGCGCGGCACGCCCAAGAGGAAATCCGACAGAGTTTCGGCGAAGACCAGCGCCAACAGGCCGAAGCGCATCAGCACGAAGGCATAGAGCCCGGCCATTAGCAGGGCAATGGGGTAGTCGATCCAGGGATAGACCGTGCCGGCGCTGAAAATCACCGTCACCAGCGCGATGAAAGCCGCGGCGGCCAGCCACTGCCTGCGCAGAAGCACCACCGCGATGAACAGCACGAAGAAAAAAAAGATGGCGTCGAACAGCGCGCCCGCGAAGGTGACGAGTCCCGTGGCCATCAACTGGCGCGTTCCCAAGAGCGTCTGCAAATCGGCCATCACCGGTTCGCCGGAGGGCCCGTGCAGGCCCAGTTGAAGGAGTTTGAGCAGCGCCATGGCACAACCCAGTCCCGCGCCGAAGAGGATGTCGCGGCCCACCAGGGCGTCGCGGATTCCTTTGGCGGCGTAGCGGCTCCAGGAGATCAGGGTCTGAGGCCAGCGGCGGCGCACCCAGGGCTCCAGGGCCAGATAGAGAACCGACAGCACGGCGGCATTAACCGCAACTCCGGAAAAAATGTGCCAGAACAGCGGGATTTCCTGCAGGCCCAGAGTGTGCCGCGCCAGCAGAAAAGTTCCGCAACCGGTCCAGATGAAATAGATCAAGGCCAGTTTGGTTGCGCCGCGGCGGTCGGCCCTTTGCGCGCGGACGTTGTACCAAGCGATCACGCAGCCCGAAATCAGCACCAGATAGATCACGACCAGGAGTACCATCGACTTTCCCTCCCCGCCGGCCGGGGCAGACATGCGGTCGGGCTTGGTCCAGGGACCGATGATGCGGAAGAACACAGGCCGCCCGCGCCATTGGGCGGCCTCGATGCGCAGGGCCGCTCCGGTTTGCGGGTCGGAAGTTTTCCAGGCGGTCCGCGAGTCCCAGTTGGCCAGCGGCGTCCAGCGGGGCTCGTCGGTTTCCAGACGCGCCGCATCCAGGCCCGCCGCTTTGAGCAGCAGCGCCCAGTCGAAGGGCGGCGCGGGCGTGGCGCCGGGCGCTTCCACCTGCGGCGGCACGGCGTCCAGTTCCTGCAGCTTGCCGTCCTGGTCCGTGGAAAGGCGCAGCATGCCGGAAACGTCCATGGGCGGATCCGTAAAGCTGGCCGCGGTGTCTCGCTGGAATTGGGCGATCATGTCCCGCGGGCTCTCGCGATACCAGAACTCGATCAACGGGGGCGTGCCCACCGCCGGATTCTTCCACCGGGCGGCTGCCGCGGCGGTGTGGCTATCCAAATAAGTTTGGTAGGCGCGGTTGTAATCCAGGCCCCAAAGGGTATCGGCGGGGCGGGCCGTGTAGCCCAGCGACTTGAGCAGAGTGCGGGCGTCGCGCGCCAGCGCTTCCGGTGGAATATCGAGCGGAATTTTTTCGGTGAGATAAAATCGCGTGCCGAGCACGCCGATCACGGCGATCGCGGCCAATGTGGCCGCCAGCCAGGAGATCGCCACTTTGGGGCGCAACCCCTCGGTTTCTCCCGCCGCCGCCACCAGTTCCGGCGAAGGCGTTTCCCCGGCGGCCAGTGCCGCGGCCAGCGGATCGCCGCCCGGCAGTCCGGCTGCCACCGCCAGCGCGGAGGCCGGCCTCTGCCTCGGATCGGGCTGAAGACACCGCAGGATGGTCCGCTCCACTGCCGGGTCCAGGTCCCGGACCATTGAGGTGATACTGGCCGGGGCAGCCTTCTGCTGCATTCCGATAAGTTCCGTCAGCGAGCCGGCGTGGAAGGCCGGCTTGCCGGTGAACAGTTCGTAAAGCACCAGGCCCAGCGCGTAAATGTCGCTTTTCGCAGTGACCTCGGTGCCGGCCAGTTGTTCCGGGGACATGTAGGCCGGCGTGCCGCTGCGTATGTCGCTCTTCTGCAACTGCTCACTGAGCCCGGCCAGGCCGAAGTCCATGACGATCACGTGGCCGCGGCCGTCAATCATGACGTTGGCCGGTTTGAGATCGCGGTGCAGCACGCCCTTTTCGTGGGCGGCGTTGAGGCCGGCGCACAGTTTGCGTGCCGTTTCGATGGCCTTGTCGGCCGGCACCCGGCCGATGCGCCGAAGCAGCGAAGCCAGGTCCTCGCCATCCACGTATTCCATCGAAATGTAGTGCAGGCCGCCGGTTTCTCCGATGTCGTACACGCGGCAGACATTGGGATGCGTCACCTGGCGGGCCATCCGCACTTCGTTGTAGAAGCGCGCCAACGCGCGATCGTCGCGGGCCAGGTTTTCCGGCAGGAATTTCAGCGCTACGGCCTGCCCCAGGGTCAGATCGGTGGCGCGATAAACCTCGCCCATGCCTCCGCGTCCCAACAGCCCGGCGATGCGGTAGCGGCCCGCCATGACGGTGCCCGGCGGGAAGCGGCCTTCGTCCAGGTTGGTCGTGGAGCTGAGTTTCGGAGGCTCCGGCGCAATCACCGCCGTCTCGGCGGACGTCGAGTCGAGCGGCGCGGAGCACCAGGAGCAGAATCGGCTGTTCTCCGCGCACTCGCGCGAGCAGCTCGGGCAAGTCTGCATAAGCGGTAGATCAATGGTAGCGCGTACGCCCGGCGGTAGTCGAAAAAGTCGTTTGACTTCCGCGCCGGAATCTGGTGTACACTAAAACTGACGTCATTGCGCTTGTCCTTCACTCGTACCATACCGCTCGACCAGAGAGCTTTCCAGGGCGCCCAGCCCTTGTCTCGTCGCTTCCGCAATCCGCAACCCATCGCATAACATGTATCCAGGCAGAAACTTTCCCCCTCGCAGGCAGAATCGCAGAGAGAACGTAAATGAATCCATCCGTGCACGGGAAGTGCGCGCGGTGTTTCCCGACGGCACGTCGGAAATCATGCCCACCGCCGCAGCCCTGCGGAAGGCCCAGGAACTGGGGCTCGATCTGGTATTGATCGCCCCAACGGCAACCCCACCCGTCGCCAAGGCCATCGACTACGGCCACTATCAGTACGAGCAGAAGAAGAAGCAGCACGACGCCAAGAAGAAGCAGCACGTGGTCCAGGTCAAGGAACTCAAGTTCCGTCCCAACACCGACGATCACGACTACGACTTCAAGATGAACCACGCCATCCGCTTTCTGGGCGAGGGCAACCGCGTCAAAGCGGTGGTACAGTTCCGCGGCCGCGAAATCGCGCACGCCGACCTCGGCAAGAAGCTGCTGATCCGTTTCGCGGGCGACTTGGCCGCGCACGGTACCGTGGAGGGCCAGCCGCGCATGGAAGGCCGCAATGCTCACATCCTGATCAGCCCGGTCAAGGCTGCCGCTAAGCCGGCCGGCGAGAAGCCGCCCAAAGCCCCGACGCCACCGCCGCCGCAATCCTAAGGTCGGGTCGCTGAGAGTGCCAGTACTTCCGGGGTTTGGCCGCTCACACGCCTGCATGCTAAGATGCGAGGAGTCCTTCCGAGCCGCAGCCAGTTATGTATAACGCCTTCTTCGGCTTCACCCAGAATCCGTTTAACATGAGCCCGGACCCGTCGTTCCTGTTCCGGAGTTCGCAGCACGAAGAGGCCCTGGCCAATCTGATCTATGGCGTGCAGAGCCGCAAGGGCTTTATCGTCCTCACCGGCGAGGTCGGCACCGGCAAGACTACCATGCTCGAATGCCTGCGGGATTTCCTCAACGCCCAGCAGATCGCGTTCGCATCGCTCTTCAACTCGCGCCTTTCCGTGGAGCAGTTTTTCGAGCTGCTCTCTTACGATCTGGAACTGCGCTGCGACCGCCATTCGAAGACCGAAGTGCTGCTCTCCCTCAACAACATGCTGCTGGAGCGGGCCTCCGTAGGCCGCACCACCGTGCTGATTGTGGATGAGGCCCATAACCTCGATTGGGACGTTTTGGAGGAGATTCGCCTCCTCGGCAACCTCGAAAACCGCCGCGGCAAGCTGCTCCAGATCATCATCGCGGGCCAGCCGGAACTCGACCGCAAGCTGGAAGCCCCGGAGTTCCGCCAGCTCAAGCAGCGCGTCGCCTTGCGTTGCCTGCTCCGCGGCCTCGACCTAGCGGACTCCGTCGCCTACATGAATTCCCGCACGGCGCGCGCCGGCCTCAAAGATCAGACTATCTTCTCCGGCCCGCTCATGGAAGAAATTCAATTTCGTTCTCAAGGAATTCCAAGGCTGATCAACGCCATTTGCGACAACCTTCTGCTCACTTGCTTCGCCATGGAGACCAAGGTCGCCACCATGGACATGCTCGACGAAATCTCGGCCGATTTGCGCCTCGATTACCCCGCGCAACGGCCCCTCGAAAGCTCTCCGGCCTATTCCGAAGACCTCGCCCAAGACTCCCAAGTCCCCTACCAAATAGATTAACTTCGCCCCGCAATTGGGAATCCTAGCATTCACATAGGGTGTTTACCCTATTACGTCCAGCTACAATTGCCATTCATAGTACTAGATAGGCCCCATCTGTCGGCACATATTCGTTTACGACTCAGCGAAGTGGTTGTTCGAGGGGTGGCAGCCTTGAGCTTTCGGATAGCGGTGAAGCCAGCCGGGGTCGATCGTCCGATCGATGGCCCTCCTGGGGTCCGGAAAACATTTGAATTTGAATAGGATGGTTTTGAAATGAGAAACTTCTTGGAAAACAAATTCGCGCAGGTCGCACTTCTTTCGTTGTTCGTGTTTGCCTTCGCGCTGAATGCAGGGACCCCGATGCCGGCTGCTACGCCGGCTATGATGAGCACCGTTTCCATTGGTCC
>JBEKQS010000097.1:0-17834 GCA_049519475.1 Bryobacteraceae bacterium | reverse complement strand
CAAATCCGAAGTTCGAGGAGTTCGACAATTCGGTGACAGGCTACGAAACCCCCAATCATGCAGCCGACGGTGTTTGGGAGTTTCGTAGCCCGTCCCCGAAATAGAATACACCGCTACTGCTTCTTCGCTGGCGCCTGTATCGCCGGGGCGTTCGAATCATGGATCAGTTTGTTGAAGGCGGCCAGATCGCTCGTCAGCAGGCCGTCGAGCGCCGTTAACTGGCCGTTGACGCGCGTGGCCAGGTCCTCGTAGACCATGTACGACTGCTGTGTCGGCTGGTTGTCCGAGCCTTCCACGAGGCCCAGCACGTGAGCCAGCTTGTTGTTTAGCTTGATGGGGAAGTTGAGCGGATCTTCACTGGCGCGATTCTTGGTCTGGTACAGTTCCTCTTCCACCGCGGTCAGCTTCGCGCTGAGAGCTTTGGCGGCGTCGGCGATGCGCTTGTCGTCGCGGCGGGCATATTCGTCGAGTTGCTTGCGCACTTCGCGGATGCGGATTACGCCCTCGTTGGTGTTCGATAGCTTGTCGCGGATTTGGAGGGCCAGAGTCACTTGCTTGGTGTATTCTTCCGGCGTGGTGGCGAGTCGCGGATCTTTCTTGACTTCGAACGTCTGGCTTTGCTGTTTGCCATCCACGGTCAGCCGGACCGTGTACGTTCCCGGGGGAACGCGCGGTCCGGTGAGGCTGCCGGCCCACAGGATCATGCCGGGGAAAGTGGTGGCGTCGGGGTAGCGCAGGTTCCACACAAAGCGATTCACGCCGGCAACGGCGTTAACGCGCGCGGGCGGCGGCGTGCGGAAATCCTCTTCTTCCGGCGGTGGGCCTTGCGGCACGACGGGGGCGCGGCTGGAAAATTTATTGACTGTCTTTCCAGCGCCATCCAGGAATTCCAGAGTGACTTCGCCTTGCGGGCGGGCCTTGAGCCAGTAATTGATCACAGCGCCGCCAGCCGGATTCTCGCCCACCGCCGGGCCGCCGCCGCGTCCACCCCCGCCGCCGCCGCGCCCACCCCCGCCGAAGCGGTAAGTCGATTTCGGCTGGAACAAGTGAGCCTCTTCGGTCGAGACGCTGTCAGTCAACTGGTAGAGCAGCGGCACATCGTCGAGAACATAGAAAGCCCGGCCTTGCGTGGCCACCACCAGTTCCTGGTCGCGCTTGTGAAAGGCCACGTCAGTGATAGGAGTCACTGGAATATTCAGATTGAAGGGCTTCCAGTTCTCGCCGGCGTCGTAGGAAATGTAGAGGCCGAATTCCGTGCCGGCGATCAGCAGGCCTTTGTGGTTGGGATCCTCCCGCACCACGCGCGTAAACGAGCCGGCGGGGATTCCGTTGACGATCTTCTTCCAGGTCTGCCCGTAGTCGGTGGTCTTGTAGAGATACGGCCGGAAGTCGTCGGACTTATACATGGTGGCTGCCACATAGGCGGTTCCGGCATCGTGCGCCGAGGCGTCGATGGAATTGATCTGGATCCACTCCGGCATATCTTTGGGAGTTACATTGGCCCAGTTCTTGCCGCCGTCGCGGGTCACCTGCACCAGACCGTCGTCTGAGCCGGTCCAGATCACACCCTTGGCAGCGGGCGATTCCATAAACGTGAAGATGGTGCAGTAATACTCGATGCTGGTGTTGTCCTGCGTGATGGGTCCGCCGGACGTGCCCATCTTCGATTTGTCGTTGCGCGTGAGATCGGGGCTGATTACTTCCCAGCTCTGGCCTTCGTTGACGGTCTTGAGCAGAACGTTGGCGCCGATGTAGAGCGTCTTGGGATCGTGCGGCGAGAAGGCGATGGGGTAACTCCACTGGAAGCGGTACTTCATGGCTTCGACGCCGTAGCCCATGGTGTTGTCGGGCCAGGCGTTGATGTCGCGGCTCTGCCCGGTGCTGTGGTCCTGGCGAGTCAGCAGCCCGTCGTAGCTTCCGGCGTAGACGATTTGCGAATCGCGCGGATCGGGCGCAATCCAACCGCTTTCGCCGCCGCCCACGTCGTACCAGTCGTGGTCGGTGATGCCGCCGCCGGCGGTCCGGCTGGCGGTGCGCACGGTGGAATTGTCCTGTTGCGCGCCGTAAATGTTGTAGGGGAAATCGTTGTCCAGCGCGACGCGGTAAAACTGCGCGGTCGGCTGGTTGTTGATGGTGGACCAGGTGCGGCCGCCGTCATAGGTAACGTTGGCGCCGCCGTCGTTGCTCTCGATCATGCGCTGCGGATTGTCGGGCGCGATCCACAGGTCGTGGTTGTCGCCGTGCGGCGTGCGAATCGCCGTAAACGTCCGGCCGCCGTCCATCGAACGGTACATGCCGGTGTTCAGCGCGTAGACCGTGTCGGGGTTTTGCGGATCGGCGAAAATGTGATTGTAATACCAGGCGCGCTGGCGCAGGATGTTCTGCTCGTTCACCTTGGTCCAGGTGCGGCCGGCGTTGTCGGAACGGAATACGCCGCCATCGGCCGCTTCCACCAGCGCCCAAACGCGCTCCGGATTGGCCGGCGAAACCGTGACACCGATACGGCCTTCCACGCCTCGCGGCATTCCCGGCGCGTGCGAGATATCGGTCCAGGTGTCGCCGCCGTCGGTGGATTTGAACAAGCCGCTACCCGGCCCGCCGCTATCGAAGTGGTAGGGGTTGCGCCGCACCTGCCAGAAGCTGGCGTAAAGCACGCGCGGGTTACCGGGATCCATGGCGATATCGACAGCGCCCGCGTCGCGCCCGCGCGTCAGCACCTGCTTCCAGTTGGCGCCGCCGTCGGTGGAGCGATAGACCCCGCGCATGTCGTTGGGGCCCCACAAATGGCCCAGCGCGGCCACGTAGACGATGTCGGGATTCTTGGGATGCACGCGCACGGCGCCGATGGTCTGGCTGTCCTCCAGCCCCACGTTACGCCACGTCTTGCCGCCGTCGACCGACTTGTAAACGCCGTCGCCGTTCGAAGCGTTGCCGCGCACGCAGGATTCGCCCATGCCGGCGTAAACCACGTTGGGGTCGGAGTCGGCCACTGCAATCGCGCCGACCGAGCTGGTCTTCAACTGTCCGTCGGAAACCGGCAGCCATGTGCCGCCGCCATCGGTGGTTTTCCAAATGCCCCCACCCACGCCGCCGAAGTAGTAAACGTTGGGCTGCGAAGGCACGCCGGCCACCGCCACCACGCGGCCGCCACGGAATGGTCCCACCAGCCGGAAGCGCAGATCTCGAAACAAATCCGCCTGCTGAGATGCGAGGAGCAGCGGGAAGACAACCAATAGAGCGATACGGAGTGACTTCATATTATTGGAATGGTATCAGAAGGGGGGAGCGGCGACGATTGGGGGCTGCATGGTTGTAAGCAGGAGCGCGACCAGGGGGTCGCGCGCAGTCCAGGGGGACTGCCCCACTGGCCGGGCTGCGCCCGGTGCGCAGGTTGGCAACCTGCCCCACCACGACCGGCCAGGAGGCCGGTCCCACTGGGCACTCATTTCACGACGGCGGACTTGCGGTTCCAGGCTTCTGCTTCTACGACGGGCTTGGATTGTCCGAGGGCGCGGGGGTTGTAGCTGGCGGTCACTTCGCGGGTCTCGCCGGGTAACAGCGAAAAGTAGTTGTCTTCCCAGAGGACGGGCAGGATTTCGTCGCCATCTGTTCCCTTTTTCACCTTGACGTGCACGCCAAAGGCGATGGCTTTGCCTGCGTTGATTAGGCTGACGGTGGTTTCGCCCGGCTTCGAATGCGCTGTCACCTGCAACTCGGCTGGCGGCAGGCTGTTCAGCGCCGTGTAATCGGCAAAGGTCTTGGTGGGTGTCACGTACCAGGTGGATTTTTCCCAGTCGAGCGTCTCGGCCTTCGTGGAAAGCCAGTACAGGTTGCGGCTCACCGGATGGTCCGAGCGGTCCTGCAGTTCCAGGCTCACAAAGTAGGTCGAACTCAAGCCCTCGATTTCCGGCAGGGTCATAGCGCGCGTGCTGCTGTCCTCTTCGAGATCCACTTTCACATCGCGGATGAACTTCTCGGTCATGTCCAGGTTGAGCACGCGGGCCACTACCGTCATGTTGGCGAACGGCTGGTAATAGGAATTCACCACCACCACGCCGCGGTCGTCGTAGGAATACTGCACGTGCAGCGGTTCGCAGGCTTTCTTGGCGCCGAAATACGAGCCTCCGGGGCGAAGATACCAATCGTAGAGATGCCAGATGAGGCCCGGCCACGCGTTGTTCAACATCCACTGGATCACGCCGGTGGAGGTGTACTTGTTGCGCCCAAAGGCCTCGAACATGGCGCGCTCGCCTTCGTAGGACATCATCTGCGCCTTGCGCGCATATTCTTCCGCCGAGGCCGCGGCGCCGTAGCGCGCGTTGAGCGCTTCGGTGAAGACGTGAATGTCCTTGAACTGACCGCCGCCGGCGTGGTAATTCCACCAGGCATCGATGGGCCAAAGATGCTCCGCCGGCAGCATGGCGCGCAGCGTTTCGATAGGCGGCGGCGCCGGCCCGGGGCTGGTCTCGGTGTTGAACCCGTGCGCTCCGCCGCGCGTGGTATCGAGCGTCCAGTAGGATGGCGCCACGTACTCATACGGGCCCGTCATCTTGACGCCGGTCTCACCAGCGGGAGTTTTCTTGGCCGTCGCCGAGGACTGGTACGGGTTCGGCCATTCCACTTCCTTGATGATGTCCAGGTACAGTTGTTCAATCTTCGGGGGCGGGGGATTGTCGCTACCGTACAGCCAGTCGAAGACCGAGGGATGACGGGCCAGGCGGCGCAACTGGTCGCGCAGCGAGGCCGCCGCGATGGCTTCGTCTTGGGCATCCCACTGCGGCCATTTCTCCCAGTGATCGCAGCAGCACCAGCCCGCCAGAATCAGGATGCCGTACTGATCGGCGAGGTCCAGGAAATGGTCGTCTTCCAGTTTGCCTTCGAAGCGCACCGCGTTGAGGTTCATGTCGCGGACGTACTGCAATTCGGCCTCCTGGCGTTCCGGCGTGCCGTTCAGGAGCATGTCGAAGGTGTAGCCCGCGCCGCGGATCAAAATGTTCCTGCCATTCACGTGGAACAGCCGGTGGCCTTTGCCGTCGATCTCGGAAGTCACTTCGCGGATGCCGAAGCGCGTCGAACTTGAGTCCGAGAGCTTGCCGCTCACTTCGAAACGCAGGTCGAGCGACTGCAGTGTCTGCGGTCCCACCTGCGCCGGCCACCACAATTCCGGATTCTCCACTTTCAGGGCCGCGTGGACCACGCGCGTCTCATGCGCACCCAGCCGCAGGTGCTGCGAAAATGCCAGCTTGCCGATGGTCCCCTTCAGGTCTCCTTCCACCGGGTGGCTGGCCGCGCTGGTCAACTCAGCCCGCACCGAAAGCAGTGCCAGATCATTGGCGGGCGAATTCAAGTGGGTGGCGACGCTGGGAAAGCGGATCTCAACCGGGCCGGTCGCGCGGATGTGCACGTCGCGCCACAGACCCATGTCTTTGTCCGGCGGCAGCGGGTTCCAGTCCACAAACGTGATGCCCAGGTCGTGCGGCGTCGGCGCGAAAACTTCGATGGCCAGCGCATTCGCGCCGGTGGTGTTGGTCTCGGGCGTCACATCGAATTCGAACAGCCGCCACGCTCCCGCCATCTTATCGGCGCTCGCGATCTGCTTTCCGTTCAGCCACACGTTGGCGCGGAAATTGATGCCGTCGAATCCCAGCCAGATGGTCTTGCCTTTATGTTCCGCGGGGATCCGAAACTCGGTGCGGTACCACCACGACTTCGCGAACGGGCTGTCCTCCGGGAGGCCCAAGTTCGAAAAGTTCAGGCCGATGCCATAGGTGGTTCCGGGAATTTGCCGCAAATTCATGCCGACGTATGGGTCCGGGTATACTTTGTCCCGCACCAGCGCGCTCAGCACGGTGGAGGGCAGCGTAGCGTTATGCCATCCATCCGCTTTGTAAGAAGTGGTGGAGAGTACAGCGCCCGACTCCGTCATTCCGGCGGACGATCGAATCATCCACCCCTGCCGGAGCGGCATCGAATCCGCCGCGGCCAGCCCCGGCAATAGAACGGCAAGAAGAACTCGCGATCTTGTCATGCTTCGATCCCTTCAAGAGTTGCAGGCGAAAGCGCCTGCCCCACAAAAACAGATACGGTATAAGATAAACACTAGCTGGGAGCGACGTTGGGATCAAGATGAAAACCGCTGAACGACCGTTTACAACCATTAGCGGCGTGCCCATAGAGTCGCTCTACGGCCCCGGCGCGCTGAGCGGATGCGACCCCGAGCATGAGCTGGCCGCCCCCGGCGACTTCCCCTACACGCGCGGCATCCACCGCGACATGTACCGCGGCAAGCTCTGGACCATGCGCCAGTTTTCGGGCTTCGCCACCCCCGAAGAGACCAACCGCCGCTATCATTACCTGCTGGCGCAGGGCCAGACCGGCCTCTCGGTGGCATTCGATCTCCCCACTCTGATGGGTTACGACGCCGACCACGCCTTGGCGGAAGGCGAAGTGGGCAAGTGCGGCGCCCCCATTTCATCGCTGGAAGACATGGAGATTCTTTTCCGTGGGATTCCACTCGGCGATGTCACCGTCTCCATGACCATCAACTCGCCGGCCGCGGTGCTGTGGGCCATGTATCTGGCCGTCGCCGAGCAACAGGGCGTCGACTGGGCGAGCCTCTCCGGCACGCTGCAGAACGACATCCTCAAAGAGTACATCGCGCAGAAGGAATACATCTTCCCGCCGCGCCCTTCCATGCGGCTGGTCACCGACACTATCGAGTTCGCGGCGCAACGCGTTCCCCGCTTCAATCCCATTTCGATTTCGGGCTACCACATCCGCGAAGCCGGTTCCACCGCGGTGCAGGAGTTGGCCTTCACGCTCCGCGACGGGCTGGAATACGCCGATTGGGCGATTGAACGCGGCATGGCGATCGACGATTTCGCCCCGCGCCTCAGTTTCTTCTTCAATGCTCACAGCGATTTCTTCGAGGAAATCGCCAAGTATCGCGCGGCGCGGAAAATATGGGCCATGGTGATGCGCGACCGCTATGGCGCGTCGAGCGAGCGCAGCACGAAGCTGCGCTTCCATGCCCAGACCGCCGGTTGCTCGCTCACCTGGCAGCAGCCCTACAACAACGTGGTCCGCACGGCCCTGCAGGCCATGGCCGCGGTGCTCGGCGGCGCGCAATCCCTGCACACCAACTCGCTCGACGAAGCCTACGCCCTTCCCAGCGAGCACGCCGTCACCCTCGCGTTGCGCACCCAACAGGTGCTGGCATACGAAAGCGGCGTCATCGCTACACCCGATCCGCTGGGCGGCAGCTACTTCCTGGAAAAGCTAACGCTCGAAACCGAGGCCGCCGCCAATCGTTACATCCGGCAAATCGACGCCATGGGCGGTATGATCGCCGCTATCGAAGCCGGTTTCCCGCAAACCGAGATCGCCGACGCCAGCTACCGCTATCAGCGCGAAGTGGAAGCCGGCGAGCGCACCGTGGTGGGCGTCAACCGCTTCCAGTCGGACGATCAGCCCATCGAGCTCCTGCAGATCGGCGCAGGGTCAGCCCGGCACCAGGAGCAGAAACTGGCGGCCCTGCGCGCACGCCGCGATAATAACAGCGTGCGTAAAGCCCTGGATGCGCTGAAGCGCGCCGCCGAGGGAACCGAGAACACGATGCCCTACCTGGTGGACGCCGTACGCGCCTACGCTACTTTGGGAGAAATTTGCGATTCCCTGCGGGGGGTTTTCGGCACGTACCAGGAAACCACGCGACTTTGAAGTATGCAAACCCGAACTATGCAAACCTGAAGTCATGCAGATCTGAAGTTATGCAAACCCCTATTCGAGTCCTGGTGGCCAAGCCCGGGTTGGACGGCCACGATCGCGGCGCGAAGGTAATCGCGCGCGCCCTGCGCGACGCCGGCATGGAAGTCATCTACACCGGATTGCGCCAAACCCCCGAAATGATCGTCAACGCCGCCTTGCAGGAAGACGTCCAGGTAATCGGCCTGTCGATTCTCTCGGGCGCCCACAATGCCATCGTGCCACGCGTCCTCGAACTGCTGCGCGAGCACGATATGTCCGACGTCAAGGTGATTCTCGGCGGCATCGTCCCCGATGAGGACGCCGAGGCGCTCAAGAAACAAGGCGTTGCCGCGGTGTTCCAACCGGGCGCCTCGCTCGACGCCATCGTCCAGTTCATTCGGACGGCCGTTACGGTTTAGGTGGAACATGCCGCGCCGCTTTCTCCTGTCGATCGATGGCGGCGGCGTTCGCGGCATCGTGCCCGCGATGGCTCTCGCCCGCCTCGAAGAAATCACGAGTCGCCCGGCGCGGGAGACGTTCTCCTTCGTCGCCGGCACGTCCACCGGAGCGCTGCTTGCCGCCGCCGTCGCCGCCGGGCTCCCCGCCACGCAAATGGTGGCGCTCTATCGCGACCGCACGCGCGAGATCTTCAGCCCGCGGGGTCCGTGGAACGAGATCCGACGCCTTGTGATCGGCCACAAGTACAACATCTCGAACCTCCGCCGCGTGTTGGAAAGTGAGTTCGGCGCCGCGGCTTCCTGGAACCTGAACGATTCCCCCGTCAATCTGCTGCTGTCGGCCATCCGCCTCTCCGACGCCAAGCCCTGGTACTTTGTGAAGGACAATCCCATTAATGCAAATAAGACGGGCGGCCTGGGGCTGTTGGATTGCGCGACCGCCAGCGCCGCCGCGCCCACTTACTTCGATTCCTGGCCGATGGGCGACCCGGTAAACGGCAAACTGGTGGATGGCGGTGTGGGGGTCACCGGCAACCCCGTCTACCAAGCCTGCGTCGAAGCTTTCTGTTTCAGCCAGGGCTATCTCCCCGCCGAGACCACCGTGGTTTCCCTCGGCACCGGCCGCATCCGGGAACACTCCGACCCGCACTTCATCCTGTCCTGGCTCACCTGGGTGGTCGACACTTCGCTCCATGCCCCCGAAGAACAGCAGACCCAACTCGTCGCGCGCCACTATCCCAGCGCCTTGCTCTACCGCCTGGACCCGCTGCTGGCCGAGGATATCGCGCTCGACGATGTCACCCGCATCGGCGAACTGGAAGCCGCCGGGCGGCTCTTTGCGGAGCAGGTGGATTGGCCCGCCATACTGGCCGGACGGCCGACACCATTCCTTCGTCATCCGCCCCATTGTCCTGGAGCTTCCGCGTAGAGTGGCGCGTCGAAAACTTCGCAAAGGGGCGGCGCGTGGCTCCGAGGCCATTTTCGCCCTGTGGAAAACCCCGTGCCCCCGCTTCACACCTGTGGCCTGCTACACTCGTTGTTGCCTGCCACGAAGATCCGCTAAAATAATGCCTTAACCGTCTTCGAATTGGGCTGTCGCGAGTGAAACAGGGTCCCGTGTTCCAACGTCACTTAATGAGCGCAGAGTGGAAAGGTTTGCTTCGATGAGGTTCTTCCAGCATGTCCGCACGGGCGTAGCGGCGGCCTGCTTCTGTGTGCCCTTGATGTGGGCCGCGCAACAGGCGCCCCCCCAGCAGCAGCAACCGCCTACTACGCCGCCGGCTCAACCGCCAACCAAGCCCACCACTCCCACGAATCCGTTTGAGAGCGTTCCGCCCGCCCAGCAGCAAGATCAGCAGCAGCAGACGGCTCCGAAACTGGAAGCTCCCGCCGCCGCGCCGGTCCTCCCGCAGTCCCTCAGCGGCCAGGTAATCGCCGGCGTCGAGTTCCGCGGCGCCAGGCGCGTGCCCCAGGACACCCTCAGAGCCCAGATTTATACCAAGAAGGGCGACATCTTCAACGAAGAGATCCTGCGCCGCGACTTCATGCTGTTGTGGAATACGGGACGCTTCGACGACATCCGCCTGGAAACAGAGGCGGATCCCGAGGGCCTCTTGATCCGCTTCGTGGTCACCGAGCGCCGTGTGATCCGTTCCATCCACTACGCGGGCAATAAGTCGGTCAGCGAGTCCGAAATCCTGGATCGCTTCAAAGAACGCAAGGTCGGCCTCACCGTGGAGCAGCAGTACGATCCCGGCAAAGTGCAGTATGCCGCCAGTGTGCTCAAGGATTACGAGGCGGAGCGCGGCCACCAGTATGCCACCGTCGAGCCGCAGATCGAACAGATTCCCCCGACTTCGCTGGCACTGACCTTCGTGGTCAATGAAGGTCCCAAAGTCAAAGTCGGCAACCTGGATTTCACCGGCAACAATTCATTCAACAGCCGCTGGGTCCGCTCACAGATGAAAGAGCTCAAACCCTATGGCATTCCGCATTCCGTGATCCTGGAAAACGTGTTTGCCAAGACTTTCGATACCGACAAACTGGACTACGACCTCTCGAAGATCCGGGAAGCTTACAACGACAAGGGATACTACCGGGCGCAGACCCTGGAACCCTCCATCAAGATCGTTCTGCGCGGCGGCGAAGGATGGCGCCTGCCGCTGATCAAGCCGAACAACCTCGGCATCTTCGCGGATGTTACGATGCCCATCGAAGAGGGGCGCCTGTACCACCTGCACGCCGCCAATTTCGTCGGTGTCAAAGTGTTCCGCGACCCCTCTGTGCTGGTCGGCTTCTTCCGCATGCGCGTGGGCGACACCTTCTCCACCGAAAAGATGCGTAAGGGCCTGGAGGATATGCGCAAGTATTACGGCTTGCTCGGCTACTGGGATTTCGTTCCCGAGCCCAGCATGGAGGTCATTCCCGATACCGACCAGATCGATCTGACCATCACCGCCGACGAAGGCAAGCAGTTCTTTGTGCGCCGCATCGAGTTCGTTGGCAACACCACCACCCGCGACAAGGTCATCCGCCGCGAATTCCAACTGGACGAAGGCGATATCTTCAATACGCAGATGTTGGACGTCAGTATTCTCCGCCTCAACCAGCTTGGCTATTTCGAAATGCTGAAGAAAGACGACGCAGCGGAGATTCGCCGCAATCCGGGGTCGGACACCGTCGATATCACCCTCAAGGTGAGGGAACGGGGCAAGAATTCCATCGGCCTCAACGGTGGCGTTTCGGGCATTGCCGGAAGCTTCGTGGGTTTCAATTACTCCACCAACAACTTCCTGGGACTGGGTGAAACCCTGTCACTCTCGGCCCAGCTCGGCACGCGATCGCGCGACGCCAGCCTCGGCTTCACCGAGCCGTATTTCCTCGACCGTCCTCTCCAGTTGGGCTTCACCGTCTATATCCGCCGCTTCGACTTCGATCAGGGCCGCGAGGCTTCCATTCTCTCCGGCCAGAATCTCATCGGCCTGTACGACAGCCTCGGCACGCAAAACCTGCTCAATTACATCCAGAACAGTTACGGGTTCAACGTTTCCGCCAGCTACCCGCTGCGCCGCAGTATGGCCCGCTTTTCCCTCACCTACGGATACGATATTTCCCACATCAAGACCCTGACCACCGCCGCCGACAATTACTTCGACTACATCAATTTCAGCGGCGTCTCCGGCCCGAATGCGCTCAGTGGCATCCACACCTCCACCATCACGCCTTCCTATCAGTACAACACCGTCAACCATCCCATCAATCCCACCGGCGGCAAAAGCCTGTTCATTTCCACGGCCTTCGCCGGCAGTGTCCTCGGCGGCAATGTGAATACCTTTCAGCCATCCGTCGATGCCAAGTACTTCCACGTGGACCCGTTCCACAAGAAGAACGTCCTGGCGTTCCACATGCTGGCCACCATGATCACCGGTTACGGCGGCAAGCTGATTCCGCCCTACTCCCGCGGCTTCATCGGCGGTGAGCAGGATGTCCGTGGTTTCGAAATATGGGGCATCACGCCCATCGGCTTCGTCCCCTCTTCCGCCCAGGTCCAGGTGTACAATGCCGACGGAAGCCCGCGCTCGCAGAAGATTATCTCCAATGGCACCGTTACCTCCAGTCCGGTCTACATGACGATCCCGATTTATCAGCTCGTCACCCCCGGAGGCGATACCCGTGTCATAGGGAACTTCGAATACCGCATCCCCATCATCGGCAACACCGTGATCCTGGCGGCGTTCAACGATGTCGGGCTGGACAAGATCCTGCTGCCCAACCAGCTCGTCCTGGCGTCCTCACGCACCAGCGATTTGAATAGTTCGTTCCCAGAGGCTGGATTTGACGGACGCGTGAAGATCGCACCCGGCACGCAAAAGATCCGCGATTCCACGGGGCTCGAACTGCAGGTCATGCTGCCTGTGGTCAACGCTCCGTTCCGAGTCTATTTCGCTTACAATCCGTCGACTGTGCGCGAGTACCTGCAGCCGCCGATTGTGGCCGACAAGGCGGCTTTTCCCAACAACGCCACCTTCCTCCAATCCGTCGCAACCTACGGGCAGGCCTATCCGTTCTTCGAGAGACGGACACTGTTCAAGTTCACCATCGGCAGGACGTTCTAAACCCCCGGTTGTCATTATGGTAGTATTTTCACATTCAGGAGTTTCAGCTTGAAGAAGAGTTCAGTAGTTCTCACCGCGTTGTTTTTGGGGTTTGCCTCCTTAGCCCTCGCGCAGACGCAGACCCAGGCCAAGCCGCCGCTTGCCCCGCTCGCGATCCCTACCAAGATCGCGATCATCAACATGTCACAGGCCATCGCCAGCACCAAGGAAGGGCAAAAAGCCGCTACCGAAATCACCAACAAGTACGCGCCCAGACAGGCCGAGTTCGGCAAACGGCAGCAGGAGATCGAGACGCTGACCAATCAGTTGAATAACGGCCGGGCCACCATGAGCGATGAAGCCCAGAAGAAGCTGGCCGCCGATATTCAGGCCAAGGGCACCGCTCTCAAGCGTTTTGGCGAAGACGCCCAAGCCGAGATGGAGACCGACGACGCCAAGATTGGCCAGGAATTGCAATCCAAGATGGGTGCTCTCATCCAGCAGTACGCCATTCAGAACGGCTACGCCGTGGTGTTGAACTATGGCGACCAGCAGTCTCCCGTTCTTTGGGCCGCCGCCGCTACCTGGATCACCGAGGACATGGTGAAGCTGTATGACCAGGTGCACCCGGTGAAAGAGGAAGCTCCGGCCAAGCCTCCGGCCAAGCCTGCGGCCACGCCGCCTGTCAAGAAGCAGTAAGGATCGATGACGCGCGCGGTGGCCCTACCCGCGATGTTGGTTGCCATGGTGGCTCTGGCGTTCAGCCAGGGCCAGCCGTCCGCTCCGGCTGTACCCGCGGCCGCGGTTCCAGCCGCGCCACCGCCCGCGCCCACCCGGGTCGCCACGATCTTCGCTCAGAACGCCATCGTCAGCACACAGGAAGGCCAAAAGGCGGCCGCCGCTCTGGCTGCCAAGTACGACCCCAAGCGGCGGGACTTCGAAAGCAAACAGGCCGCGCTGCAAGCTCTCCGTGACCGCCTCAAGCGCGGCGCCGCGACCATGAGCGCTGCCGCCAAGAACGAGCTCAACCAGACCATCGACGCCAGGTACACCGAGTTGAAGCGCCTGGGCGAAGATATCCAGTCCCAGGTGGATGAGGAACAAGGCAACCTCTTACAGACACTGGGCGATAAGGTCGTCAAAGTGATCGATCAATATGCCCTGGATCACGGTTTGGCCGTCGTGCTCGACGTAAGCCCCCAGCAGAGTCCGGTTCTCTGGGCTGCCCCCGGTATCGACATCACCGCCGAGATCGTCCGCCTGTACGATAAGGTGCATCCCGTCGCGGCCGCGCCGCCCGCCGTCCCTGCTGCGCCCACCCGGAAACAGTAGCTCCACCGGGCCATTTCGGTCGCTGGCCGTCCGGAGTACAATGCGTTTAGGGGGCATCCCATGCGTGCTCTTGGTGCGATTTCTTTTTCGCTTTTCCTGGCGGCCGGATTATTTGCACAGAGCGGCGGCCGGCCGGTTTCCCGCGGTAACGGCGGCGGCGCAGTCCATCCGTCAGTGCCCGTCCAGAACAATCGCCGCATCCCGCCCGCGCGTGGTTCGGGCGTCATCGGATACCCCGTGTACATCGGCGGATACTACGGTTCGTCTTACCTCGCCACACCGGCGCCGTCCGATTATCAGCAGCAACAACCCAACGTCACCATCGTCATGCCGCCGGAGCAGACGCCGGTTCCGGTTATCATCAACAACTACTATCCCGGCGCCACTACCGACAACCCGAATGCCGGGCCAACCGCTCAGCCGGCTGCCGACGATGCCTCTCCCGCGACCGAGCCTTCCCACTACCTGATTGCGTGCAAGGACCACACCATTTATGCGGCGGTAGCCTATTGGGTGGATGGCGGCACGCTGCACTACTTCACGGCCGGAAACACGCACAACCAGGTGTCGCTCGCCCTGGTCGATCGCGATTTGACCGCGCGCCTCAACCAGGAAGCCGGCGTGGAAGTGAAGCTGCCCGCAGCGTCGAAGTAGCGGTCATTCACATCGTAGCCGCGCTCATTCCCATTCGATGGTTCCAGGCGGCTTGTGCGTTAAGTCGTAAAACACGCCGGCTATAGCGCTATCGGTGAGGATCTCCGCGCACATCCGTGCCAGCAGCTCCGGATCCATCTCCATCGATTGCGCCGTCATGCCGTCCACCGAATCCACCGGCCGCAGCACCACGGAATCGGGAGCCTCTTCCGTCCCTAGCGGAATGAGAATCACCGGAAACTGCCAGACCCGCCGGTCGTATCCACTTTCGTGCGATAGCCGCCGCACCGTGCCGTCGGCCCGTCTCAGCCGCCCGATGCGCTCCGCCGTCAGCGAACAGGCCCGCACCCGCATGGCGCTCACCGCGACGCGGGTCCGCACGCCCGCAATCACGCGGTTCATATAGGAAAGCCGGTTGGTCAATTCCGTCGCGCGGGCCATGTCCAACCCGTCGATGGCGAGCACCGGCTTATAGCTGCGCTCATCCCCCTGCACTCCCACGCTCCGCACCGGGATCAGCCAGCCGTCGGCGGTGGCCTGCACCCCGGCATCCCGATCCGAGCACAAACACCGGATGGCGAGGCCGGGACCGGGGAAGGGATGCCGGTCCAGCAACTCCGCCGGCAGGCCCAGTTCCCGCCCCACTTCCCGCACCTCATCTTTGTAAAAAGATTTCAGCGGCTCCACGATGCGCCCGCTCGCGATCAGCCTTTGAATCCCGGCCACCCGGTTATGATGCGTTTTAATCAGCGCCGCCTTGGCCGTTCCGCCCGATTCGATGGTGTCCGGATAAATGGTCCCCTGGCCGAGCATCCAGTCCTCGTTCATCAGGTGTTGCCGCTCCATCACGCGCTCCTGCACCAGCACGAATTCTTCTCCGATGATGTGCCGCTTGCGCTCGGGCTCGGTCGAGCCTTCGAGCGCCGCCAGGAATTCGCGCTGCGCGTCCTCCACTTCCAGGCCCGCGATGCTCCGCACGAAATCGGTTTCGCCTTCGCGCATCAGTCCCGTGTCCACGTATACGCCGCGCACCCGGTCCGGCCCCAGCGCGCGCCGCGCCAGCGTGAACGCCACGGAAGAATCCACGCCGCCACTCACGAAGAAGAAGACTTTACGCCGGCCTACGCAATCGCGAATCTCCTGTTCGATGAGAGGCACGCGGTGCCGCGGGTCCCAATCCTTCCGGCAGCCGCACACCCGGAATACGAAATTCGACAGATACTCCTGGCCCCGCACGGTATGGACCACCTCGGGGTGAAACTGCACTCCGTAGAGCCTGCGCGCGGAGTATGCCATGGCGGCCACCGCACACGTATCGGTGCGTCCGGCCACCTGGAAGCCTTGCGGCACCGTCTCCACCACGTCGCGATGGCTCATCCAGATCTGCTGCCGGCCTCCGAGCCCGGCGAACATCGGGTCGGCGGTCTCTTCCAGTTCGAGCGTCGCAAGGCCATACTCGCCCTTAACGCCTCTGTGAACTTTGCCGCCGAGCAGGTGGGCCATCACCTGTTGTCCGTAGCAGATTCCCAGCACCGCCTGCCCGCTGGCGAAGATCGCCGGATCGACGGTCGGGCTTCCCGTGTCGTATACGCTGCTCGGGCCGCCGGAAACGATCAGCCCTTTGGCGCCGCGCAACTCCGCCGCGGGAGTTTCGCTCTCGCGCACTTCCGCATAGACACCCAGGTCGCGCACCTTCCGCGCCTCCAGGTGGCAATACTGCCCCCCCGCGTCCAGAACGATGATTTGTGGATTGGGATTCAACCTAAGATGTTACCAAGTTCGGTAGAGGAAACTGCGTATCCACCGCGGAGACGACGCGGAGACGCGGAGAAAACCGAGGAACCGGCAGAGAGAAATTCCCACCCAGCGCGAACCTTGCAGGTGAGGCCGCTGAGCCCCCATCGAGATTCCTGTTTCTCTCGCGTTTTTCTCCGCGTCTCCGCGTCTCCGCGTTGAAAAAGTATATGCTATTACCGCGGAGCCAGACGTTGCGCGATCACCTTGCGTGCCGTCTCGGTCAGGGCCTCGGCCTTGGGCATCGACTCCACCGCCTTGGCCACTTCCGGGTCGGTCTGCGCGAAGATCCGGTCGCTCTCGTCTTTGCCGAAAACCCAGACGTACATTTCCTTGGCAAGATATCGCCGGATCCAATCCGTGTCGCCAGCGAATTCCGGCTCGGTGAAGGTGTAGTTGTTCTTCAAGAGGTAGTCGTGCAATTCACGGATGGTGGTTGCGTCAGGCATCCACCCAGTTGCCAGTGTGGCCGAGTGCGTCGCGAAGTAGGTGCGGGTGAAGGCGAAAAGCCAATTGCGGAAGAGTTGCGATTCCAACCGATCCATGGCCGGCGCCTTGTAAACCTCGTCCGGCGTGATTCCGCCGCCGCCGTACACCGTGCGGCCGCTGTCGGTCATTTTCACGTCCTGCGGATTGCGCGTAGTTTCATCGCGCCGGTTGTAGTAGTCGTAGAAGGATTCATGGCCGTAGTCGCGTTGGATCAACCGGCCGCTCGGCGTATAAAAATGCGCCGTGGTCAGAGCCAGAGCGGTGTCCTCCGCCATCGGAAAAACCGTCTGCACCAAACCCTTGCCGAACGTGGTTTCTCCCAGAATCCAGGCGCGGTCGTGATCCTGCAACGCGCCCGACACAATCTCCGCCGCCGAGGCCGACATGCGGTCCACCAGCACCACGATCGGATAGTCGCGCCCGTGGTTCCCGCTGTTGGCCGTGTATTTTCGCTCTTGCGATTCGCGCCCGTGATGAGAGACAATCAGCGAACCCTTGGGCAGGAAGTGATCCGCCACCGCGACGCCGGTATCCAGCAGGCCGCCGGGGTTCCCTCGCAGGTCCAGCACCAGCCCCTTGATCTTGCTCTCTCCCAGGTTCTTCAGAGTGGATACCAGCTCCTGCCCGGTGCTCTCTCCAAAGCTCAGAATCTTGACGTAAGCGATGCCCGGCCGCACCCAAAACGCATCCTGCACGCTCTTGCGGCTGATCTCGTCGCGAACCACCGTGAACGTAAGGTAGTCGGCGACGCCCTCGCGCGAAACCACTACCTTGACCTGCGTATTCCGGGGTCCCTTGAGCAGATCCGCCACTTCGGTGGTATTCAGATTCTCGGTCGATTTATCGTTCACCGAGACGATGATGTCGCCCGGCCGCAGTCCCACTTTCCAGGCCGGCGAACCCGGAAACGGCGCCGTCACGACGGTCTTGCCATTCCGCGGGGTGACTTCCATCCCCACGCCGAAGTAGTGACCCACCTGGTCTTCCCGCAGCAGCGCGTACTCTTTCGGGTCGAAGAAATTGGAGTGTGGATCCAGGCTTCGCATCATCCCCGGGAGCGCGCCGTCGTAAAGCGCCTTGTCGGGGTTGAGCGGGTCCGCGGAGTTCTGTTCCACCAGCGCCAGGGCTTTAGCGAACAGGCCTACATCATCCGGTAGCTTGGCGTCTTTGGCCTCGGCCGAGTCGGCTTCCCCGGCTCCCAGCGCTCGCGGCCCATATAGACCTCCAAGCAGGGAACAAGCCAGCACTATCAGCGGCAGTGCAAACA
>JBEKQS010000096.1:0-17888 GCA_049519475.1 Bryobacteraceae bacterium | reverse complement strand
TGGCAAAGCGCAGGCCGCGGTCCGGAACGAAGTTCTGGGTGGGGCCGAGAATGGCGTCCACTTCGGCTTTGCCGGCGTCGAACAGGTACATCCGATACTCGAGACCCGGTGAGTTCTTACCCGGGTCAAGGCTGGGGCCGTTGACGGGGAAGACCGACAGCCCTGAGAGAGTGCTGCCGTAGTCATCGATCTTTTCCCACCGGGCGGCGGGCGTCGAACTGTTCTTAGAGTAATGCTCGGCTTCGATGGAGACGTAGCCTTCGCTTTCTACAAAGCCGCGGAGCGTCGAGCGCGTGACCTGGCGCGGATTGGAAGCGGTGAGCTTGACGGTGATGTCGCCGCCGGGGCCGGCGATCTTCACGGAGCCGTCGGAGAAGCCGGCGGGAACCTTGCTCCAATCTATGCTGACCCAAAGGCGCTGCTCTTTCTGAACGGTGCCCTGCGCCGGGTTCACAGAAATCCACGGGGCGCTGGGACCGGCGGAGAATTCGAACGGCGCTGCGCCTTTGTCGAAAACGTCGATGTAGCGGCGCTGCCGGTTGAAGGCGTCCAAGGCGGGCAGCACAGGATCGGACTTGGCCCCCGGCCAGGAATCGGCGGAGCCTTCCACGGCGACGCCCATGGCGGCGGCGTCGGGAAGTTTGATCTCTTTGACGGCGGGCATGGTGTTGCGGGGAGGTTCCTGCCACATGGTGTAGCCAATGTGAGTCTGATCCATCATGTGGTCCCACTTGCCGTTCAAGAGCGTGCGGTTGTAGTACGCGGAGAGATCGGCATCGGCCTGGAAGAGCACCTTGGTTTGATCGGCGTAATCGTTGGCGGAGGCGCGCCCCTGTGCGGCGTAGAGCCGATTCCTGGCGGCGGCGATATAGAGCTCGGCAACCTGGGCGTAGGACTTGGCGGGATGCAGCACGAGCTCGAAGAAGGCGTCGCGGGCATTTTCCGGCAAGGCGGCTTGCACGGCTTCGGCCTTGGAAACCAGCGCGTGAAAATCGGCCACCACGCGATCGGCCTCCTGATAATCCGTGAGGCTGAAGGTCTCGGGATCGAGCAGCTCCGGCTTGCGGCGGCCGTTGTACTTGAGGTAAGTGGAGACCAGATCGGCGATCTCAGCGGCGTGCGCGGCGCCGAATTCGCGTTCGGCCCAGAGGCGCGTGAACTCGCCGAGCTTATCCTTGGACCATCGGGCGGGATCGCGGCCAAGGCTGAGGAAGAATTCGATGGGGAATTCCATGGGCTTCAGGTCGCCCACGTTGACGATCCAGATCTGTTTGGCGTCGTACTCGAGGGCCAGGTTCATCTGCTCCCAGATTTTGGGGATGGGATTGGTGTCGATCCATTTGTAATTGCGGGGACCGCCGACGTAATCGAAGTGGTAATAGATACCGGCGCCGCCGCCGCGCTGGCGTTCGGCGGGCGTGGGGAGGCGGCGAATGTTACCCCAGTTGTCGTCGCACCAGAGGAGCGTGACATCGTCGGGGACGCGCATGCCTTTTTCGTAGTAGCCCTGGACCTCTTTATAGAGCGCCCAGAGTTGGGGGATTTTCGTGACGTCGGGGTTGACCTGCTCGGCGAGGATTTTGCGTTGATCGGCTACGATCTTTTCAAGCAGCGCAACGTTGGCCTCCATCGAAGTGCCGGCCATGGGCCTGTCACCGTCACCGCGCATGCCGATGGTGACGATGCTTTCGTAATCCTTGTTGCGTTTGACGCCTTCTTCCCAGAAGGCTTTGAGCACGTCGGCGTTCTTGGAATAATCCCAGGGACCTTTGCCGTGGCGCGTCCACTCCTTCTGGGCGCGCAGCATCGGCTCATGGTGCGAGTTGCCCATGACGATGCCGTACTCGTCGGCGATCTTCGGATTCAGCGGGTCGTCCTCATTAAAGGCGTTGTTCCACATGGCGGGCCACAGGTAATTGCCCTTGAGACGCAGGATCAGCTCGAAAACCTTCTGATAAAACTCGTGGCCCATGTTCACGACGTCGGATGGTCTCGCCGGATTGTTCGACACCGGCGCCATGCCGTACTTCTCTCTCACCCAGCCGCTCAGCGCGGGCGCTTCGTCGTTCAGGAAGATGCCGCGATACTTGACGGCGGGCTCGCCTTCGACATACCTGCCGGCCTTTACGAAGAGGGCGTCCTTGTGGACCACCGGCACGTCGGCCCAGTAATACCAGGGCGAGACGCCGATCTGTTCTGATACGTCGTAGATGCCGAAGATTGAGCCACGCTTGTCGCTGCCGGCGATGACCAGCGCGCTCGAGACGCCGGGCAGGGGATTGACCACCACCTGGATGACGAAGGCTTCCCACTTGCCGGCGACCTGTGCGGTATCGATCTTCTTTTCGCGCACGAGCTGGTCGATGATGGGGCTGCGGCCGATGGTTCCGACGATGATGGCGGCGCGGCCGAGTCCTTTGGCATCGTGGAGCAGCGCGGGAGTGACGGCGGTGACGCGGGCGATATCGGCCTGGAGGTCCGCGGCGGCACGCGCGACGCCGGGCCAATCGGCGGAGTCAACATAGATGGCCGCGGCAGTCTTGGCCTGCACCATGGGGAATGCGCCGGGCGCGGTCTTGTCGAGAATGTAGCGGGTCTGGCCGATGGCATGGGCGGTGCGCGGGGAAGCGAAGAGACAGAGGCCGAGCAGCGCGGCAAGGGTAAGCTGGCGGGGCATTATTATTTGGCCTCCTTAGCCGTCGAGATCACGGAAGTGAAGGCCGGTTTGGGTTTTCCCTCGCGATCGAAAAGCAACGGATAGTTGGTACGGCCGCGGACGGGGAAACCGTTCAACCAGGAGTCGCCATCGGTGACGCCCCAGAAAGTGATGCGCGTGATGGAAGCGCGATACTTGACGAAGATTTTGAAAAGCTCGGCGTAGCGTTGGGCCAGCGCCTGCTGGACCGCGTCGGGAAGGCCGGCGGCGTAAGGGTTGGAGCCGGCGCCGCCGGTGGACGTGGCGGAGACGTCGGCCGAATTTCCGGGAGCGTTGCGAGGCAGCACATCGACATCCAGTTCGGTGATGTTCACTTTGATGCCGAGCGCGGCGAAGGCCTCGATGGTGTCGGCCTGTTGAGCGGCGGTGGGCCAATCCATCTTGTCGTGCCCTTGCAGTCCGATGGCGGTGACGGGGACGCCCTGGGCTTTGAGCTTTTTGATGAGCTCGACGGCGCCCTTGCGCTTGGCTTCGTTTTCGAGCGAGTAGTCGTTGTAATAGAGTTCGGCTTTGGGATCGGCCTCATGGGCGAACTGGAAGGCTTTGGCGATGTAGTCGTCGCCGATGATATTCAACCACTGCGATTTGCGCAGCGTGCCGTCTTCATTGAGCGCTTCGTTGACGACGTCCCAGCCGCCGATGCGGCCCTTGTAGCGGCCCACCACGGCCTGAATGTGATCGTGCACGCGCTGCAACAAGGCATCGCGGGTGAGCGGCGCGCCCTTGTCATCCTGGAAGACCCAGCGGGGCACCTGGCTGTGCCAGACCAGGTTGTGACCGATGATGAACATCTTATTCTTTTCGCCGAACGCCACGTAGTGGTCGGCGGGATCGAAGTTGTAGCTATCGAGCCGGGGGTGGATGGCTTCCCACTTGAGCGCGTTTTCCGGGCTGATGGTGTTGAACTGCGCGGCGATGATAGCGTCGGCTCGGGCGTCCTTCTCCTCGAACTGCGACTGATTGATAGCCGCGCCAATGCGGAAGATTCCCTGGAAGGCGTCTTTCAACGTGGCCGGTTGCGCGTGCGACACTCCGGCTACCAGCAGGCTCAGGATTACGATTGATTTTGCGGACATGATGTGGGGTTCTCCTTTATTCAGCGGGGGCGAACTTCTTGCGGCGCTCGGCCAGTTCGTCCTGTATCTGGATGTTCAGGTTCTTGCCGATCTTGTAACAGACCAGGCAAATGATGACGATCACGAAAAAGATGGCGGGAAAGACGCTGATGGTGAGGCGAATGCCGCGCAAGGCGCCGGCGGTTTGCACGGCGTTGGGGCGATAACCGTAGCCGGAAAGCAGCCAGCCGGCCATGGCGCCGCCCAGGCTGAGGCCGGTTTTGAGGCCGAACAGAATGGTGGCGTAGATCACGCCGGTGATGCGGCGGCCGGTCTTCCATTCGGAATAATCCACGACGTCGGCGAACATCGCCCAGATGAGCGGAATGGTGGGAGCGTAGGTGAGAGCGCGGGCGTATTCGAGAATGAACAGCGTGCCCACGGCATCGCGCGGCAGCAGAACGAACAAGGCCATAAAGATGGTGGTGAGCGCGAAGCCCACGATGGCGACGGCTTTCTTGCCGAACCGCATGGAGAGGAACGTGGAACACAGCACGCCGATCACGGTGACGAACTGGCTGGACATGTTGAAGAGGCTGAAGCCGACCGAGGAGACATTGGCTCTCCTGGAATCGATCACCAGGCCGAAGGTGTTCAGCAGATAAGACCAGACGCCGTGCGCGGCGGGGTTGACCAGGCCGGCACTTTGCAGCAGACCGAAGAGGCGATCGTGGTTGACGTAATACTGGAAGTAATAAGAGAGAGTGCCGCCGCGCATGGCCAGCACCACGAATTGGGCCAGCGTGAGGATGAACATGGCAACCCAGGGGCCGGTTTTGACGAGGGTGCCGAAGTCGCGTTTGGCGTCGGACTTTTGTTTAGGATCGGGCTGGATGCGCTCGCGGGTGGTGAGAAAGGTGATGACGAAGAGGACCACGCAGATGGTGGCCCACAGGCCCATGGTGATCTGCCAGCCCTTGGCGTTATTGCCCTGGCCGAACTTGGCGACCAGGGGCAGGGTGAAGCCGCCGACAATCAACTGCGCGATCATGGCGGCGACGAAGCGGTAGGAGGAAAGGCTGGTGCGTTCATTGACGTCGCCGGTCATGACGCCGGTCATGGCGGAATAGGGAGTGTTGTTGGCGGAGTAGAGCGTCATCAGCAGCGTGTTGGTGATGCAGGCGTAGACGATCTTGCCGGTGGTTCCGAAGTTGGGGGTGGTATAGGCGACCACCATGACGATGCCCCACGGGATGGCGGTCCACAGCACCCACGGGCGGAACTTGCCCCAGCGGGTGTTGGTGCGGTCGGCCATGAGGCCCATCATGGGATCGAAGAAAGCGTCCCAGAGACGGCCGACCAGGAGCAGCGAGCCGGCGGTAGCGGCGGCGATGCCCAGGGTGTCGGTGTAGAAATTCAACTGGAAGAGGATCATCGTCATGAAGACGAAGTTGGCGGCGCCGTCACCGAGGCTATAGCCGGCCTTTTCGACGAACGAGAGCTTTTGTACCGACGGCTTGTTCATTGCACCGCCAGGATTACTTTCTGGAGATCGGCATCGCGCGACGAATTGCCGACCATGATTTCGAAATCGCCGGGCTCGACGGTGAATTTCATGCTGGCATCATAGAAGGCCAGCATTTCGGGCGTGATGTCGAAGGTGACCGTGCGGGTTTCGCCGGGCTCCAGGACGATGCGGTGAAAACCCTTCAACTCTTTCATGGGGCGGGTGGCGGAGCTGACCAGGTCGCGAATGTACAGTTGCACGGTCTCGCTGCCGGCGCGGTCGCCGGTGTTGGTGACGTCGGCTGAAACGCGCGTGGAAGCGCCGCACTTGATCCTCTTCTTGTCGAGGCGGACGTTGGCGATGGCGAAGGTGGTGTAGCTGAGGCCAAAGCCGAACGGGAAGAGCGGCGTCACGTCGTCGAACAGATAGCCGCGGCGCGCGGTGGGCTTGTAGTTGTAATACGCGGGCAGGTGGCCGGCGGAACGTGGAATGGTAATGGGGAGCTTGCCGCCGGGGTTGCAATCGCCGAACAAAACTTCGGCGACGGCGTGGCCGGTTTCCTGGCCGAGGTACCAGCATTCGAAAATCACCGGAACATCGCGGCTGAGCGAGTTGATGGAAAGCGGGCGGCCGTTGAAGAGGAAAACGATCACCGGTTTGCCGGTCGCGACCATGGCGCTCACCAGTTCGTCCTGGCGGCCGATGAGGTCCAGGCTGGCGCGGTCGCCCATGTGCACGAAGGACCAGGCTTCGCGCGAGGTCTGCTCGTTGCCGCCGATGGCGAGGACGATGACGTCGGCCTTTTTGGCCACTTTAACGGCTTCGGCGATCTGCCGGCGATCTTCGGCGGGATCGCTGGGAACCACTTCATCCTGCACCCAGGAGCCGCCGATGGTGATCTTGCAGCCTTCGCTATAGAGCACCTTGGCGCGGTCGCCGACTCGGGCCTTAATGCCGTCGAGGACCGTGACATCATGCTTGGGAATGCCGCTGTAGCCGCCCAGCAGGCTGCGATGAGCGTTGGGTCCGATGACCGCGATGGTCTTGATGCGATCGAGATTCAGCGGGGCAACCTGGTTTTCGTTCTTGAGCAGGGTGATGGTCTGGCGCGCCGCCTGCAAGGCCAGTTGGCGATGAGCGTCGCAGCCTACCAGGCGGTCGGCTACATCGGGATCGACGTACGGGTCGTCGAAGAGGCCCAGTTGGAATTTCCAGTGGAGCATGGGCGCCACCAGCTCGTCGAGCTGCCGCTCCTTGAGCACGCCTTTGCGGACGAGTTCGACGAGGTGCAGGTAGCACTCCGGTTCCGGCAATTCGATATTGACGCCGGCTTCGACGGCAAGACGGCAGGCTTCTTTCTTATCCTTGGCCACCGAGTGGCCGCGCACGTCGGCGCGATAATTCAGCTCGGTGATGGCGTAGTAGTCGGATACCACGAAGCCTCTGAAACCCCATTCCTTGCGGAGCACATCGCGCAACAGCCAGCGATTGGCGTGAGACGGGATGCCATCGATTTCGTTGTAGGAAGCCATCACGCTGATAGCGCCGCCCTTGCGGATGGCCTCCTTGAAGGTGAAGAGGAAGGTCTCACGCAGCACACGCAGGGAAACATTCACGGGCGAGCAGTTCATGCCGGACTCGGGCTGGCCGTGGGCGGCAAAATGTTTCAGCGTGGCGATGACATGTTGCTTGTCGCGAAAGGTGGCGTCGCCCTGAAAGCCGCGCACGGCGGCGATGCCCATGCGCGATACCAGGTACGGATCTTCTCCGTAGGTCTCCTCCACGCGGCCCCAGCGGGGATCGCGGGCTACATCGACGACCGGGGTCAAGGCCTGATGGGTTCCACGCGCTCTGGCTTCGGCGGCGGTCATGGTGAAGAGCGCTTCGACCAGTTCGGGATCGAATGTGGCGCCCAGGCCGATGGGCTGCGGAAAACTGGTGCCGCCGATGGCGGCATGGCCGTGAAGGCACTCTTCGTGAAAAATCACCGGAATCCCGAGACGGCTGTTTTCCAGGAAAAACTTCTGGATGGCGTTGGTGAGCTCCGCCATGGTGCGCGCCGTGCGGCCCTTGGCGGAATCGCGGGGACCTCCGGCGTCGCTGGGACGGCCGACCTGGCCAAGGCCGCGCCGATCCTTGAAAGCCTTTTTGGCTTTCGGCAAGTCGAAATTGCCGTCGTCGTCGACCAGGGTGTCGACCTTTTTCTGCCAGACGCACATCATCTGCGCGGCTTTTTCCTCCAGGGTCATTCGGGACAGAAGATCCTTGACGCGTCTGTCGGGCGGCAGCGCGGGATTGCGATAAGCGGGGATCTTCTTCGGGAAAACTTGAGATTCAAGTGCGGGAGATGGCTTCTTCATATGCCTGCCTGACCGCGTACAGGGATTTCGTTGTGGTATCAAACTATACCTGGATTGCAGAGAGGAAAGCAAGGAGGAGGGAAGGAGACAGGAGTCAGGCAGGAGTCAGAGTGAAGGAGGCGCCTGCGGCGCAAGCAACAACCGTGCTAAAACGTTACGATGAAAGCGGAGAATGGAGAACCGGCCATGCAATTGAACGTCCCTCCCGACCTTGAGACGCTTATCAACAAACGCCTTTCCAGTGGCGGCTATGAGGGCATTGAAGATGTTTTGCGCCGCGCCCTTGAAGCTCAGGACGCCGAGGAAACCTGGACCGACGAGGAACGCCGGGCGTTGTCCGCTCATATCGAAGAAGGCTATCTACAGGCGGAGCGCGGAGAGCTTATAGATGGCGCTCAGGCCCGTAGTGATATTCAGGTGATGAAAGACAACTGGCTTCACGAGCGTGCGCCAAAACGATGAGCGATTATGCTCTCACGGCGCTCGCCAAAACCGATATTTTCGATATCTGGTCCTACATTGCCGACGACAGCGAGGACGCTGCCAACCGCGTGGAACAGGCGATCTATGACGCTTGCGCGTTTGTCTCCGACACTCTTTTAAGCGGGCATTTCCGCGCCGACCTCACAACCCGTGCGCTGCGCTTCTGGACGATCACCCGTTATCCCAACTACATCGTCGTTTACCGGCCAGAGACGGCCCCCCTTCAGGTTGTCGCCGTTCTGCACGGGAAAAGGAATATGCGGCGCATCCTGAAACAGCGCCGCTGATCCCCTCCGGAATACGGAGTGAAGGGAACAGTCCCCTTTTTGGCTCGCAATCGGGAAGGAACGCAATCTTTCAGAAATACACGCCAAAGTCTTTTTGCAGGATGAGGGCGACGGTGCCGCGAAGGCGCGCCATGCCGCCTTCGCCGCTGGCATCGAGACGGGGGATCGAGCCGCCGGGCAGAACCTGGTCGCGGACTTCGGCTTCGATCACCGGTCCGAAGCGGTTCCAGGAGCGCGTGAGATCGCCCACCACAATGATGCGCTCGGGGGCCAGGCCGGCGACGATCATGCGCATGCCGCGGCCGAGGTAATGGGCCATGGTTTCGAGAGCCTTGACGGCGCGGATGTCGCCGTGGTCGGCGCGGCTGAGAAGATCGGGGAAAGTCATTCCGTCGGTAGTGGAGCCGGATTCGAGGTAATAGCGCAGAGCGGCTCGATTGGAGGCGTAGACCTCCCAACAACCGCGGCCGCCACAGCCGCAAACGGGGCCCTTGGGGTCGAGCGGCACGTGGCCGAATTCGCCGGCCATGCCGTTTGCGCCGCGCACCAATTGGCCATTCAAGAGGATTCCGGTGCCGATGCCCTCCGAGACGGTGACCACCACCAGGTTGCGGCAGGCATCCGAGTGTTCGAACCAAACGGTGGCGAGCACGCAGGCGTTGGCGGCGTTTTCGAGCTCCACCTCCACGCCGGTGGCGTTCATGATGGGAGTGCGCAGATCGAAATCGCGCCACTTGAGATTGGGGGCGAAGACCAGACGGTCGGAACCCTGGTTGAAGCGGCCGGGGAGACTGATGCCGATGCCTTCGAGTTTCTTGCCGCGGCAGGAATTCCTGACGCGTTGAATGGATTGGAGGAGCTCGTCGACGGCGGTCTTGGGATCGGAAGGGGTGGTGATGACTTCGCGGGAGGTGAACTTGCCGTTGGCATCGGCGAGGGCAACGGTGGTTTGTTCGGGGCGGATGTCTACGCCCACGATGACGCGGTCGTCATTGAGACGGAGGAAGGTGGGACGGCGGCCGCGGGGCAGTCGGCCGG
Source organism: Bryobacteraceae bacterium (assembly GCA_049519475.1). GTDB lineage: Bacteria > Acidobacteriota > Terriglobia > Bryobacterales > Bryobacteraceae > PALSA-129. The sequence continues at coordinate 8,442 of JBEKQS010000096.1, read as the reverse complement.
TGGGGCCTTCGATGACCCAGGACTCTTTGATCAATTGTCCGACGATCAAAGAAATGGTGCTGCGCTGCAAGCCGCAGAGGCGGGCGAGGTCGGCGCGCGAGATGGGCTGGCGAGTGCGAATGAGGTTGAGGACGATGCGGCGGTTGATATCCCGCACCACTTCACTTGACGCGCCTTGAATGCGCTTGGGGTCGATCACTCCCATCTTGCGATCCGTTGCCGGCGTATGGAATCCTCCTGTTGCGATGCTATCAAAGGATCGCATCGAGATGCGGAACTTTTCCGACGGGCTGGCCGCCTCCCACGCTGATGCGCAGCTTGTCTTTGGGCAATTCGGCCGCGGGGATGGAGAAATCGACTTCGCCGGATTCACCGGGCCGCAGACGGATGCGCTGGAAACCGCGGAGTTGGCGCACCGGGTCGTCCGGGCCGCCGGCGCCGCCGCCGTAAAGCTGGACCACTTCGTCGCCCTCGCGGGTGGACGAATTCTTCACACGGACGGAAATTTGCGCACCGCGGGGCGTGCGCTGGGCGCGCAGGGCGGAATAATCGAACTTGGCGTAGGTGAGCCCGAAGCCGAACGGGTAAAGCGGGTCGCCCTGGAAATAACGGTAGGTGCGGCTCTTCATGGAATAGTCCTCGAAGGGAGGCAACTGTTCGACGCCGCGATAAAAAGTGACGGGCAGGCGGCCGGCCGGATTGTTGATGCCGGACAGAGTCTGGGCGATGGCGGTGCCGGCCTCTTCGCCTCCGTACCAGAGTTCCAGGAGGGCGGCGGCGTGTTCGGCCGCGAAATTGACGGCGAGGGCGCTGCCGCTGGTGAGCACCACGACCACCGGCTTGCCGGCCGCGATGGCGGCCTCAACCAGGCGCTCCTGCGAATCTGGCAATTTGAGATCGGTGCGATCACCACCCGCGAAGCCGGGAACGTCGACCCGCATCTCTTCGCCTTCGAGATTGGGATTGAGGCCGACGAAGGCCACCGTGACGTCGGCATTCTTGACGGCTTCGACGGCCTCCGCCAGCAGCGGCTCTGCGGGAGGAAGCCAGAGGAGTTGCGCGCCGGCGGCGGCGGGATTCGACGGTTTGTATTCGACGCGGAGGCGGTAAGCGCGATCGGCTTCCAGTTGCGCGTGGGCGGGAGTGACGGATCCGCGGGGCTGCGCACCGGCGCCGCGGCCGCCGGAGTCGGAGGGCGCGGGCGAGGGCAGCAATTCTTTGTCGTCGAGAAAAATGCGCATCGTGGAGGAGCCAAATCCGCCCCTGGCGGCAAGGGCGTAATCGCCGGTCACCGGAGGCCGGAGACTGCCGGTCCAGCGCACCGCGGCGGCGTGTTGCGGGAGCGCGCCGGCCAACTCCGGATCGGCCATTCCGGCTTGTTGAAAGACGCGCGGTTCCACGCGCGCGAGTTTGGGCTGGCCGGTGAAAGCGGCGTTGTCGAAGTATTCGGCGAGAAGGCCACGGCCGGCGCCGGACGGAGTCACCAGCGCGTTCGAGGGCACCAGGGCCTGCGATTGCAGGGCGTAGGCGGCGCCGAGCGCGAAGTGCACGTCGGCCTTCTTGAACTGCTGCTCGATGCCTTCGAGCGGCGTTACCTGTTTTTGGGAGAAACCGTTGTAGTTGCCGAGCAGCGCGACCGGGTCGTCGGCGGAGGGACCGATGACCGCGATCTTGCGGATGGAGGTCTTAAAAGGCAGAATGCCGCCTTCGTTCTTCAGCAGAACAATGGATTCGCGGGCGGCATCCAGGGCGATCTTGCGGTGAGCCTCGGAATCGTTTTCAGAGTAGGGGATTTTGGAAAACGGCACGCGGTCGGGAGGATCGAACATGCCGAGTTTGAAGCGCGCCACGAAAAGGCGCTCCACCGAGCGGTTGATCTCGGCTTCGGTGATCTGGCCGGCTTTGACGGCATCCGGCAACGAACGATATTCGGTGCCGCAGGTTAGATCGGTGCCGGCCTTGACGGCCAGGGCGGAAGCTTCGGCGGCGTTGGGCTTGTACTTGTGGGCGGTCTCATTGTAGATGTCGCGGATGGCGCCGCAATCGCTGACTACATAGCCGTGGAAGCCCCAGGCTTCGCGGAGAGTCTTCTGCAGCAGATCGGTGTTGGCGCAGGCGGGGACGCCGTTGACGCTATTGTAGGCGCACATGATGGAATCGACGTGGCCCTCAATCACGGCGGTGCGGAAAGCCGGCAGGTAGGTTTCGTTGAGATCGCGCTCGCTCGGCTGGACATCGAACTTGTGCCGCAAGGGTTCGGGCCCGCTATGGACGGCGTAGTGCTTGGCGGTGGCGATGGTCTTGAAGTAATTCGGATCGTTGCCTTGCAGGCCTTTGATGAAGGCTACGGCCAGTTGGCCGGTGAGGAAGGGATCTTCGCCGTAGGTTTCCTGGCCGCGGCCCCAGCGGGGATCGCGAAAGATGTTGATGTTGGGAGACCAGAACGTGAGCCCCAGGTATTGTCTGTAGGTGTTGGTGCGAATGGCTTCGTTGTACTTGGCGCGGGCTTCGGTGGAGATGGTGTCGGCGATGCGTTGCATCAGGTCGGTATCCCACATGGCCGCAAGTCCGATGGCCTGCGGGAAAACCGTGGCTTGGCCGCCGCGGGCCACGCCGTGCAGCGCTTCATTCCACCAGTTGTAAGCCGGAATTCCCAGCCGCTCGATGGCCGGGGCGGAGTTTTGCATCTGCAAGACTTTCTCTTCCAGGGTCATCTGCGCGACCAGGTCGGCGGCGCGCTTTTCCGCGGGGAGATCCGGGTTGCGATAGGCGACATTCGCGGTCTGTTGTCCAAATAAAGCGGCGGCTACAGCCACCAATGGAATGCCGCAAGTCCGTAAGGAACGTCTGTGCATCGCAACCACTCCCTTTCGTTCAGTTCCCGTGCTGTGCCGGCGGCACCGCAGCCCGTTGCGAAGTCCGGCAGGCTCCGAACGGGGGAGCAAAAGACTAATACTACAGCCTGGACGGTCCCGCTGGAGCGGTTTCCGCGCGGCCGTTTAGTTTACGCACCAAACTATAGACGCAATCGCGCTGGAAATCAAGCTTCGGCTGCGGAAAGGGCGGAAAAAAGGGTGGGGTTTTTCGCGTGGCTTTGGACGAAAAGCCGCGAGAATCCGATGCCGGGCTTCAGCCAGCGCCCACAGCCCGCACGGTTCCATGGGAGAATCCCCTCTGAAATTACCCTTGACAATGATTTTGTTTTGTTATAAAACTATTTCGACAAGTGTGGGGTCGTAAGTCAGGGGCTGGAACGCCGTTTCCTGCCCCGCCAGGTTTGTGTGGAAGAGAGGAGAAGTCTCATGAAACGTATTGCTTGCCTTGTCGCAGCAATCATACTGCTCGCCGGAATGGCGGGCGCCCAGGAAAACCGCGCCACCATCCAGGGAACCGTCAAAGATTCCCAGGGTGGCCTGATCGCCAATGCCACTGTAGTTGTCATCAACATGGATACGAAGACTACCGTGGATCTGAAATCGAGCCCCGCTGGCCGCTACCTCGCGCCCCTTCTGCAGCCGGGGAACTACACGGTTACCGCGGAAGCCACGGGCTTCAAGAAGGAAGTGCGCGAGGGCATCGTGCTGCTGACGACCGACGTTCGAGACGTCGACCTGACTCTTCAGGTGGGCACCTCGGCGGAATCCGTCACCGTGACCGGCGAAGCGCCCCTTGTGGACAATAGCCATACCGACAACGGGATGGCGTTGGACGACCGTACCGTCCGCGACCTGCCGGTCATGACGGACGTAGTCACCAGCATGATTCAGTTCGCCCCCGGCGTGCAGACTAACGGCAACGCGCAAGAAATTCTCGGACCGCACTCCACGCAAGGCGGGTCGGATTACAGTAACGGCAGCGGCGTCGGCGGCAACGTCTGGACCATTGACGGCGCTCTCAGCAACGGCAACGGCCGCAACACATCCCTCCTGCCGTCCGTCGATACCGTTACCGAGGCCAAGATCGTCGATAATACATTCGACGGCAGCTTTGGCCACGCTGTCGGCCTCGGCATCACCATCACCACTAAATCCGGGACCAACGAATTCCACGGTGTCGGCAGCGAGAACTACTGGAGCCAGCGCTGGCAAGGCAGCAACCTGTTTACCAAACAGACCTATTACGCCAATTACGACAAGTTGCTGTCGCAGGGCAACACGGCCGGCGCCGCGGCTGCGCTAGCCGTGCCCATTCAGCCCTCGGGCCATTCGAACCTTTACAGCGGGACGGTCACCGGCCCGATCTACATCCCCCACGTCATCGACCTCCGCAACAAGGTGTTCTGGACTTTCGGCTACAATGGCGAGCACGATGCCAAGCCGGAACAGGCCAATACCTTCGCCCACGTGGTACCCTCCGCGGCCGAAAAGACGGGCAACTTCTCCGACATGCTCGGAATCACCTCGGACGGCCTGAACTATCAGCTTTACGATCCCTTCTCCGTCAAGGTTGACCCCAACCGGACCGGAACGCACTACATCCGCACGCCCATCCCCGGCAACATCCTACCCGCGACCTACATCAACATGGGCGCGCCGTACTACAGCAACTACATCAAATACTGGCCCAATCCGAACAACTGGCTGAATCCGAGCCAGGCGCAGAACACCGGCCTCGATGATTTCCAGGGGACATCCACACCGTATAACTGGCTTTTCGGTCAATACTCCGGCCGCATGGATATCAACTTGAGCGACAAGATGCGCATATTTGGCCGCTTCATCCGCAATCACTTTGTGGAGTATCGCGGCGACTGGACGTACTTCATCGTGGATGGTTACAACAACTCGAACTCGAACGGCAGCGGCGTCACGCGCGACGATCAGAATGGCGTGCTGGATTTTGTCTATACCCTTACCCCGACCACCATCCTGCATGCCGCGGGTTCGGTGAGCAACTGGATGTCGTACACCACCACCCTGCCCTATGCGTTCCAATTCAAACCGTCGTCCGCCGGGCTTCCGTCGTACCTTGATTCCTACTGCGGGAGTTGGTGCTATCTGCCGCAGATGAACATCACCGGCTATTCCACGAACGGTATCAGTGGGGCGCCCAATCCGATCTACAATCGCTTCTATGATTACAACGCCGACGTGTACCACAACGTAGGAAGCCATCAGTTCCGCGCCGGCGCCGATCTCCGCCAGGAGACCCGGTCGAACCACGCCGCCAACAGCGATGGCAACACCACTTTCAACAACACTTACTTCCGCCAGTACGACGATGCCGGTCCGAGCGGCACCTACACCCCCGCTACCCTGGGCCTGGGTTGGGCGGCATTCATGATGGGCTTGCCCAGCTCGACATCAGTGACCGACAACGCCAGTTACCTGGTTTCCAACCAGTTCGCCGCCGCCTTCCTTCAGGATACCTGGCGCGCCACGCCGAAGCTCACGGTGACTCTCGCGCTTCGCGCGGAGTGGGAGGACGGCGCTAAGGGAAGTAACAATAACTATATCGTCGGCTGGAATTCCGGAGCTGTGTTGCCCATCAGCGCAGCCGCCCAGTCGGCCTACGCTACCAACCCCATTCCGGAACTGCCGGCTTCCAATTTCGTAGTTCAGGGTGGTCCGATGTACGGCGGCACGCCCGGCGCACCGAGCCGTGCGTGGTCCAGCCAGTTGATGTGGCTGCCGCGCGTTGGTTTTGGCTACCAGCTCGATTCCAAGACCGTGATCCGCGGTGGATACGGCATTTACTACGACACTCTGGACGTCAACGCCCTCGTTTACGGTGAGAATAACACGGGCTATTCTACCAGCACCAGCACCACCTTCACCACAACTAACGGTGTGACTTGGGGCTCGAATGGAGCCTGCGGCGCCTGGTGCAATGCGGGGGCGACGTTGACGTCACCCCTTTCCGACCTGTTCCCGGTACGCCCCAATAGCGGCGGCACGCGCTTCAACGTGCCCGTCGGCAATACCCTGGGAGACATGGGCTTTTTGGGTGTCAGTGGCGGGCCGAGTGCCTGGACCGAGCCGGCCAGCAAACACCCGCGCATGCAGCGCTGGCGTCTCGGCATCGAACGTCAGATCTTTGGCCATGACTTGGTTTCCATCGGTTACACCGGCGCGCGTACCGACAGTTTGAACGTCAACGAGAACCTCTCCGGCCTTCCGTCCAGTCTCTATTACGTCGGCGCCCTTCGGCCGATGACCTCCGCCGGTGCCACCATTTCGTGCGCCGCCGGAGTCGTTAATGCCACAGCCAACGGCTGTCTGCAAGACACCAATCTGGGGGCCAACGTTACCAATCCGTTCGCCATTGCCAATTTCGCCTCGCTCGCGACCAGCAACCCCGCGCTCTACAGCGCCATTTCGAGCCAGGGCTTCTTCACCAGCGCAACCATTAGCAAGGCGAACCTGTTGAAGCCTTATCCCACCAGCAACCTGACCATCGGGGAGCCGATCGGTCACGAGCGCGAGACGGAACTCGACGCCGCGTATACGCATCGCTTCTCCCACGGTGTGACGGCCAATCTCGGCTACACCTACTTCGACAGCGCGTACGCCAACAGCTTCTTCCAGCCGTGGAATCCCACTGATCCCAATAGCCCGCAAACGCCCATCTGGCAGATCAACAACATCGCCCCCAGCCGCGTTACCGCAACCTGGGTCTTCGATCTGCCGTTCGGCAAAGGCCGCCACTGGGTTCACAGCACGGTACCGGCCGCCATCGTGGGTGGCTGGATCATCTCGGGCAGCTACAACTGGCAGTTGGGCACCCTGATCCAATTGCCGAACGCCTTCTATTACGGCAACCTCAACGCCATCAAAATCTCCAATCCCACCATCGGAGAGGAGTTCAATACCGCCGGCTGCGTGCTGAGCGCCGCGCAAGCCGCCCCCGGCGACGTTGTGGTTCCGCTTGGCCAGCCCTGCACCCAAGGTTGGGACAAGCGAGTCGGCGCCCAGCCCGGCACGTATCAGGCGCGCGTGCTGCCCTACTATGTGCCTGGCGTCCGCAATCCCAGCTACGGCATAGAGAGCGTCAGCCTGGCGCGTGACTTCCGGTTTAATGTCAAGGAACATCCGCTCACGTTCCAGCTCCGCGCCGACGCCCTCGATCTCTTCAACCATTCGAACCTCGGCGGTGTCGGCACCGGAGTCACGAGCGGCCCCGGCGTGTTCGGCGCCATTACCGCCGCCGGAGGCAACTTGAATCGCTTCATCCAGATTCAGGGTCACATCCGCTGGTAGTAGTCCTCTAGAAACGCAGTGACAGGCGGCGTCTCGTGGAAACGCGAGACGCCGTTTGTGTGTGTGGGCAGGGCTGCGCCCGGCGTTAACAGGCAGAAGCGTGTCCCACCCAGCCGGCTGCACCGATTGACAATCGGCTCCCAATACTGAACATCTGCACAAATTGTGAGGCAGCCAATCCTGGCTGCCGCCGGCTTTCAGCCGGCGCTTGCCGGGTGCGAGAGATCTCTTTAAGCCCGAAGAAGCCGTCTGAAGGCGGCTGCCGGCAAAATTGCCCGCCCCTCGATTTGCACAGAATACTGAAATGGGAAAACTAAGTGACATTGGGATACCATCCTGCTCCACATCGGGAATGATTTACCGTTGGCTGGCCTTCAGGCGCTCCACCAAACGTTGAACCTCCGGATTCGGCTGGAGCCGCGCCGCCGCCTCGTACTCAGTTATGGCGTCGGCGGTCCGGCCGGGGATTTGCAGGAGGGCGTTTCCCAGGTTGAGGTGCGCTTGCACGAAATCGGGATTGATCCGCAAGGCCGCCTGGTATTCGGCAATCGCGTCCGGCAGGCGGCCGGGCATCTGTGACAGAGCGTTTCCCAGGTTGTTGTGCGCTCCCTCGTAATCGGGCCGGATCCGTATCGCCGCTTCAAATTGGGCAATCGCATCCGGCATTCGACCGGGCGCCTGTGCCAGAGCGCGTCCCAGGTTATTGTGCGCTTCCGGAAGATCGGGATCTGTCCGAATTGCTGCTTCGTACTCGGCCATCGCGTCCGCCAGGCGGCCGGGCATCAGCGACAGGGCGTTTCCCAGGTTGTTGTGCGCCTCCGCGTAGCCGGGCCTGATCCGCAGTGCGGTTTCCAGTTGGGCAATCGCCTCCTGCGGTCGGCCCGCCTGCAACAAGGCCTGCCCCAGATTACTGTGCGCCCTCTCGGAATCGGGGTCAAGCCGCACCGCCGTTTGGTACTCGGCAATCGCATCGGCCAACCGGTTGGGGAGTTGCAGGAGGGCGTTTCCCAGGCTGAGGTGCGCTTCCGAATTATCGGGCTTGCTCCGTAGGGCCGTTTCAAAGTGGGCGATGGCGTCGGCCCGTCGGCCGGGGATCTCCAGCAGGCTGTTTCCCAGGTTGTTGTGGGCCAGCCAACTGCCGGGATTACGCACCAGAGTTTCCCGGTACAGCGTCTCTGAGTCGCGGTAAATGCCGCTCTGGCGCCACGTCAACACGCCCAGAACCACCATCGGCACAGCGGCG
>JBEKQS010000095.1:0-17895 GCA_049519475.1 Bryobacteraceae bacterium | reverse complement strand
AGGTACTGCTCGAAGCCGCCGCCGCCGGAGTCCCGGTGGTATCGACGAAGGTCACCGGGGTCGTCGACGTCATCCAGGACGGTCTGACCGGCATCCTGGTGCCGCCCGGCGACGCGCCCGCCCTGGCCCGTGCCGTGGGGCAGTTGCTGGATGAGCCGGAAACGGCCGCGCGGATGGCACGGGCGGCGCAGAGCATGATCCGCGAGCACTTCGATAACTCCATCTATCTGGCGCGGCTCGGGGAAATGATCGAGTCCATGGCTGCCGCGGACCGCCAGCACGCACGCCGGCAGCCCCTTCAAGAAGCCCCGCGCCTATGAGGAATCTCCCATGTACTCACTCTGCTTTCTCGCCATCGCATCCTGTGTGCTGTGCCTGCTGCTGACACCGCTGGCCCGCGATTGGTCGGCGCGCCTGGGTCTCGTCGATCACCCCGACCGCCGGCGGAAAACTCATCCGGAGGCCACGCCGCGCACTGGTGGCGTCCCCATCCTGGTTTCTTACATCGCGTCGTACGCCCTGCTGTTTGTGTCGCCCCTCCGGGCTGGCGGCGTAATCCAGGGCAACATGGGAGCGATCACCGCCCTCCTGCCGCCGGTCGGCCTGGTTTTCTCGACCGGCCTCATTGACGACTGGCTCAGCCTCAAACCCTGGCAAAAACTTCTCGGCCAGTTGGTGGCGGCGGCCTGGGCCTGTCAGGCCGGAGTCCGCTTTGTGAGCCTCGCCGGACACCCCCTCCCGCCCTGGTGTGGCTGCCTGATGACGATTGCGTGGCTGGTCCTTTGCTGCAATGCGTTCAACCTGATCGACGGCGTCGACGGCCTGGCTACGGGCGTCGGCTTGGCCGCCACTCTCACCACTCTCATCGCCGCCCTGCTTCATGGCGACGTCATGCTGGCGCTCGCCACCGCGCCGCTGGCCGGATGCCTGGTCGGTTTTCTGCGATACAACTTCAATCCCGCTTCCATCTTTCTGGGGGACTCCGGCTCCTTGCTCATCGGCTTCTTGCTTGGCTCCTACGGCATCATCTGGAGCCAGCAGTCTGCCCCCGGCCTGGGATTCGCCGCACCCGCCATGGCGCTCGCGTTGCCGCTTCTCGAGGCCTGTCTTTCGGTCGTTCGCCGGTTCCTGGCCAGCGAACCCATCTTCGAGGGAGACCGCGGGCACATCCACCATCGCCTCCTGGACTTCGGTTTCACTCCCCGCCGCGTCGCGCTCCTGCTCTACGGCGTCTGCACCGTCGCCGCGGTCCTCTCACTGCTGCCCAGCGTGGTGCGGCAACAATACGCCGGCGTCGTGGTGGTGGCTTTCGGCCTGGCCACCTGGCTCGGCGTGCACTGCCTGCGCTATGTGGAGTTTGAAGCCGCCAGCCGGTTCGTGTGGAACAGACTGCGTCCCATGCTGCGCGGCCATGTGCAGTTGGAGCGTCTGGAGCGCTCACTGCGCTCCGCCACCACCATCGGGCGCTGCTGGGACGCCGTGGAAGATGCCGCGCGCTCCCTGGGTTATAGCGAGGTCAACGCGCGTCTCGCCGGCACGCGCTACTCGACCACATCCCCATCCGCCCGCAACGGTACCTATTGGCAAATGCGGCTGAACCTTCCCGGAAACGACTACGTCAACATTACCCAGCGCGATGGGGCCGCCAGAAACCCAATCCTCGTAATCCCGTTCGTCGAACTCTTGAGCCGGATCCTCCCCGCGAAACTGGAGAGTATGCAGCTTCAGTGGTCCGCCGTCGAGCCGCAGAACTCCAACACCACTAGGGTAATGTCATCCGACTGGGCCACGCCTTCCGTAAACCCAGCGACGCCTTCCTGAATCGCGTCGTGAATCGAGGTGCAGGATTCCGTGGCGTGAGCGGTCGCGATTTCGAGCAGCCGCTTCTTGCCAAAAAACTCCGCGTCCCCATTCTGGGCTTCGGTCACCCCGTCGGTATAGATGATCACCCGGTCTCCGGCGGTTAGCTGCTGTTCCGCCACGGTGAACTCGGCGGCCTCCAGCAAGCCCACCGGCATTCCCGTGGCCTCCAACTCCATCAATGTGCCGTCCGGATGCACCACCAGCGGCGGGCAGTGCGCCGCATTCACATAGCTCAGCCGTCCACTCTCGGTAAGCAGGCAATAAAAAACCGTGGCGTACTTCTCACCGCCCGTCCGATCGATGAGGAAGCGATTCAAACGCGCCATACGCCGCCCCATGCTGCCCGGATGGTCGGTCCCCGTGATCAGCGCGCCTTGCAGCAGCGACGCCAGCAGCGCGGAACTCACTCCCTTCCCCGAGACGTCCGCCACCACCGCCGACCAGCAGTCCGCGTGCACCGGGGTCACGTCGAAGTAGTCGCCACCCACTTCGTGCGACGCCAGGCTGCTGCCCGCCGCCCGCAACCAGCCCGTCGCCGGCAACTTGCCGGGGAGCAGGCTCTGTTGGATCGTCCGCGCCAGGCGGAGCTCCTCTTCCATGGTATGCTTCGTCTGTTCCTCCACCAGCAGGCGCGCATTCTCGAGCACCGTGGACGCCTCAATCGCCAGGGTCTGCAGCAGCTCGCGGTTGCCCCCCGTCAAATCGGCAGCCGCCAGACGCGAATCCATGTAGAGCACTCCCACCGTTTCCCCGCCCGTCGAAAGCACGCTGGTGGCGTCGCCCTGCCCGGTCCGAATGCGCACCAGCGGGACGCAAATCACGCTCCGCAGCTCCAGGTCCACGACGCTGCCCTGCGGCTTCCCCTCTTCACCGGCCATCGGGTCGAAGTTCATGGACAGCAGCTCCCGCCTGTGCTCCAGCGCGCGCCGGATCACCGCGCGCGGCACCCGCAAGTCGGTCTCGTTCAGGTGGTGTCCGCGCTTGTGGCGCGCAATCCGCGTCTCCAGCCCCGCGCCCGCGCGCAGCATCAGGAACCCGCGTTCCGCTCCTGTAATCGCCAGAGCCGTATCCACCACCGACGCCAGCACATCGTCCACCGAAAGCGAACTCTGCACCGTCCGGGCCAGGTCCAGGATGGCGCGCAGCTTGCCCAGGTTCCCGCCCACGCCGGGCCCCGCGGCTTTCTCCGGCGCCGCCATCTGTTCCATCAGCCGTTTCAGCTCCGCGCCCTCCAGCGCGAAAATCAGTTGGTAGGAATCCTGGGCGCCAAATTCGATCTTGTCGGAATTGCGCAGCATGTGCCGCTTCACGCGCTGACCGTTGACGTAGGTGCCGTGGCGGCTGCCGCAATCCTCCAGCCAGTATTCGCCGCCCTCGGCTACAATCCGGGCGTGCGTACGGGAAACCCGGCTGTCCCGAATGATAAGGTTATTCTCCGGCTGCCTTCCAATCTGAAACGGGAGCGGGTCGAGCGGCGCCCGCGCACGATGTCCGTTCGGATCGATCACCACTAGCGAAGCCGCCGGAACCGCGGATAGTGAAGCTACCGGCACGGGCCCGCCTAGGCGCGCCGCGGCCGGGTTTTCGACCCCGCCGCCGCTCGCCGCTTGGCAGCCGCCTTGGGAATTTCAGCCGGCTGGTTGCGCACCGCTTCTATTTCGCGCGCCCGCAGCGTCTGGCAGTGCGCGCAATAACCGCCTACTTCCGTGCGCGCCAGCAGCACCTGGAAACCGAAGTGGCTTTCAATCTGCTTGCGCAGCCGTTGCAGCGGCTCGCCAAAAAACTCTTCCACCTTGCCGCAGCGCAGGCAGATGACGTGCGCGTGCTCCTGCTTGAGGCGCGTTTCGTAGTAGTGCTGGTCGCCCCCGTAGTGCATCAGATCCAACTCGTCCACCAGGCCGCCCGTCTTCAGCATCTTGATGGTGCGATAGACCGTCACGCGGTTCAGCTTCGGATCTCTTTCCTTGGCCAACTGGTAGAGCCGCTCGGCGTCCAGATGCTCGCCGGTCTTATCGATCAGCTCGAGCAGAATCTGCCGCTGCCGCGTCAGGCGGACGCCCCGCTGCTTCAACGATCCTTCGATTGAGTCGAGCGCCATATGGAGGACGTTCCAATTCTAGCAAGCCTGTAATCCTTCCATAAGATCGTCTTCACCGCGGAGACGTCGGGACGCGGAGAAGGCCGAGGAAACGAGCAGTTTTTCCAAGTCCGCCTCTGCCCGCTCCGCGAGCGCCTTCCGGAGACCGACGCATCCGCATCAATCGATCCGACATGTGCTCACTCTGTAGGTGGGCGCGCTGAGGCGGCAGAACCCTCGTCGAGATTCTTGTTCTCTCCGCGCCGCGCTGAACCGAGTTCCCCGAGTGGATGGGTTGTCGACGGACTACCGGCGAACTGCGCCGGGCCTGAAGGCCCATTCGCCCTGCTACAATTCGGCTTCATGTTCCGCAAGGTCCTGATTGCTAACCGCGGCGAGATCGCCGTTCGCGTGATGCGCACTCTGCGCGAGATGGGTATCGCCTCGGTCGCGGTCTACTCCGACGCCGACCGCACCTCCAAGCACGTGCGCATGGCCGATGAGGCCGAACACGTCGGCCCATCGCTCTCCAGCGAAAGCTATCTCCGCATCGACCGCATCCTCGACGCCGCCCGCAAACACGGCGCCGAGGCCATTCATCCGGGCTACGGATTCCTCAGCGAAAATGCCGATTTCGCCGCCGCCTGCGAAGATGCCGGAATCGTTTTCATCGGCCCTTCGGCCCATTCCATCCGCATGATGGGATCGAAGACCGCCGCCCGCCAGACCGCCATCGCCGCCGGCGCCCCCGTCGTGCCCGGCACCGAACACGGCGTTTCGCTCGATCAGGCCCGCGAATTTGCCTCCACCAACGGCTATCCCATTCTCTTGAAGGCCGTCGCGGGTGGCGGCGGCAAGGGCATGCGCCGCGTGGATCGCGACGCCGATCTGGAGTCCGCCCTCCGCGACGCTTCGAGCGAAGCCCAGCGCTCTTTCAGCAACTCCGAGGTCTACGTCGAAAAGCTCATCGAGCATCCGCGCCACATCGAAATTCAGCTCATGGGCGACCAGCACGGCAACATGATTCACCTGGGCGAGCGCGAATGCTCGATCCAGCGCCGCCACCAGAAAGTCGCCGAGGAATGTCCCTCGCCGCTCGTCGAGCAGCACCTCGAAATGCGCCACGCCATGGGCGAAGCCGCCATCCGCGCCGCCCGCGCCGCGGGCTATTACAACGCCGGCACGGTCGAGTTTCTGGTGGACCAGGATCGCCGCTTTTACTTCCTGGAAATGAACACGCGCCTTCAGGTCGAACATCCCGTCACCGAACTGGTCACCGGACTCGACCTCGTCAGGCTCCAGATCGAAATCGCCGCCGGAGGCCGCCTGCCGCTCACCCAGCAGCAAGTGTCTTGGCGCGGCTCCGCCATCGAATGCCGCATCTACGCGGAAGATCCGTATAACGATTTCCTCCCGTTTCCCGGCAAGATCACACGCCTCAGCCGCCCACTGGGTCCCGGCATTCGCGTGGATGGTTGCATCTATGCCGGCTGGACCGTCCCCATGGAGTACGACCCCCTGCTCGCCAAACTGGCCGTCTGGGCCGGCACGCGCGCCGATGCTACCGCCCGCATGATTCGCGCCCTCAGCGAATACGACGTGGGCGGCATCCGTACCAACATCGGTTTCTTCCGGCAAATCCTGGAAGACCCCGAATTCCGCGCCGGCAACCTTCATACCGGATTCATCGAGGAGTTCTTCGAGCGCAACCAGCGCCGCAAGCCGTCCGCCGAACTGGTGGCCGTCGCCGCTTTGGCCGCCGCCGTCCATAGCCAGTCGCGCACCGCCGCCGCCGCGGCCCAGCCGGACGCCCCATCCAGCGCCTGGCGCCAAGAGGGAAGGAGCGGCCTGCTGCGATGAAACTCGAACTCAAGATCGACGGCGTTGATCAACTCATCGAACTCATGCGGAACGGCCCCGTCTGCCGCTTCCGTCTCGGTGACGCGCCGGAGCGCGCCGCACATGTGGAAACTCCCGAACCGGGAATGTACTCGGTCCTGCTCGATGGCTTGAGCTACGATACCAGCGTCGAAGAGACACCCGCCGGCTTGGTCGTGGTGGCCGATGGGTTCCGCTTCGAGATTGAAGTGCGCGACCCGCGCCGCTGGACGCGCGGCTCGGGCGCCGCCGGCGCCGAAGGCCTGCAGACGATCCTCTCTCCCATGCCGGGCAAGGTGGTCCGAGTTCTCATCGCGCCCGGCGACGCCGTCGAAACCGGCCAAGGCCTCATTGTGGTGGAAGCCATGAAGATGCAGAACGAAATGAAGGCTGCCCGTGCCGGACGCGTACTTTCCGTCACGGTCAAGGAAGGCGCCACCGTCTCCGCCGGCGAGATCCTCGCTACCATTGAATAGATGGCCCAGGGCGCGAGCCGTGCGGAAAATATCGTGGTCGGCATAGCCCCGGAACGGGGCGTAAGAGAGTCCGCGGCGTCAGCCGTGCGGAACTTTACCCCTTGCGCCAGGGAGTGAACTGCTGCCCCGCCTCCGGCTTGCGCCGGTGAGGCCCCGGCCTTCGCGATTCCGCGCGGCGCACCTCGGCCGCGGTCCGTTCCGCCACGTAGGCCAGCAGGTCGTCGTTCGTCAGTTCGTGATTGCCCGCCCGCGCGGCCTCGACGTCGGCAGTCAGTTTCTGGGCGCACAGCACCGGACCTTCTTGAATGCCGACGCGGTGTTTCAAGAACAGCACCATGTCGACGCTCACCAGGAAACGCGTGGTGGATTTGTCCGCGGCTTTGCAATCGAACTTATAGACGCGCCGGCTTTGCGCCTGATCAAAACCTAAATATCGCAGTTCCACCGCTGCCTCCTTCGGTTGGAACACAGGGTGTCTGAGTTCCGAAATCACTCTTTTACGCCGCTAGCTTCATCGGCTGGTTTGGCGGTTTCGCCGGTTTCGCCCGCGCTGTCGAGCGGGTTCTCGTCCGCGCCGTCGATGGGATTGCCGAATTCATCGGTGCCGTCCATGGAAATTCCAGCTTCCCGGGCAAGCTTCCGCTGCACCCGCTGTGCCGCCTTGTCCCGCTGCTTCTCCACGCGCGCGAGTTCCTTCTGCCGTTTTTTGAATGTGGTTCGTGAGCGAGTAGGAATAGCCTTCGCCTCCTCGGGGTTAAGCCGGCCTTGGCGGCCGGCTCCCAGTTCTTCAGTTTACCAACGTGGCTCGCGACGCTGCCGTCCGCCACCGCCGCCGCCGCCCGGTCTTCCGCCGCCGCCCCCTCTGCCGCTGTCGGTCTTCGGTCGCGCTTCATTCACGTTGAGGGCGCGGCCATTCATATCGGTGCCGTTCAAACCGGCGATGGCCTTGTCGGCCTCGGCGGAGTCCGACATTTCGACGAACGCGAAGCCGCGGGCTCGGCCCGTTTCCCGGTCGGTGACTACGTTAACACGATCCACAGTCCCGTACTGCTCAAAGAGCGTACGGATGGACGATTCGGTTGCGGCAAAATCCAAATTGCCTACGAAAAGGTTCTTCATAAATTTTCCTTTGTTTTGATAGTTCGGGCGAGAGCCAAGGCAGAAGTGGATACCAACCAAGCTGTAGCGGGACGATCAAAGACGCCACTAGTATAGCAGGTTTCCACAGCCACGATGGCGCAGCACAAAGTGCCCACTGCATATCGCCTGTTGTCCTGAAACCGGGATGGGCCGATTCGCCCGGTTCCGTCTTCCGCCGCAATCTGCTCTAATGGGAATCCGATCGGACTCGCCATCATGGCCATCTCCCTTTCGCAACTTCTCGATTCCGGAGATCCTTCGCTTTACCAGGTCCGCAGCCACGCGCCCGGCCCGCGCGGCTCGCTGCCCCTCACCCCGGAGATGCTCCTCAAGCGGCCTTCCGGCGACCTCTTCGGCTGGAGCCAGGATGCTGGAATGGGCTGGGACCCCGCCGCGCTCGGCGCTCCCGAGTTCCTCATCCTCAGCACTCACGGCGGCATCCGCGCCGCCGATGGCACCCCTGTCGCGCTTGGCTATCACACCGGCCACTGGGAAGTCGGCCTGCTGATGGACGCCGCCGCCAAGGAGCTGAAGTCGCTCGGCGCCATCCCCTTCGCCGCCTATTGCACCGACCCCTGCGACGGCCGCACCCAGGGCACCACCGGTATGTTCGATTCGCTGGCCTACCGCAACGACGCCGCCAGCGTCTTCGGCCGCCTCATCCGCTCTTTGCCCACCGCGGCCGGCGTCCTCGGCGTCGCCACCTGCGACAAGGGCCTGCCCGCCATGATGATGGCGCTCGCCGGCGCGCCCGCGCTGCCGTGCGTCCTGATCCCCGGCGGCGTATCCCTGCTGGCCGAAGAGGGCGAAGACGCCGGCAAAGTTCAGTCCTCCGGCGCGCGCTTCGCTCGCGGGCAACTTTCGCTCGAAGCCGCCGCCCAAATGCTCTGCCGCGCCTGCGCCACTCCCGGCGGAGGCTGCCAGTTCCTCGGCACCGCCGCCACTTCCCAGGTGGTCGGCGAATCGCTCGGCATGTCCCTGCCCCACTCCGCGCTCTCGCCTTCCGGTCATCCCATCTGGACCGATATGGCCCGCCGTTCCGCCCGCGCCGCGCTCTCGCTGCAGGCCCGCTCGCTCGCCATGCGCGACATCCTCACGGCTGCCTCCGTGCGCAACGCCATGGTGGTGTACGCGGCCTTTGGCGGATCCACCAACCTGATCCTCCACATCCCCGCCATCGCCCACGCCGCCGGCCTGCGCCGCCCCACCGTCGATGACTGGACGCGCGTCAACCGCCAGGTTCCTCGCCTGGTCGATGCCCTCCCCAACGGCCCGGTGGGGCATCCCACCGTGCAGGTTTTTCTGGCCGGCGGCGTGCCCGAAGTCATGCTCCATCTGCGCCGCGCCGGCCTGCTCGAAACCGACGTTCTCACCATCACCGGCGAAAAGCTCGGCTCCATTCTCGATTGGTGGGAGCAGTCCGAACGCCGTGCCGCTCTGCGCCGCGTGCTGCTCGAAAGCGATGGCGTCGCTCCTGACGACGTCATCATGGATCCCGCCCGCGCCCACTCCGGCGGCCTCACTTCCACCGTCACCTTCCCCACCGGCAACCTCGTCCCCGGCGGCTCCGTCATCAAGAGCACGGCCATCGATCCCTCCGTCGTCGATTCCGACGGCGTCTACCGCAAGACCGGCCCCGCGCGTGTCTTCGTCACCGAGAAGGCCGCCATCGCCGCCATCAAGAGCGGCGCCGTCCACCCCGGCGACGTCATCGTCTTAATGGGCCGCGGCCCCATGGGCTCCGGCATGGAGGAGATTTTCGAAATCACCGCCGCGCTCCGCTACCTCTCGTTCGGCAAGGAAATCGCCGTCCTCACCGATGCCCGTTTCAGCGGCGTCTCCACCGGCGCCTGCATCGGCCACATCACTCCCGAAGCCCTCGCCGGCGGCCCCATCGGCAAGCTACGGGAAGGCGACCAGATCGAAATCGTCATCGACCGCGCGCGTCTGGAAGGCTCGGTCAATCTGATCGTTCACGGCAGCGTGGAAGACGGCGACTACACACTCGCCACGCGCACGCCCCATCCCCATCTGGCGCCCGATCCCGCGCTGCCCGCCGCCACGCGCCTCTGGGCCGCTTTGCAGGACGTGAGCGGCGGAACCTGGGGCGGCTGCGTCTTCGATGTCGACGCCATTTTGAAACGACTGGAATAACCACATGCTCATTTACCGGACAGCCGCGGGATGGGAACTCGAAACCGGCAGCGGCCGCGTGCGCCTGCCGCAACAACCTCTCACCATCCGCGAAGATCTCTACGAATACCTGGCCCAAGTTACCGGCACGCCTTCGAGCGGCGCAGGCCCGTTGCTCGCGCCCATCGAGCAACAGGAGGTCTGGGCCGCCGGCGTCACCTATCACCGCAGCCGGACCGCCCGCATGGCCGAGTCAGAGGCCTCCGGAGGAAAAAGCTTCTACGACCGCGTCTACCAGGCGCAGCGCCCCGAGCTTTTCTTCAAGGCCACGCCGCATCGTGTCGCCGGTCCCGGCGAGGCCGTCCGGATCCGCTCCGATTCCGCCTGGAATGTGCCGGAGCCCGAGTTGACCCTGCTGATCTCGCCCGCCGGCCGCATCCTCGGCTATACCATCGGCAACGACATGAGCTCCCGCGATATCGAAGGTGAGAACCCGCTCTATTTGCCGCAGGCCAAGGTCTACCACCGCTCCTGCGCGCTCGGTCCCGGCATCCTCGTCACCCCGGAGCCGCTGCCGCCCTCCACTGAAATCCGCCTGGAGATCAGCCGCCACGGCGCCCCTGTCTTCGCCGATGCCACCACCCTCGCCGCCATGAAGCGCCACCCCGCCGAACTGGTCGATTACCTCTACCGCGAGAATACCTTCCCCAACGGCTGCTTCCTGCTCACCGGCACCGGCATTGTGCCTCCCGACACGTTCACGCTGTGGCCCGGCGACGAGATCGAAATCCGCATCGACGGCATCGGCGCGTTGCGGAATACGGTGCAGCAGGGGGAGTTATAAAAGTCGCGTGCCGAGCCGATGTGGGGCAGCCTATCCAGGCTGCGGACCCGCTTTCCAGCGGGTCCAGCCGGCTGAAAGCCGGCTGCTGGCAGGATCGCCCGCCCCACAATTTGTGCGTAACTACAAAAAGAGCTACATTTGAAAATGAAATTCGAGTGGGACGAAGCCAAGAACCGGAAGAACGCTGCCAAGCATGGCCTCAACTTCGAGGATGCCGAACCGGTGTTTTCCGGGCCTTGCGTCACGTTCGAAGATGACCGCTTCGACTATGGGGAACAACCGCCCATCACTTTGGGACTGCTGGCCGGGCGGCTGGTTGTCATAGCCCATTCACCGCGCGATGAAGGAACGCGCATCATCTCCATGAGAAAGGGGAACCGGCGTGAACAAAAAATCTATCAAAAGCGACTTGGCACGAATTGACCGGATGCGGGATGCCGATATTGACTATTCGGACATTCCGCCGCTCGACAAGGCGTTTCTCAAAAAGGCAACGATGGCCTGGCCCCCGGCCAAAAAGCAATTGACGATTCGTCTCGATGCGGACGTGCTGGATTGGCTCAAGGGTCATGGCAGGGGCTACCAGACGCGCATTAACCGCATTCTGCGAGTTGTTATGGAGAGTCAGCCCCCCCGCTCAGCTCATCGGTAGAACCTTTTGTCTCACAAGAGGTTAAGATATGAACATCGACGGAAGGCCCGTCAATCGCGAGGTTGACGGGTTGACGTGTGTCAAGTGTCAGGGTCAAAGGTGACCATCAAATCCCGATCCTCTCGCTTTCCCCCACATCACCTCTCACAAATTGGCCCAGGCCGCATCCTCCTCAGGCGTGAGCCAATCCTTGGCCAGCGATGATTCGACGGCCAGCGCCGGCACGGCGCTATCAATGTGTGCTTCCTTGAGCGATCACAGGAAGGCCAGCAACTGGTCGAGGTCCTGCTCCGGCATGTGATCCAACTCGCGGGCGATCAATTCCCGTTTGCTCATTGCAGCCTCAATCCCATCGTAAGGCATTTCATGCCTGCCGAAAAGGACAGCCCGCATCCGAAATCATCAGATGCGACCGTGGTCGCAAGCGGCCGGGCCAGCTTCCTTCATCGCGGTCGTCAAGCCTCGTTTCACGCGGGCCACGTGAGCAGCCCTGCTACCGCGTCTCGCCTCTCACCAAATCCTCGTACGTCTCTCTTTGCCTGATCACCCGCCACGCGGCGCCTTCCACGAGCACTTCTGGGGCCCGTGGCCGCGAGTTGTAATTCGAAGCTTGCACAAAGCCGTACGCACCGGCAGTACACACCGCCAGGAAATCGCCCGGCATCACATTCGCCATGCGGCGGTCTCTGGCCAGAAAGTCGCCGGTTTCGCAAACCGGGCCCACCACGTCGGCGGTAATCTGCGGCAGCGCGTTGCGCCGCACGGGAATCACTTCGTGGTGCGCTTTGTAGAGAGCCGGGCGGATCAGATCGTTCATAGCTGCGTCCACAATCACGAATTCCTTCGTGCCGTTTCTCTTGCGGTAGAGCACGCGGGTGAGCAGGACGCCCGCCGGTCCGGCGATCGAGCGGCCGGGTTCCACCATCACCGCCAGGCCGCTTTGCCGTAGCCGCGCTTGCAGGCTCTCGATGAAGCTACCGATTGCGGGAGTCTTCTCGCCGGGTTGATAAGCCACGCCCAAGCCGCCGCCCAGGTCCACGTGGCGGATGTGGTCGCCCTGCGCGCGCAGCACCGTGGCTAATGCCAGCAGCCGGTCCACCGCTTCCAGAATCGGCGCCGGATCCAGCATCTGCGAGCCGATATGGCAGCTCACGCCTTCGGCGGAAAGATTCGGCAGGCGCCGCGCACGCTCGTAAACCGCCGCCGCATCCGCCATGGCAATGCCGAATTTGTGCTGGCTGAGCCCGGTGGAGATATAAGGATGCGTGGCGGCGTCCACATCCGGATTCACGCGGATGGAGAAGCCCGCCTTCACGCCGAGCCGCCCTGCCAGCGCGTCGATCAACGTCAGCTCCGCTTCGGACTCGCAATTGAAGCTGTGGATGCCGTGCGAGAGCGCGTATTCCACTTCCGCCGCGGTCTTGCCGACGCCCGAAAAAACCACCTTGGCCGGATCGCCGCCGGCTTCGAGCACGCGGAAAAGTTCGCCGCCCGAAACAATGTCGAAACCCGCGCCGGCCTTGGCCAGCAGCGCCAGCACGCCTAGCGAAGAGTTGGCCTTCACCGCGTAGCAGACGGTGTGCGGAATGTCGCCGAAGGCTTCATCGTAGGCACGGTAGTTGTCGAGCAGGGTCTGGCTGGAGTAAACGTAGGCCGGCGTGCCGGTGCGCGCGGCCAGGTCGGCGAGTGGCACCTGTTCGCAATAGAGATCGTTCTGCGAGTACGAAAACATGGGGGGAATTCCAGTATGGCATCAGCGCAGCCATTTCAGAAAAACCGGAAGCGAGTGCAGTTGATCCACGTGGTCGGGCGCGGAGTTGCCCGCGAAGCCCAGCAGCAGAAACCGTCCCGCCGAAGCTTCGCTCAGTTGTTGTAGCCCCATCGGCCCCCACTTCAGCACCGCGCGCCGCGGCACTCCCAGCATCTTCAGAAGCGCGTCGGCCGTCTCGGTGGTCGAGGCGTAGGTGCCGGGGAAGATTTCGGAGTGCGTAATGATCACGCGCTTGCGGCCGGCTACGGCGTCGCGCAACAGCGGCATCCAGACTTCCAGATTGGCCGGATCGAGTTGCGATTCGAGCGGTCCCGGCTTTCCCTCGGCGTAGTCCGCATGGATGCCGTCGATCAGCAGCGCGCCGTTCACCCGCTCATAGGATGCGGGCGTCTTGATGATCTGCCGCACCGCCCCGCATCCGGCGCTCCAACCGCCGATCAGCACGCGGCCGAACTTGATGCCGGCTTTCGTTTCGGCCTCCGCCAGCAGCCTCAGAAAACGCTGCGGATCCTCGAACAGACGTGCGTAAACCGCCGAGCCGTTGCCTACCTGCACGCTGACGGCGGCCGTGCCGTTGCGCGCCGCCGCCACTTCCGGGATCCAGGTATCCCCGTGAAAGAAGAAAAGGATGGGCGCGCCGTTCTTCAGCCCGGCGGGCAGGAACAGAGTGCCCACGTCGAGCTTCTCGCGGCGCCCCGCCGGCGGTGGCTGCTCCGCGAGGCGTAAATGCGCCCGCGTGTGTTCCACCATGGGCGACGGATTCTGCGGCTGCTGGGCGCGAACCGCCATCGCCGCCAGCGCGAAAACGAGCAGCGGTTTCATTTAGGACCTCGTTTCATCAATATACTCCCGTACCCCGCGAAGACCGCGGTCCTACGCCAGCGTAAGGTTGGCTTGCGCGGCGATCTCGAGTGTGGCGAATTCTCCCCGCGCCAGTTTGGGGAAGGCCGCCGCGGCAATCATGGCGGCGTTGTCCGTCGACAGTCCGGGCGATGGGAAGTAGACCGGATACGGCAGATGCGCCGATTTCGCCGCCGCCCGCAGTCCCGTATTACAGGCCACCCCGCCGGCGACGATCAGCGCGCGCGCGCCGAAAGTCTCAGCCGCAGCCCTCGCTCGCGTCAGCAACTCCGTAATCACGGCGCGCTGGAAGGATGCCAGCAGTCCGAGCGTGCGCGGCGGAGTGAGCGCCAGCCATTCTTCCGTGGAGGGTTGCGGATGGTTGCGCAGGAACGCGCGGCGGACGGCGATTTCCGCTTCCATCGGCTGCGCTTCCACCCAGCGGAGCACCGCTGTCTTCAACCCGCTGAAGCTGAAATCCAAAGCGTTGCCTTTCATCTTGGCGAAGGTGAAACGAACCGCGGCAGCGTCTCCGTGCGGCGCCAGGCTGTCGATGATGGGGCCGCCCGGATAGCCGAAGCCGAGCAACTTCGCCACCTTGTCGAAGGCCTCGCCCGCCGCGTCGTCCCGGGTCTTGCCCAGCAGGCTGTACTCGAAGTTTTCGCGGACTTCGAACAAGTGCGTGTGTCCGCCGCTCACCACCAGCGCCAGCGCCGGCAGCGCCACCGGCGTGGCATCGCGCCGGGCTTCCAGGATCACCGCGTGGATGTGACCCTCTATGTGATTCACCGCGATTAGCGGCCTGCCGCTGGCGAAGCTCAGCGACTTCGCGTAGGTGAGGCCGACCAGCAGCGAGCCGACCAGTCCCGGGCCCACCGTGACGGCGATGGCGTCCACCGAATCCAGCGTGGTGTGCGCAACCTCCAGCGCCTCGCGAACCACCGGGACGATCGCCCGCAGGTGCTCGCGCGATGCCAGTTCGGGGACCACGCCGCCGTACTTGCCGTGCGTGATGAGCTGCGAAGCCACCACCGAAGAAAGCACCGTCTGGCCGTCTTCCACCACCGCCGCGGCGGTTTCGTCGCACGAGGATTCAATCGCGAGGATGCGCACTGGTTTCCCGGCCATGCTACTTCTTCTTTTCCAGGTTCCAAAGTTCGCGCGAGAGCACCCGGCCGCAGAACGGGCAGTAGTTCACCCCCACATACTGGTGGCGTTCCTCGCCGAACACCAAAAAGTACTCGGTGTCGATTTCGGTAATGATGGTGCCGTTCGAGAGTTGATGGGGCTGCGCGTGGCGCGCCAGGTCGCGGTCCATCAGGCGTTCGAATTGCGGGCAGCAGGTCATCGTTTAGTTAACCGTGCTGGCGCCCTGAGTCCCCATATCGGCGGTCATCACGTTCCTGTTGATGTGCCGGTCGAGGTTGATGACGTAAGTCTCGGAGGCCTCGATCAGAACTGGCGAGTGCGTGGCGCAGATGATGCGGAAGTGTTTTTGATCGACCAGTTCCTGCAGCATCTTCAGAATGCGGTGCTGATTGGAGACCGAGAGCGCCATTTCGGGCTCGTCGAGCAGCAGGATGGTGCCTTCCGGAAGCCTGGGGAAGCTTTCCCGGAACAACGCCAGCATCACCTGGCCGTGGCTGGCCGTCTGCAGGAATTCTAGCATCTGGGGCTGGTCGCGGAAGAAGTCGAGCTGGTGGCGTGGGTTGTGCTGTTCGGCGTCGAACAGATAGGTGGATTCGGTCTTGACGCCGCCCGGCTCCAGCCGGTAAATGTAGCCATCCACCTTCTCGCCGCGCAGGGCGTAATAGATCGAGTGGAGCAGGGTCGATTTTCCGCTGCCGTTCTCGCCCGCCAGCATGATCAGCGGATGCGAGAGGTCCACGATCATCGGCATGTGGAAGTTGAGATTGGTGAAAACCGGGTGACCCAGAATTTTGAGGTGCATGGAAATCCAGGATAGCAAGGGCGGCCGCCGGGCAGATGGCCGGCACGCCGTGATAGGATATAAGTTCCTATAACATCTTGAGGTTTTCGTGGCTAGAATCACCCGTAAAGAGCTGAAGTCCGACAAGTTTGCCCAGGACGTCGGGCTAACCGTAACGTTTTTCGAAGAGCACCAGAAGGATGTCGTCCGTTATGGCGCCATCGCCGTAGCGGTCGTGCTGCTAATCGTGGGGTACACGGTGTACCAGCGGCATCAGCGCGTGGCGCGCGAGGAAGCGCTGACCCAGGCGATCGCGATCCAGGAATCGCCCGTGGCGCAAGCTGGCGACTCGCACAGTTTCCCCACCCAGGACGCCAAGGACCAGGCGGCCCTCAGAGCCTTCGGCGACCTTGCCAGCAAGTACTCGGGCACCGACGAGGGCAACATCGCCGTCTACTACACCGGCGCTATCCGCGCCGACCAGGGCAAGCTGGCCGAGGCCGAGAAGTTTTTCCTGCAAGTGGCCGGCCATGCCGGTGCCAACTACGCTTCTCTGGCTAAGCTGTCGCTGGCGGACATCTATTACTCCGATGGGCGTACGGATCAGGCCGAGAAGACTCTGCGCGACCTGATCGCGCATCCCACGATTTTCGTCTCGCAAGACGACGCCACCATCACGCTGGCGCGGCACATGGCAGTGAGAAATCCGGCCGAGGCCCGCAAGTTGCTGAGTCCCATCAAGGGTGGCAAAGGTCCCGCGGCCTCCATGGCGCAGGAACTCTACGCCGAACTGCCGCCGGGATAAGCCGGCGCCCCCTGTCATGCTGGCACGCCTGCGGTTCCCGGTGGAACGAACTCGGGGGCGCGTGTACCCGGAGCCGGCCCATCCTTACCGCAACGCTTTTCAACGCGACCGTGACCGGGTGGTGCATTCGCGTGCCTTCCGCCGCCTGGAAGCCAAGACGCAGGTCTTCACGCAGTCGCTCTCCGATCATTTCCGCAACCGGCTGACGCACACCATCGAAGTGGCCCAGATTGCGCGCACGCTGGCCTCGGTGTTGGGGCTGGATGAGCACCTGACCGAAGCGCTGGCGCTGGCCCACGACATCGGCCACCCACCCTTCGCGCACGCCGGCGAAGAAGCTCTGAACCGGCAGATGCAGCGCTTCGGCGAACGCTTCGACCACAACCTGCACGCTCTCCGCATCGTGGAAAGCTTCGAGCAACGGTATGCCCGCTTCCCGGGACTGAACTTGACGTTTGAAGTGCGCGAGGGTGTGGTGAAGCACTCGCGGGATTTCGCGCCCGGCGAGCGGCCCGAGTTGGACGCCTATCTGCCAGGATTGCGTCCGCCGCTCGAAGCGCAACTGATCGACCTGGCCGACGAAGTGGCGTACAACACGGCGGACCTGGACGACGCTTTTTCGGCAGGTATGCTCACCAGCCAGGATGTGGCCGCCTCGGTCCCGCAATACCGCAAGATTCACGAAGCCATCGAGATGCAGTTCCCGGGCGCCACGCCGCGGGAGCGGTTTTACGAAGGCCTGCGGCACTTGATCGACGCCCTGGTCTCGGCCCTGATTGAAGGCACGGTGGAGCGCGCCCGGGAATCCGGCGCCCGTGACGCCGAAGAGGTACGCGCGGCGCCCAACCGGCTGGCGGCCTTCACCGCGGAGGCGGCCCGCACCAGCCGCGAACTGAAACAATTCCTCTACCGCAGGGTCTATGCCTCGCGCGAACTGGGTGAAGGTCGAAGCCGGTCGATGGCCATGATCGAAGAGCTGTTTCAGTTTTTCCTCGATCATCCGGAGCGGCTTCCGCAGGGGTATCGCGAGCAGAGCGAGAACCAGCCCCCGCATCGCGTGACGTGCGATTACATTGCGGGGATGACGGATGGGTTCTTCCGCCGAACGTACGAAGCCATGTTGGGGCAACCGGCTACTCCGGCTGGGCCGTGAACTGCGATTCGCGAAGTTCGCACCGTGGTGCGCTTGCCCGGGCGCGCCGGCGGTATTGGTGGGGAACGTCAAAGTATGGGTTCGAACGGCGGCTGATTCCGTACCGGGGGCGCCGCGCCCGGATACGGTGTAATGTGGATGACTTCGTACCTTCGCCCAAAGGAATGCGCATCGCCGTTGCTGAGAAAGCCTCTGCCGAAAACGGTGAAAAGTGAGGACGACAAAGGATGTCCACAGAGCTTCAAAAAGCCCATATCGAAATAAGCGGTGCTTCGATAGTGATGCCAAACAGCACTGCTGCAGCTGACAGCGGCCGCATTGATCCCCACAAGT
>JBEKQS010000094.1:0-17901 GCA_049519475.1 Bryobacteraceae bacterium | reverse complement strand
CACGCCCAGAACCACCATCGGCACAGCGGCGAAGGCGATGCGGCCCACCTTGCCCAGTGGGATCCGACCCGCCACAATTGCCAGCGCGGACGCAACCGGAACGATGATGCCCAAGCTCGCCAGGTACTGAAAATGGTCGGCGACGTAGGAATAACGGAACGGATAGACATTGAGGAAGCCCAGCACCGGAAATAGCGTCCCGGCGAAGATCAGAAGGCCGGCCAAAGGCCCGCGGTGACGGCGGCCCACCAGCCAGAGACCAACCGCCAGCGCCACTACTCCGGCGGGGAACAGATACTGCCACCATTCGCCGGGGTCTATGTTCCAACGGGGGTATAGAAATGTCAGGTTTCGAGGCCACAGCAGCTTGCCTGCATAGAAGCAGATCACGCGGCCCGCCAGCAGGCAACGCTGGACCAGCGTCAGCGTGAAATCCGCGCCTTTCGCGCCGATGAACGTTTTCTCCACCCAGGCCGTGCAAAGCCCGGCGGATGCGCCCAGCGCGAACCATGGCAGTAACGGCCGCAGATCCCGCTTCCACTCGATCCGTCCGCGCTGCCACCAGACCACAACCAGCAGCGCGCCCGGAAGCGTCGCGGTAACCGTCTTGGTGAGCAGAGCCAGCACGAACAGCCCTAGCGCCAGCCAGTACCGCGACGCCCGGCGCGACTGGTCACAACGCAGGTAGGCAAGCGCCGAGGCCAGATAGAAGACGCCGGAGAGCGTGCTCTTTTGCTCGGAGATCCATGCCACCGCTTCCACCGAGACCGGATGCAGCGCAAAAACCAAGCCTGCCAGCCAGGCGCCGGGCAGCGCAAGGCGCCGCACGATCATCACCACCAGGCAAGCCGATGCTGCGTGCAGTGTGACGTTGGTCAGATGGTAACCCAGCACCGCATCGCCCCAGATTCGATGCTCCATCCAGAACGCACTGTGCAGCAGTGGATAATATTGCTGGGTGGCTCCCAGGTCGAACCAAATGCGCCAAAGGCCGTGCAGCGACTGGAGGTCCGGCCTGGTCACGTGGCTGCTATCGTCCCAGAGCAGCCCTCCCCGCAGCGCCGGCAGGTAAGCAACCAGGGTAGCGCACAGAATTGACGCCCACCCTATGGCATCCCGCACCCTGGTTCGCCGCTGTTCTGGACCGCCCGCCGGAACCTCTTTCGTCCTGCCCCGCCTCACGCCCATCGTGCCAAATCCCGATTCTCCACCTTCGCCCCGTCCAGTTCGATTCCCGGCCCGGCCGGTACTTTCCAGAATACGTCACCATCTCATGCGGTGCGGCAGGCCACCGTTGACAAGGGCGCGGAAATGTATATATAGTTCGAGTGTTAAACAATTTGTAGGGAGGAATCTGTGTCCACCGCGCGAATGATTCGATGGTCCCTTGGACTGCTATTCTCGGCGATGATTCTCGCCCCTCTGGCCAGCATGGCCTTTCAGGCCGCGCAGCCGGCGCTCGGCAGCGATCCGCCGCCGGTGCGTCTCACCAATCACGAAGATCATCAACGATTGATGGATCTGCTGCACATGACGTCCATCCGGCGTGGACGGGACGGCAATGATAAGACCTCTCCGTTCTACGCTAACTACGATGAATCCAAGGCCAATCCGTATCCGAACCTGCCGGACCCGCTGACTTTGAAGAACGGCAAGAAGATCACCAAAGCGTCCGACTGGTGGAGCAAGCGGCGTCCGGAGATCGTGGAAGACTTCGATCGCGAAGTATATGGCCGCGTCCCCAAAGTCACGCCCAAGGTAACGTGGGCAGTCACCGATACGACGAACGGCATGAACGGCGACGTGCCCGTCATCACTAAGCAACTGGTGGGCAAGGTCGACAACTCCTCCTACCCTTACATTAAGGTTGAAATCGCGGTGAGCCTGACCACGCCGGCAAATGCCCAGGGACCGGTCCCGGTGGTAATGCAGTTTGGGGGTTTTGGATTCGGTGCTCCTGGCGCCGGCCGTGGCGCACCGGGCGCCGCCGGCCCACCACCCCCGCCGGAGCCACCTTACGGTCCCGGTGCCTTTAGGGCCGCGCGCGGGGGCGCTCGCGGACCGGCAGGAGCACTTCCAGGCCGCGGCGCGCCGGGCGCAGCCGCGCCGGGTGCAGCCGCAGCAGCTACAGGCGCGCAAGGTATGCCCGCTGCGCCCCCACCCGGCGCTGCCGTTGCCGGCGCCGCGGGCGCACCGGCTCCCGGAACGGTTCCGCCTGCCGCCGGCCGCACCGGATTTCCAGGCGGCGGACGCGGCCCCACGGGACCGACCTGGCAACAACAGGTTCTCGCAAAGGGTTGGGGCTACGCTTCCATCAATCCCGGCAGCATTCAGGACGACGATGGCGCCGGCCTGACGCTGGGCATCATCGGCCTGGTGAACAAGGGCCAGCCCCGCAAGCTGGACGATTGGGGCACGCTGCGCGCCTGGGCCTGGGGCGTCAGCCGCGCCCTGGATTACTTCGAGACCGACAAGGCCGTGGACGCCAAGCACGTGGCGCTCGAGGGTCACTCGCGGTACGGCAAGGCCACCCTGGTCGCCATGGCGTACGAACCGCGCCTGTGGACGGCTTACGTCAGCTCCTCCGGCGAAGGCGGGGCCAAGCTGCATCGCCGTGACTGGGGCGAGATCGTGGAGAATGTCGCCGGTGAGGGCGAATACTGGTGGATGGCCGGTAATTTCCTGAAATACGCCGGCCCGCTCAATTGGAACGATTTGCCGGTGGACTCTCACGAGTTGATCGCCATGTGTGCCCCGCGCCCGGTGTTCATCAGCGGCGGCGCCACCAACGGCGATGGCTGGGTTGATGCCAAGGGCATGTTCATGGCAGCGGCTGGGGCGGGACCGGTGTACAAGTTGCTCGGCAAGAAGGACATGGGAACCACCGAGTTCCCGCCCATCGAGACCCCGCTGGTAGACGGCGACGTGGCCTTCCGGCAACACAGCAGCGGCCATACCGACGGGCCGAACTGGCCGACGTTCCTGACGTTCGCCAGCAGGTATCTGCCGCCCGCGAAGACCAAATAACCGGCAGTAATCCGATGACGGCGCCCCGTGTGGCCTGATGCCGCTACTGGTGCGGCAGGTCAGCGCGGCTGGGCCGGCGGAGATTCCGTGCGGGTTATTTTCCGGGCAGGATTTCCAGGTAGTCCAGCGCGGCGGCCTCGCCGCCGTCGGGCTTGCCTTCGATGCGGATTTCGTCGCCGGGGCGCAGAGCAACGCCGGAAATCACGCGGCGCGTGGAGGAGGTGGAGTCGAGCCTCATCGTGGGCAGGCGCAGGGCGGCCGGCCATTCGTCAATCAACTGGCTGCCCACAAACACGCGGTAAAGGGAAACGCCGTTGGCCTGGTCGAAGTATTGGACGTTGAGCGTGTACCAGCCGGGCTCGCCGTTGAACTTCAGCGCGGCGGTACACGAAGCGGCGCCGCCGGGACAAGCAATGGCCTTTCCGCCGGAGGCATCTTCGGGTGGCGTGATGTCGCGGACCGTGTAGCCCTGTAACGTCATCGACTCGGCTTCCACGCGGCCGGGGTAGTGATCCACACGGCCTTTGGCATCGGGAATTTTGGAGGCGCGCGCGAACCACGTGGTGACGGCGTCGCGCCAGACCACGGCCTGCCCGGCCTGGTATTCGAGTTGGGCCAGGACGTCGTTGTAGCGGCGCTCGTCGATGAGGCCTTGGAGGGATTTCCATTGCTCCGCGTAGGCGGCCGCGGCCTCGGCGCCTTGGTAGTGCGAGTCGTAAATGGATTGGATCACGGTCTTGCCCGATTTCAGCACGTAGGTGTAAGGAACGTGATGCAGGAACAGCAGCAGGTCGTCGGGACAGGTCTCGAGCGACTCGTAGATGGCGGCGACCGCGGGACGGTACTGACCGATGTAGCCGGTGCCGGTGGCCACGGTGCGATCCATGCCGGCGCCGGCTTCATCGGCGCGATGCCATTGTCCCCAACCGTTGCGCTCGGAAGCCTCGACGTTCACGCCGTAGTGGTTGCCGGTGATGTCGGTGAGGGTCTGCAGGCCGAGCGGGCCCGTGTAGTTCTCGTAAGTGCGCCAGGAAGTGAGTTGGATGGCGGCGATGGTCTCGTCGACTTTAGTGTCGGGCCCGAAGGTGAGGCGGGTCCATTCATCGACGATCTGCTTTGCGCTCAGATCGGGATTCCACGCGAGGCGGCCGAACCCATAGAGGTTGGCCTGCGATAAGTGGTTGCCCGACCAGCTTTCGTCCAGGCCGACGTTGGCCACGCCCACGAAACCACCGGACGGGCGATCGAAGGTTTTGCCGGCGATCAGGGCCTTGACCGGCGTCGGAACCGCGCCTTTGGCGTGCATGTCGAAATCCAGAGTTTCCTTCCAATAGGGGACCAGGAAGACGGTGTGCCTGGCTTGCCCGAAGTATTCCTGAGTGATCTGCAACTCCACCGCCTGGTTGGTCTTCTCCAGCGCGCCAAAAAGCGGCGAAGCCGGCTCGCGCACCTGGAAATCGATCGGACCGTTCTTGATCTGGATGATGGCATTGTCGTCGAACTTCCCATCGAGCGAGTGGAAGTTATCCCAGGCGGCGCGCCCGCGGTCGTTTTTTAGGTTGCGCCAGTCCATGTGGTTGTCGTAGACGAAGCCACGGTAGAAGAGCAGGCCGCCGTGCGGCTTGAGGGCGCGCGCCACCACGTTGGTGGCATCGGCGTGGGTGCGGCCATAGGCGGAAGGCCCCACCCGTCCTTCGGAATCGGTTTTCATGACGATACCGCCCAGGTCAGGGACCGCGCGGTACAAGTCGTCGACGCGCGCCGTCCACCACTCCGCTACGCGGGCATCCAGGGGATCGAAGGTGTCGAGGCCGCCGACGGTCTTGGGGCTGCCGAAATCCACGGAGATCGCTACCCGGACGCCCCACGGGCGCAACGCGTCGGCAATGCGCGCGATCTGCGGAGCCAGTTCCGGAGTGAGGATTTTAGGATCGGCATTCACATTGTTGACGGAGCAGCCGTTGATGCCCAGCGATGCGAGCAGGCGGCCGTAATCGGAGACGCGGCCGAGGTCCTGGCGCACGTGGCCGTTTTCCCAAAAGATGGACGCGCCGGCGTAGCCGCGCTCGACGGTGCCGTTGAGGCGATCCCAATCGTTCACCCAGCGCACCGGTGCGTAGGGCGTTTCGCGCTGGTCGAGGTTGCCGATGGTCTCGCCCATGGCGATTTTGCGCAACAGGGCGAAGGCGCCATAGAGCAGGCCCCGGTCATTGGAGGCGGCGATGATGGTGTAGCGAAGCGGGCCGTCGGCGGCGGTTTTCAGCCAGAAGGCATCGGGGGCCAGCCGGACATCCGGAAGCAACTGCGGCGCCGCACGGCGGATTCGCTCGACGGTGCCCACCAGAATGGCGCTCTCGCGCGGGACGCCGGATTCGGCGCGCAGCGTGCGGCCGAGCATGCCTTTCAGGCCGCGGATGAGTTCGGTGCGAGCGCTTGAGGCGACCAGGGATTGGTCGAGCACCGAGACCACGGCAGGCACGGCCTGGCGATGCTGGTCGAGAGCGGCGCCCTCCAGCGGGGCGTATCGCAACCAGGCGTCGTAGCCGGTTTCGCCGTGCAGCGCGGCGGCGACGGCAAGAAGCGAAAGAAGACGAAGTTTCGACATGACGAATCTCCTGCACACCGGCAACAAGATTGCCGGCGTTACGAATTCACGCCGGAGGCCAGGTAGCCTCCGTCGACGGCGATGCACTGGCCGGTGAGAAAGCTGACGGCATCGGAAGAGAGCAGCACCGCGAGCCCCACCAACTCTTCGGGCGAGCCGAAGCGCCTCATGGGCGTGCGCATCAGGATCTCCTGGCCGCGGGCGGTTCCCATCACCAGGTTTCGGTTCAGTTCCGTGGGGAAGACGCCGGGCGCGATGGCGTTGACGACGATACCGTATTCGGCCCACTCGCAGGCGAGGCTGCGGGTGAGCGACAGGATGGCGGTTTTCGCGGCGCAGTAGGCAGCCACCTGGTGAAACGCCAGGAACGAACCGAGCGACGCGATGTTGATGATGCGGCCGTGGCCGCTCGAAACCAGCAGGCCGTGGAACGACTGGCAGGCGCGCAGGACGCTCATCAGGTGGGTATCCATGAGAGCCGAGAAACGGAACTCGTCCACGCTGACGGTGGGCTCCTTGAAGGTGTAGCCGGCGGCGTTGATCAGAATATCGACGTGGCCGAGTTTGGCGACGACGGCTTCGCGCAGAGCGTTGATGGACTCGCGGTTGCGGGCGTCGGCGGCGCAGCGCACGGTTTGGCGGCCGAGGGCTTCGATTTCGGCGGCGGCAGATTCGACTTCTTTCTCACGCCGCCCGGTAGCCACGACGTGCGCACCGTGCCGGGCGAGTCCTACGGCCAGGGCCCGGCCGATGCCGGAGGTGCCGCCGATGACGACGGCCACGCGGTCTTCAATATTCAGATCGTTTGCGAACATTTCGTTGGCTCCGTTCCGGTGTACCGTGCTTGAAATGACCGGTCACTTGCCAGGATTTCGTCGCCCTTCGTGGCGCCCGCACTCGTGCGTGCCGCGTCGACACTCGTGTCGACGCCTGGCTGCATCTCACATTGGTTGGTTTTCAATCTGCGTTCATCTGCGTTCATCGGCGGCTACCCTTTCTCATCGACTTGCGGGAGGCTGATAAACAGGGCGCCATCCTCCACACTCAGCTCAAGGCCGGCCGCGGCGGCGGCTTCATCCAGGGCGGCGCGCAGCATGACGACGGGGTCCGGGCCGTTGTCGAGCCGCCGCATCAGCCCTTCGCCCTTTTTGGCGCCGGCCGAAAGGACGATCTTCAAGCCGCGGCGTTTGCATTTCACTACCGTGCCGTCCTCCAGTTTGGCGTTCATCGGTTTGATGTAGGCGTCCACGTAGTGGACGCCGATGCCGGACTTGTCGGCGGTGAATTGCGGGAGCTTCTCGGAGGCCCCGGAATTGATGTCGCAGAGTTTGGTTTTCATAAGGAATCCAGGTATTGGTCGATGGCCTGGCGGAAGGCACGAATGTGTTCCGGAGTGCTGCCACAGCAGGCGCCGATGAGGTTGGCGCCGGCCTGGAGCAGCGGCACGACCCCCGCCACCATCTGCTCCGGCGTTTCGTCGTAGACCACGCGCATGTTGATGAGCTTGGGCTGGCCGGCATTGGGTTGGACCATCACGGGCAGGCCGGTGACCTTCTTATATCGCTCGACGGCCAGGCGGGCGCGTTGCATGTCCATTCCGGTGCCGCAGTTCAGGGCGACCATGTGGGCGCCGTGCTCTTCCATGAAGACGGCGGCGCGCTCGGGATTGATGCCCATCATGGTGCGGAAAGTGGATCCGTCCAGTGTGACGTCGTAGGCCATGGAGCCGATGATGGTTCGAGCGCCGGCTTCGCGGGCGGCGTGGATTCCGAGCAGCAGCTCTTCGAGAGAAGTCTGGGTCTCAATGATGATGGCGTCGGCTCCGGCCTCCACCAGGGCCGTGGCCTGCTCGCGGAAAGCGTCGCGCACCTGGGCCTCGGTGAAATCGCCATAGGGTTCGAGGAGGCCGCCGAAGGGACCGATGTCGCCGATGACGAATCCATGGCGGCCGTTAAAGGCGCGGCGGGCAATCTCCACGGCGGCGCGATTGATTTCTGCCACATGGTCGGCCTGGGAATGCCGGTTCAACATGATGCGCGAACCGCCGAAGGTGTTGGTGAGAATGCAATCCGATCCGGCTTCGGCATAGCGGCGCTGAATGGCCAGGACGCGCTCGGGGTGCGTGAGATTCCATGCCTCGCCGCAATTGCCCTGCTCCAGGCCGGCCAGCATCAATTGCGTGCCCATGGCGCCATCGCCCAGCAGGGGGCGTTCGCGGACCGCATCGTGCAGTAGTTTCCCGGTAAACGGCTTCATGAATTCATCTCGCATTCCGCAAAGACCGCTCCCTGGCGGTCGCGGCTCGCATGCGAGCCGCGCGCGTGAGCAAGCGGTCCTGCCATACGTGAATGTCTAACGGTTGTCGGCATGGGTTTCCGGATGGTGTAGCGCGTAGTGAATGGTTTCGAGGACCAGCCCCCACTTGTGTTCCCGGCTGGCGGCGTCGCAATAGCAGCCGGCGGCGGCTTCGGAGCGATGCCAGGCGAGCACCTCGGCCAGGGGACGGCCGGCCAGGGGTTTCTCGCGGCCGATGGCGGCCATCAGGCCGGGGGCGTCGGTGATGTACTGGCACATGGAGGCGTGGCCGAGATCGCCGGGAGCCGGAGTGCAGCTCTGGCCGCGGATGGGATAGCCTTCCTGCCGGGTCCCCAGATCCACGTCGTAATCAAACGCCAGCGGGCGCCCCATGTTGGTGCAGGTGGTGCCGTCATAGCGGAAGCGCGCGTGGAGCGTGCCATCTTCGCGGGCTTCGAGCACCAGCCGTTCGGCGGCCCAGCGGCTGAGCGCTTTGGCATTGACCGAATAGGCGGCGGTGGCTTGCGGCTCCGGCGACTCCTGTTCGAGGCGCGGGCGCGCGCGCAGGTAGGGAGTGCGGCGGTATTGGCAGTTCGAGAGCGGGCACTGCTGGCAGGGAACCAGGTCCGCGAGACGCGTCACACGGTCCACGTGGCGCGTGATCCCAAAAACGGCCAACTGCGATTTCTTGGGACGCAGCGCGCCGGAATCGAGAGCCTCCAGCGCGCCGGGGAGCGCGACGGCGCCGTCGCGCCGGATGAGGCCCAGCAGACGGCCCTGCTCGGCCACGTCCCATTGCGAATAGCCGGGGCTGTGGTGGGGCAGCACGGCCATTCGCTCGCCGTCCGCCCAAGCACACAGTTCGGCGCCGGCCATGGCGATCAAATTCTCCACCACGGAAGACGCAAACATTTCGAGGAAGAAATATTCGTCGGGCTTGTCGTCGCGCCAAAGCCGCTGGGCCTCTTCTTCGGCTTCGGGACCTGCGCCGGCGGCGGCCAGGAAAACCGTATGGGCCTCGGCCTGCTGCAACGCGGTGCGGAGCCGGCTGCTGTTGAAGGCGATGCCGTCGATCTCCACCTCGCCATCCGCTATATTAAGCCTGCCGGCGCGCCGCGCATAGATCCAGGGGTGCCCCTGGCTCTGATACCAATCGCGCGCCCAATCGGCCAGTTCGAGGGCGCGCTCGCCGATCACGGCGTCGCGGGGGTAACCGAGCAGGCGGTGATACTCGGCCGGGGCCACCTCGACGGCCGGAGAGGATTGAACGAATTCGATCATCCGGCCACCTGGCGCGCGGGCTCCATGGGTTTGAACAGGCAGCCCTCGACGAAGAAATCGAAGAAGCGCGGGTGAGTCTCCAGGCGGCAGTGCTCCACCCGGCGGACGAGTTGTTCCAGCTCGCGGCGCTTGGATTGCGAGAGCAGCGCGAGCGAAGCGCCTTCAATGGCGGCGTTGCCGGCCTGCACCACGCGGTCTTCCGGGATAGTGGGGATGAGGCCGATGCGCGCGGCGGCTTGGACGTTCATGTGCCGGCCGAAGCCACCGGCCAGGTAGAAGACCTCGATCTGGTTGAAGCCGATTCCGTAATTGGCGAAGACCACTTCGAGGCCGGCGGAATTGGCGCCCTTGGCCTGCGCCAGTTCATTGACGTCGCTTTCCAGGAAGAAGACGGAGCCTTGCGGGTCGAGCGCGATGCGGTGGGGGCCGTCTTCGAAGCGGCCGCGTTCGTTCAGTTGGCCGGTGCGCATTAACTCGCTCATCAGCGCCACCAGGCCGGAACCGCAGATGCCCTGGGGCGGCCCGCCGCCGATGACATCGAGTTGAAAGCTGCCGTCGGCGGCGATCCGAACATCTTCGACGGCGCCTTCGAGCGCGGGCATGCCGCAGGCAATCGCTCCCCCTTCGAAGGCCGGGCCGGCCGGGCAGGAGGCCGCGAGAATGCGGTGTCGATTGCCCACGATCAGCTCGGTGTTGGTGCCGATATCCATAATCGCGATGAGGCGCTCTTCATGCGCGATGCCGGTGGCCAGCATGCAGGCCGCGGCGTCGGCCCCGACGTGCCCGCTGATCACCGGCGCGCCCCATACGCGCGCCCTGGGATGGATCGGCAGCAGCGAGCGCCGGCCGGTTTCGGTGAGGCTGGTGGAGGCGCGGTGGCCCTCGGCCATCTGTAATTCGGTGATCGATTGGTAGGGGCTCTGGCCGATGGAATGGACGCTCTGGCGGAAAAAAAGGTCGCGCATCGTGGAGTTGCCCACCACCACCATCTCGTAAATGGATTTGGGGTCGGCCGGGAACTCTTCGATGGCGTGGCTGAGGTAACCGGCCAGCGTGCGGCGCAACAGTTTGCCGGGATGGAGCGAATCGTACTGAATGCGCGCCATCACGTCGGAGCCGGCGAAGCGCTGCGGGTTTTCAAAAGACGCGCCGGCGATCAGCTCACCGGTCTCGATGTTGTACAGGCGCAGCACGACTGTGGTGGTGCCCAGGTCCATGGCGATGCCGTGAATCGGGCCGGTGGAGCGATCGACTTCCTGGCCATCGATGCAGATGGCGTCGCCGCGGCGGGTGACCGCGGCGTCGGGGGAGATGCCGCCCGGAGTTTCGGGCAGTCCGGAGGCGGAGAGATCGATGCGCATTTCGCCGCGGCGCATGGTGTGGCAACGAATGAGACCGGCGTCGGCGGAGACCGCAGTGCGGCAGGAGAGGCGGAAGCGGCCGTCCAGGTGTTTTTCTTCGGGCGTGCGCGGGGAGAGACACTCCATGCCTTCCACCACTTCCACCAGGCATTCCTTGCACTTGCCCTGCTTGTGGCAGGACGTAGGCACGCGCACGCCGAGCGATTCGGCGCAATCGAAAATGGTCGAGCCCAAGGCAGCGCTGGTGGATTGCCCGTTGATGGTGAGGGTGGCCGGCATCGGAGCTATAGCTTACCAGGCGGCCTGGGACTGAAGCTCGGCGGCGACGGCTTCGGCCACTTCGCGCGCGGTGCCGGGGCGTTCCTGGTCGTCGCTCCACTGCCACTGGGCGAGATAGTCGTCGGACTGCTGGAGCCCGCGCTTCGCGGCCAGTTGGTCGATGCGTTCCATAAATCTCGGGGGCATCGGAACGGTGATTTCGTCCTGGTCGTCCTCAGCCTTGATTTGAGACGGAACTTCCTGCCAATAGAGAATCTTGTAAGTTGCCATCGTGATGTATGCCGGCCATCAGCCGAAGGAAAAGATCCACCGCGGCGGAGGCGTTTTGGCCGTAGCCATCGGCGCCGATTTCGTCGGCGAACATCTGGCTGATGGGCGCTCCGCCGACGGCCATCTTGATTTGCGTGAGGCCGGCGGCTTCGAAACCGTCGATCACCGTTTTCATGTAGGTCATGGTGGTGGTCAGCAGCGCGCTCATCCCGATGATATCGGGTTTGCACTTTTCGGCGGCGGCCATGAATTTTTCGACGCTCTGGTCCACTCCGATATCATGCACTTCGAAGCCGGACCCCTCGGCCATCATGCAGACCAGGTTCTTGCCGATGTCGTGGAGATCGCCGCGCACGGTGCCCATCAGCAGGGTGCCAACGCGCTGGACGCCCTCGCGGGCGCTGAGGAGGGGCTTCAGCACCGACATGCCGGCCTTCATGGCGCGCGCGGCAATGAGTACTTCGGGGACGTAGAGAACGTTGTGCTTGAAATCTTCTCCCACCACGCTCATGCCGGCGATCAGGCCCTCGTTCAGAATCTGCTGAGCGGACTGCCCTTCGGCCAGCGCGTCATTGGTCATCTGCTCAACTTCCTTGGCCTTGCCCTCGTACAGGCACTGATTCATCCGTGCGTAATCAACCATGGCGGACCCCTTGGCCGGCCAGACGGCCCGCGTTGAATTCTTCGAGCGCGCGCTGCATGGCGACAATGTTCTGGCGCGGCATTCCGGGGCTGGTGCCGCCGCCCACGGAGAGAATGATGCCTTCGCCGCCGGAACCTTCGAGCACATCCAGCGTGGCTTCGCGGACCTCCTCGGGTGTGCCGCGGACGCCGATTTCGAGCGGGTTCACATTGCCCATAAGGCACATGCGATCGCCAACGCGCTGCTTCACTTCGCGGATATCCTTCTGCTTGCCCCAATTGAGCATGTTGAATCCGGCGTCGGGAATGTGGTCCAGGCAGGCGTCCACTTCGGCGTCGTTGTGGTAGAGCTTGACCCAGTCCTTGGGAAAGGCGTCGCAGATGCGCTTGAGATAGGGATGCGCAAACTCCATGTAGTGCTCTTCGTTGATGAAGCCCACAATGTCGTCGAGGATAAAGATGCCCTCGACGGTCGAGCCTATGGCTTTGTGCTGAGCCTTCAACCAATCGATGACCACCCGCGTGCACAGGTCGATCAGGCGGTGAGCGCCCTCGGGATTCTCCACCAGGTCGATCATGAAATGGGTGGTGCCGCGCACGAACCCGGCGGTGCACAGAGGCCCGCGCGAAGTAACCATGGGCAGGATGTAGCCGAGGTCGAGGATGCGCTGCCGCTGCATCTTAATGCGATGCAGGGTGAGCGCGGCGAAGGCGTCGTACTCCACTTCGTATTCGGGGAACTGGTCGATGTCTTCGAGACGATAGAGTGTGTGATATTCGCTGGGAGTGTTGTCCTGCCAGAACTTGATTTTCGCGCCCAGCACCGACGGCTCGGCGGCCATTCCGTACTCCATCCACCACGAGGGGATGAAGATGATATCAGGGAACTCCCGCATGATGTCGAGATTGGCCTGGAACCAGACTTCGGGGTCGAGGAAATAATCCAGATGCTGGATGCCCAGATAGCCGGGAATCCACGGGCTATCGATAATGAGGGCCATCGGAATCCGCTCGAGTTTCTCAAGACGCGCGGCTCGTTTAAAAGTTTCCCACTGGTGCGGCAGCATGAGCTTTCTCAATAAGGAATCGCAACTGGTCGGCCATCGTTGGGATCGGCCCACCGATCGTTCGGAATAATGGGAGTCCAGCCAGGCCGGCCGGGATCCTGGTCATAGGGATACCCGCCGAGACGCTGGTAGAGCTCGTGATACTCTCTGAGCTTTTCGCGATCGAGCCGAACACCCAATCCGGGGCCTTCGGGCACGCGAATGGCGCCGTTTTCGTAGTGCAACGGTCCGCCTTCAATGATATCGTCCTTGAGATGATGATAATGGGCGTCGGCGGCGAAGGAAAGATTGGGAATCACGGCGCCCAGGTGCAGCATGGTCGAGAGCTGAATGCCGAGTTCGCCGGAGGAATGCACGGCCACGCCGGTCTGGAAAGTTTCGCACACCGCGGCGGCCTTCACGCAGGCACGGATGCCGCCCCAGAACGTCGTGTCGAGTAGGATGACGTCAACCGCCGGATCGAGCGCATTGGCGGCCAACTGCTCGAAGTTCACCACCACGGTGTTGGTGGCCAGCGGCACGCGCACCATCTGGCGGGTGCGGCGCATGCCGTTCAAACCGTAGACCGGGTCTTCCAGGTAGTCGTTGCGCAGTCCATCGATGGCCTGGCCGAAGCGGATAGCCTGCTCGGTGGACCAGACGCCGTTGGGGTCGAAGCGCACGGAATCGGTGGGGAATGTTTCGGCCAGCGCGCGGTAGGCCTCCAGCTCGTAATCCGGCGGGAAAACGCCGGCCTTCATTTTGTGGGTAGTGAAGCCGAAACGGCGTTTCAGGCAATCGGCGTTGGCCAGCACCTGGTCGATGGTCCGGACTTCGCCCTCGCCGGTCCGCGGGTCGGGGTAACGGAAAAAGCAGTAGGCGGCGAAGGGAACGCGGTCGCGCAGGCGGCCGCCGAGGATCTCCGAAACCGGCACACCCCAGGCTTGTCCGAGAATGTCCAGGCAGGCGAATTCCAGCGCCGCCAGCACCTGCGTTCGGTTGTTGTAAAGCGAAGCCGTGGGATTCGCGATGAGGAAGCGCATCTCCTCCAGGCGCGCCGGGTCGTGGCCCACCAGATACTGCTTCATGGCGCGGAAAACGGCCTCGGCCGATTCACCGCCGCCGCCCATTTCGCCAAGCCCCACCAGCCCGTTATCGGTCTCGATTTCGACGACGGTTCGGACGAAGCGGCCCCAGTGACAACCGTTGGCATGGCGCAGCGGCGCCTCCAGCGGCACGGTGACCGTGGTGGCTCGGATATCCACGATCTGCATATTTGGTTTTATGATACAACAATTTCCCGGTTGACCAGGTGGGGAAGGCACAATTGCCAACGGCGGGCATGACCGGAGGCCCACGCAGGCACCTTTACGGACGTTTGGCCTGTGCCGGGAGGCGCTCAGATAATTTGAACGTCAAACTAATCGGCGAAGGGCTTACCCGGGAAGTGTTGACACTCGTGTCCAACAACGGCGTTTTCCCGCAGTGGTTGCAGCTCAGTGGGGCAGCCAATCATGGCTGCCGCCGGATCATTCCATACACCTCCCGGGTTGCGCCGCGCGGTCGCGGCCCTGCCCGGAAACTAGCGGAGCGCTATTTCTGCTTTTCCGCCAGGGCGGCCAGGACTTCTTCACTGTGCTTGCCGGGGCTGACTTTCGTCCACACTTGGGCGATCTTCCCGTTGGGGTCGATCAGGAACGTGTTGCGCGAAGCCATACCGCTCGGCCCGAGAGAGCCGTACTGGTCCACTACCTTCTTATCGGTATCGGACAACAGGCGGAAGGTAAGGCTCTCTTTGGTGCAGAACTGTTGGTGGCTGTCGGCGTTGTCCACGCTGACTCCCACGATCACTGCGTTGTGTTCCTGGTACTTGGGCAGATCCTGCTGGAAATTGTGGGCTTCGATGGTGCAGCCCGTCGTCATGTCTTTGGGGTAGAAATACAGCACCACCCACTTCCCATGAAAACTCTTGAGGTCCACGACCTTGCCGTCTTGCGACGGCAGAGCCACGGCCGGCGCCTGTTGTCCAACCTGCGGCATCTCGGCCGCGAATCCCACCACAGCCAGCGCGAGCGCCAGCGTCATCACGATACAAATGTTTCGAAACATCACTCTGAATGCCTCCTCAGCAGCATTAGGATATCAGAACAGGAGGGTTGGGCCTGCACTGGATATCGCCGACTTCAGCGAACGAACTCGATTTGGCATATGCCGGCTGCAAGAAGAGGCTCGAACTCGTGCCGATCAGCGGTAACGAGGCTGGCACCGAGCCGGTTGGCCAACGCCAACGCACAGCAGTCGGCCAGCGACACTCTGCGGTAGACGGCTTTGAGGCGTCCGACTTCACGCCAAAACTCCGAGTCCATGTCATTTCGTTCCGCAATGCCGATGCCGATCAAGTCGGTGATCGCCGATTCCGCCGCTTCCTGAGTCGAGGCTCTCCAGAAATCGTAGTAGACCTCGCAGAGGTTCAAGGCGTGCACGTAGCACGTATGCGGAAGATTGAGGATATTCTGGACTGCCTCGGCGCCCGGTTCGTCGCGGAGAAACGCAATCAGCGCGCAAGCATCAATGACCGTGCTCATCGTGTTCCAGCCTCAACTCATCGGCCTTTCTACGGATAAACTCGGCGGTGCTCGTGGGCACAAACTTGTATTTTCCCCGAACCTGCCGAGGTGCTTCGGCTGGTACGTTTGGTGGGGCAAGGCGTGGGCCAACCTGAATCTCCCGCGTCAAGCATCGCCGGACGTCTTTAACCATTTCTCTCGCCTGGTCTAAAGTCACGGTGGGCGCCGGCGCGTGCGCGACACTATTGCGCAATTCAGACCATTTTTGCATTCGCTCCCGGTTCTCGGATCCTGCTTGTTCCCGGAGACCGGCAAGGATCGACTCCAGGACAACGCCAGCGACCAGTACGGCCGCGGCAGGGAGATTGAACGCGAGGAGCAACTCCGCTTCGTCCAGGAACCGCAAGTGTACGCGCCTGTTGGAGAGTTGGATCGCGGCCTCCAGATGCTCGGTAACGTCTTGCGGCAGAATGGGTGCAGCCATAGCGAACGCCTTTCTCCAGTATGGATCATTCCGGAACGGCCGGCATCTTCGATCTCAAAGGCCGGAGAGGATTTGTCCAGCCCGCTTGAGTAGCGGCAAGGAAGGGGAGGTTCTAGACCCGAGCGAATGCGAGCGCGGAAGCCCACACTAGCGATAGGTATCGCGATTGCCAGGAATCCGGCCAAGCCCGCCAAGGCTGAGGCCGATTGCGGATTCTAGGCCAGCGTGAAGCGGTTCCCCCACACGCCTGTTTTCCGCAATCCGCGCAATGTCCGCAAAATTCTCGCGCTTGAAGTGCATGATCTGGAT
Organism: Bryobacteraceae bacterium; assembly: GCA_049519475.1. Classification (GTDB taxonomy): domain Bacteria; phylum Acidobacteriota; class Terriglobia; order Bryobacterales; family Bryobacteraceae; genus PALSA-129. The sequence goes on along the minus strand of JBEKQS010000094.1, from coordinate 1,735 downwards.
CGGAATTTTGTTACCGATCATGGCATTGAGCGATTTCTTCAGTTTGCTGTTGCCCTTCATCGACCTCTCAACGCACTGCAAGCCTTCGTAAGCCATGAAGTCCGCGGCCTGAAGCGCACACGCAGTCTCCCATCCTGCAACGTCTGCGCCGTCGAATTTCCTAAACAGGTGCAGCACATCGTGTTCCTTGATCGATGCATCGTAGGCCTCTTTGGCCAGCCCTTCGAATTCGCTTCTCTCGTAGAAGACCTTCACCCGTGCATCCAGGAACTCCGCATACATCACTGCCGCGATCTGAAGCAAGCACATCTTGAAACACATGCTGTAAAGCAAATCCTTTGCTCGAGTCTTTCCAGCGATGTCCAGGTACGCCTTCGCGTCCGCAATCGCGCCCCCGACCACAATCCCACGAGGAGGCTGCTTGCCAAGGACCTCGCAGAGTCGTTTCGTAAACTTGATCTGCCTCGGCACGTCCCAGCCATTCGCCTTGCTGAATTGGTGGCTGAGACCGGCGCAATACGTTGCATGATAGCGCGTGATCGGAGGGAATCCCTTCTTGGCCGACATGCGGTTCTCATGATCGATTCGTTCTGCCCAAGCGCACGTAATCCTGTCCCATATCGCTACCGGCGCGAAAAAGCCGCCGACGCAAAACGTCTTCGAGTTGTAGCTTTCGTCAATATACGCGTGCCAAGTCTCCATACAATCCCCAAAACAAGTTCACCTTCAATTGTATCGCGGCGTTACCGCAAATAGCCGCTCATCAAATCCGTGAGCTATTATGCTGATAAGCCACCGCGACCCCTGGGCCGCGCGCTGAGCGATACACTTTAGAGGACAGTACCAGGAACCCTGGACGACGGCTGCGTCCAGACGATGATGGTCTTCGCGGACGAATTGACGAGCAAGGGGGAGGGGCGAGCCAAAAGTGAGTGATTTCGGGCCACTTGCCTGCCCCCCTTTCAGTAAACCGTATTGTGGCTATGCCAAATCTTCGGCCCTAATCGGCAACGTGCGGATGCGTTTCCCGGTGCCGGCGAAGATGGCATTGCAGACCGCCGGCGCGATGCCGGGCGTGGTGGCTTCGCCGATGCCGCCGGGGGCGGCGTTGCTGGGCACGAGATGGACTTCCACGCGGGGCATCTCATCGATGCGGACCACGTCGTAGTCGAAGAAATTGCTTTGCTCCACGCGGCCGTTCTTGATGGTGATGCCGCCCTTCAACGCGGCGGAGAGCCCGAAGGTGATGCCGCTTTCGATCTGCTGCGCCACGCCGGCGGGGTTTACCACCTGGCCGCAATCGACGGCGCAAACTACGCGGTGAATTTTGAGTTTGCCCTTGAGGACCGAGACCTCGGCGATCTGAACAGTGTTGCTGCCGATGTTGTTGGCGACGGACACCCCGAGGGCGTGTCCGTCGGGAAGCGCCTTGCCCCAGTCGGCTTTTTCGGCTGCCAGTTCGAGAGCGGCCAGCACACGCGGCGATTTGGCCAGCAGGCGGCGGCGCAGCTCGACGGGATCTTTTCCGCCGGCATGAGCCATTTCGTCGAGGAACGATTCGCCGAAGAACACGTTCTGCGAGTAGCCCACCGAGCGCCAGTAACTGACGGGGATGCCCGGATCGACGTTGTGATAGTCCACCTGCATGTTGGGCAGCGCGTAGGGGCCGTTGTGGATGCCTTCGACCGCCGTGCCGTTGCCGCCAAACATGGTGCAGGCGATGGCGGTGGTCCAG